>CAZNYG010000032.1:0-25623 GCA_964577205.1 uncultured Elusimicrobiales bacterium | reverse complement strand
ACCGATATTCAATATGAATTGAATTTTGATTCATATTGTGTCGGACACTAGTGATGATAAATAGTAAAAAACAGCAGGATAAAGTGCGCATTCCGAACATAGTTCCTCCCGGGTAAGTAAATAACGATTTTGTGTTTTTACAGGTTGAGGTAATTCAGAATGCGGGAGGACTTCTCAGGCGAGGACAAACCGCGCGGCGGTCACATACCCGACTGACGCGGACGGCAATGAGGAGAAAGGCAAGCACTACGACTACTAACGATACCGACAGAGCGGGAACATAGCCCTGACGGACTACCAGAAAATACTGCAATTATCCGGATGAGTGAGAGCGTCCGCATGATGATGAAAAGGGATCACCACCGCAAAAAACAACGCCAGATAAATGCCTAACAGCCATCTTAACATTTTCATAAGATAATCATTTATACTATTTCTATCCGCTGAGAGTCAATGGCAGGATGTTTCGGGCTAAAATACAGCGACGACCGTTTTTCCCGCGATAATCTTTTCGCCTTCCCGTACCGTCACACGGGCTGTTGACGGCATGAGGATATTCACCTGCGAACCAAACTTGATAAAACCTATTTTCTGGCCTTGCGCGAGGTGTTCGCCCGGTTTCACCCACGAGACCACTCTCCGGGCAATGATGCCGGCGATCTGTCTTACGACGATATCGCCTCCCGGCGTTGTTATGGTAAACACATTCTGCTCATTTTCTATATGAGCATTTTCATTCATCGCGGGAAGGCATTTTCCCGGGACATACACCACGCTTTTCACCGTTCCGGCACACGGAGACCGCTGAAGGTGCACGTTGAATACTGAAAGGAAAATGCGCACAGTCTTCGTTCCGCCCTCCTCGCTGATCTCCATCACCGTGCCGTCCGCAGGAGCAAGCAGTTCTGCATCATTTACGACAACGGCGCGCCGGGGATCGCGAAAGAAAAACGCACAGAACACTCCAATGCAGATAAGCGTAATCCCCGCCGCCACTGCCAACGGACCGCTCAATAAGGAAACGACAAAGACACCCATACAGCAGGGAACAACGATAAAGGGGATCCCTTCTTTGACTATGGCCATTTGTTTAACCCTCTTTCAATAGATACATAAGCGCTATTCCCGCGAGGAACATTACAATAGCCATGACAGCTTTCTTCGGGTCAGGCTCACGATGTATTTCCGGTATAAGATCGCAGGAAGCAATATAGATAAAACCTCCGGCCGCCATGGGGAGGACGAGTGTGGGAAACCACGCGATCCCGGACGTCAATAAGAATCCCGCCGCGGTGCCGGCAATGCACAGCGTGGCGGTAAGAAAATTAAAAAATAGCGCCTTTTTTTTGCTGAAGCCCCCATAGACAAGAACGCCGAAATCACCGAGCT
Organism: uncultured Elusimicrobiales bacterium; assembly: GCA_964577205.1. GTDB lineage: Bacteria > Elusimicrobiota > Endomicrobiia > Endomicrobiales > CAIRNS01 > CAZNYG01. Next base: position 24,234 of record CAZNYG010000032.1, on the reverse strand, counting down.
CCTGGGGTATCTCGTGGAGGAACATGGCGACAGTCGTCGCAGTGCCGAAAGGGATGCTGACGGTAAAACTTGTCCCCATGATGATGCCGTCAACAAAGTTGTGGACGGCGTCGCCGGCAAGATTCATATAAGCGAATGAATGTATCGTGCAGTGGGCATCGTGGCAATGCCGCCAGTGCAGGGCGTGCTCGATAAAGAAAAAGAAGACAAATCCGAAAACGACGTAAAGGAATAGAGCGCTGTGCCCCGGCGTTTTTTCAACCGCTTCAGGCAATATGTGCAGGAACGCTCCGCCTATCAGCGCTCCCGCGGACAGGCCGATGAGCATGAACAGCAAAGGCTTCAGCACTTTATCATTGATGATAAGTGAAAAAATGCCGATCAACGACACAAGGCTCAGTATCACGCTGGCGGATATGGCAGCGAAAAAGTTCATCTTATTTACCTGCTTTCATTTTAATAAGCGCGGTCTCTCCGCAATCAGGGAAAAGAGGGCAGTTGACGCAGTCACGCCATATTTTTTGCGGCAGTTCTTCCTTGGAGATCTCTTTATATCCTATCGCCTTAAAAAAACCGGGTTTGAACGAAAGGGCAAAAACCTTTGCGATGCCGAGAACCGCCGCCCGTTTCTCCAGCACCTTCACGATCTTTGAGCCGATACCTTCACCCTGATGTTTTTTCGACACGATGAGCGTCCGCACTTCCGCCAGGTCTTCCCATGTCACATGCAGAGCGCCGCAGCCCACTATGGCGCCTTTCGATTCAACCACGACGAATTCCGGGAGTTTTTCATAGAGGTCCGTTATCGGCCGCGGCAGCAGCTCACCCTGACGCGCGTGTTCTTTTACGAGAGTGTGGATATGCACGACATCCGGTACTTTTGCCTGTCTGATCATCATGGCCCTGTTCCTTTCATGAAAGCAGTAAATTCAACAGCGTTCCCACACTGACAACGGTAAAAAGCATGATCAGCGCTATTTTTAACAGATCTATTTTCCCCAGTTCACGGTACAAAACCACTAACGTGGCCAGGCAGGGGAAATATATGGCGAGCACGACAGCTCCGGTAACCAGCTGTCCGTTGGTCAGGCCGAGAGGAGCCAGCATACCCACGGCAACGTCCTTCCTCAAAAGACCTATTAACAGAGCGGGGACCATTTCCGCGGGAAGCCCCCACAAGCCGGTGATGACCGGTTTCATGAGAACACCGAGGGCATCGATGACCTTAAACGCGTAAAGAATATTGATCACTACGATGCCCAGGAACACCATGGGCAGCGCCTCGGTAAAAAACGACGATATCCGCATCCATAATTTCTTGAACGCGATACCCGGGCGCGGCATCCGGTAGGGAGGGATCTCGAGCAGTATTTCAGGGCTTTCGCCTTTTACCATCCTATTGAGAATGACGCCTTCTACCACGAGCAGAGCGAAAAGAATACCTATGACCAGGGCAAGGTATAGGAATCCTCTCTGACCCACCAGCCCCGCGATAACCGCTGTTTGCGCCATGCAGGGGACAGAGACGGCAAGGAGCGTAGCGGCAATGAATTTTTCTCTTCTCTCTTCCAGTATTCTCAAAGCCAGGGCACCGGGGACATTGCAGCCCAACCCTAAAATAAACGGTATTACCGCGTACCCGTGAAGGCCTAAATGGTGCATGAAGTTGTCCGCGAGCACCGCGATCCTCGGTAAATAGCCAAAGTCTTCAAGAAGCCCGAGTATAAAATAGAAACCCAGCACATACGGAAATACCATCACGACCGGGACATAAACCCCCGTGGTGAGCAGGCCGAAAGACTGGCCGAAATCTATGCGGCCCTCCGCGAGCGTTCCTATCAGTATATGATGCGCTATGCCGTTTTCGCCGAGAAACGCGCTTATCCTCTGCGTAAGCGGCAGCCAGAAAGCGTCAAAAAGAGGCTCAAGCAGGAACGAAGCGATGTTCTCGCAGAGAAACCGGACAAACCAGAAGGACCCCGCAATGACGGTAACGGCAATGATCACTCTGGCAAAAGGAAGAATGCTTATATCCTCAAGACGGTCAAGGATCGAATGGCGACGGCCGGTCAATTTTTGAACGTCTGAAGTAATATTCCCTATTATTTCCCATATTTCTTCACGGGAACGTTTTTCTCCACGCGCTTTTGCTTCCGTTACGCGCTGTACAAGCTCTTTTACGCCTGTCCCGCTTAATCCGCTGGTGGGCACTACCGGCACTCCCAGGCGTTCCTCAAGTTTCCTTATGTCAATTTGTATCCCTCTGTGTTTTGTATCGTCCCACATATTCAGAGCGACAATGACCGGTTTCACGCTCTGCAGCAGCTGCAGCGTCAGGAACAGGTTTCTTTCAAGGTTCGCGGCATCCACGACATTAATGATCACGTCGCCGTCATTGAGCAGCCGCACCGCCACTTCTTCCGCGTTAGATGCCGGCTGAAGGGAATACGTTCCCGGCACATCTATCACGACGAGCCATTCCCCGTTCATTTTCATCTCACCCTGAGAAAACGCAACGGTGCTTCCGGGGTAATTGGATATCATTACTTTCGCGCCGGTAAGCCGTGAAAACAAAGCGCTTTTCCCGACGTTGGGATTGCCCATCAGAAGGATCTTCTTCACCATTACCCCGGGACCTCAACGTATATCCGCTCAGCCATTCCATGGCCGACGGCGATCTTCATGTCATCTATCTGCACCAGCTGGGGCCCGGATAATAGAATGGAGCATATTTTTCTGATCTTCTTGTGTTTACGAAGCCCCATGTTCTCAAGCTTCGCGGAAAAACATCTTCCTCCGCGGATCTCGCTTATAATACCCTTTTCCCCGGCCTGCATCTCTGTCAGCTTTATTATCATTTGAGACGGTGCCTTTCTTTGGCTGTTTCAGACCTCAACGTATGCCTGTATCTTTTCTACTATCTCCATAAAAGCCCGGGCGGAAGGGGAAACATCGTCAAACGAAACGAAAGGGGTGCCGCTGTCGCCGTATTCCACGAGTTTCGGCTCGAACGGGATCCGTCCGAGAAAAGGCACGCCAAGGTCTTTCGCGGCTTTTTCACCGCCGCCCTTCTTGAATATGTTCACCTCACCCTGGCAATGAGGGCAGACCAGGCCGCTCATGTTCTCAATAATACCGATAACAGGGATCTTCAATTCGCGGGCAAAGATAACGCTTTTGCGGGAATCAAGGATAGCCACATCCTGCGGCGTGGTAACGATAACCGCTCCGCTTATGTTCGGAATATTCTGAATAGCGGTCAAAGGTTCATCGCCCGTCCCGGGAGGAGCGTCCATAACCAGATAGTCAAGGTCTCCCCAGTTCACATCGCTCAGGAACTGCCGGATGACTCCAGCCTTCATGGGGCCGCGCCATATGATAGGCTGATCAGGAGCGTATCCCGTGAGCGCCAGGCTCACCGCTTTTAAACGGGGGCTTATGTCAACGGGCTGTATACTGGACCCGGAATTGATGATCTCCTGTTTCTCTATGCCGAGCATCTTGGCGATGTTCGGGCCGTGGAGGTCGATATCCATTATACCAACATTCTTTTCCTTGAGTGACAGGGCATAAGCAAGGTTCACCGCCACCGAGCTTTTGCCGACTCCGCCCTTACCGCTCATCACAATGACCGGATGTTTGATCTTCGCCGTGTTTTCCGTGATGCGCCGGTCCTGCTCATCCATCTCCTGCTTCCGCGTGGAACAATCCATACAATGTTCTCCTTATTACGATTAATTCTTCAATAAATATTCCGCCAGCGCTCTATACAGCGTGCTTACCGCGAGTATTGAGCAATGGCGATGGCCGGCGGGAAGGCTTTCCAGATTCCCGAGAACCTCGCCGGGAGATACGCACAATGCCTTTTCAACGGTCTTCCCTTTGGCGAGAAGAGATGTCATGGCGCCGCATGACTTTGTCGCTTCGCATCCTTCCGTGTAAAAACGTATGTCAGTGATCACGTCATTTTCAATAACGAGATAAAACTCCATCTCGTCGCCGCAGGGGCCTTTTAAGAACGCGGAAACGACCGGATCGTTCATCCTTCCGAAATAGTCGCTGATAAGGTCTCTTTTTTCGCTGCGTTCCACACGCCTCCATAAGGCATTTTTCTTACCGCTGCCGCGCAGGCCTATAAAAGTACATATTCCCCGGATTTGTTTTTCAGTTTCACCCTGTTTCTATTTGTTATTTGATCTGTTTCCAGACAGCGGCAATCTTTTCAGCGGTACCGTCACTGCAGAACTTTACGGCGGGCAGACCCCGGACTATCGACATGCTTACTTCTTTAGAAAACGGTATTTTTCCGATAACGTTAATGTGTTTGCCCCCGCAAAACTCTTCAATAACAGCGGCGTAGGCGGTATTCAGGTCATATTTATTGATCACCACGCCGCAGGGCACCTTAAAATGTTCCGCGACTTCAAGGACTCTTTTCAGATCGTGCAGTCCCGACACCGTCGGCTCCGTCACGATGACCGCGAGGCCAACGCCCGACAGCGAAGCGATGACCGGGCAGCCGATACCCGGAGGGCCGTCGATGATAACGTAATCGCACACTTTTTCTTCAGCAAGCTCCTTTGCCGCCTGCCGTATCCTGGCCACCAGTTTCCCGGAATTTTCTTCGGCAATGCCGAGCTTCGCGTGTACCAGAGGGCCGTATTCCGTGTCCGAGATAAACCATTGCCCCGAAAGATTTTCTTCCATGCGTATGGCATTCTGAGGGCATACGCGCGCGCACAGGCCGCATCCCTCGCAGGAAACGGGATCGATGCTGAAATCCTCCCGTACCGCGTCAAACCGGCATACCGTTCTGCATTGTCCGCAGGCAGAGCACAGCTGAAGATCTGTGCGCGCCGTCATGCCGCTCCTGAACTCATGCCTCTGCCTCGTTACCGGATGCAGAATAAGATGCAGGTCCGCGGCATCCACATCGCAGTCAACCATGACCTTGTTATCCGCGAGGGCGGCAAAGGACGCGGTCAATATCGTTTTTCCCGTCCCGCCCTTTCCGCTGATGACCAGTATTTGTTTCATTATGCACCGTGCCTCTAGAATGTTACTATTTTATCGCTTGTTCTTATTAAGTCATACAGATCTTTCATTGTCGACAAGGGGCAGGTATCAGAGCCTTGAGAATTGCGTATTTTGAGGCATGTGCCGCACGCGTATATTTTTCCGCCGCCGCCGGCCAGCGAATTGATCTGTTCCGTGACCTTGAATTGCCCGGTGTCAAGGGATTCGCATTCCACTCCTTTTGCCATGAGGAAGACGCTCACCGCGTCGCCTTCTTTTAAAGCGTAATTGCCTAACCTGAAAGCGTTCCAGACTGTTTCCGGGTCATTTGAATGGATGACAATCCCAAGCTTCATGCACGCCTCCCCGCCAGAATGGTTTTTATCTCTCCGAACATTTTCAAGAACATTTCTTTATATTCCGGCTTTTCTTGCGTCATGGGGATCCCTGCTGAATACAAAACGGCGATCTCTCTGTCAAACGGTATTTTTAAGAGTAAAGGTATTTTGTTGTCCCGGCAATAAGCTTCGGTCTTATCGTCCCCGATGTCCGCACGGTTAATGACCACGCCGAAGGGAATGTCCAGTTTTTTGAGCACGTCGGCCGCAAGCACGAGATCGTTCAGGCCGAAAGGCGTCGGCTCGGCGACAAGAACGCAGAAATCACTGCCTTTGACCGCGGCTATCACCGGGCAGGATGTGCCCGGAGGGGCGTCAATGATAACCGTCCCGGCTTTTTCGACATACTTTTTCACCTGTCTTATGAGAGGCGGCGACATCACTTCGCCTATATTGAGCCTGCCATGAGCGAATTTTACCGGCCCTGCCTCGCCAATCTCGACCACGCCTATCTCTTTCTTTGTTTCTTCGATAGCATTTTGGGGGCACAAAAGGCTGCACGCGCCGCATCCGTGACAGAGATGCGGAAATACCAGCACTGTTCCTTTTTTTGAGGGATCCGATGGCGGAATAACTGCAAGGGCATGATACGCGCACGCCTCCCGGCATATACCGCAATAATTGCATTTTGTTTCATCTATCGCGGGTACCGGCGTATACGCGGATATCTTCTCATGGAAAACGGGCTTTAAAAAAAGATGGGCGTTCGGTTCTTCCACATCGCAGTCAAGAAGCTGGGCGTCCCCCAGCGATAACGCGAGATTGACCGCGACCGTCGTTTTCCCCGTCCCCCCTTTACCGCTCGCGACCGCTATGATCATAAACCGGCCCTCCGGGAAAACTCCCTGCTTCTTTCAGCGCGCATGTTCTACCATATCCTTTTTTCTATCATTATGCAGGCGTTCGCCGTTACGCTTATGCCGTATTCCCGCGCCTTTTCCATGGCCGCGGCGGATTCCGACCCCGGCTGCATCCAGATCTCTTTAATGCCGAGCTCCCTGCATTCCTCCACAACCTGCTCGGTGATCTGAGCAGGCACGACAGTAATGACCATGTCGGGAACGCTTTCAATTTCCTTAATATGCTTGTAAATCTTCTGACCGAGCACTTCACCGCCGCGCACGCTGACGCCTTTAACGTTGTACCCGGCACTCAGCATATCGCGAAAGATCTTATGGCCGTATTTCTCCGGCCGGTGCGAAACACCGACGACTGCTATGTCCTTTTGCTTAAGATCGTTCACTGTTCCGCCTGTCTTCATTCCTCAGGTTATTTCATTCCATTATGTGAATTTACCGTGGCATTTTGTTCGGCTTTGAGGCTTCCCTTTTTAAATCCCTCAACCGCGTCTTTGACCGTGCCCTTTATACCGGTAAACACTTCTATTCCCGCCGCCTTTAACGTCTGGAACGCGTTCGGGCCGACATTGCCCGTGAGAACTGAACGGACCCCGTTCGAAGCCATGAGCTGGCCCGCCTGTATGCCCGCGCCGCCCGGCGCGTTCGCGTTCTGGTTGTCTATGACCTCAAATGCCATGGTGTCGGTATCCATCACAATGAAATACCGGCTCCTGCCAAACCGGAGGTCGACGGGAGAATCGAGCGTTCTGCCTTCCGAAGTAATGCAAATTTTCATATATGTACCGTCCTTTTATTACACATCAGTGGCATTCGCCATGCTCCGCGCAGGCTTCAATGCCGTTGAGCTTGTCTCCGAGAAGCAGGTCTATCCCGTCTTTCACTTTTCCCGTGAACCCGAATATTTTTACACCCGCCGCGCCGAATTTCTGCTGAGCTCCCATACCCATACCGCCGGCTATGACATGTGTGATATCGTTTTTCAGTATTTCATTGACTGCCACGCATCCCCCTCCGCCGTGCTGAGCTTCGTTCGGCACTACTTTTGACCCGGCGACCTTGCCGTTTTCCACATCCACTATAAGAAAGTGGGTGCACTGGCCGAAATGCATGCATACGTTCCCTTCAAGCCCTGTGGTGCCTTCCATCGGTATTCCTATCCGCATACTGTGATGCCTCCTTGATTCCAACCGGGTGACATGGCTGGCCGTCCCCATTGGGGGGCCGCGCCAGCCGTGCCTCCGCTGTTATTTTTTTATGATCTTCTGCATGACATCTTCTTTGCTCAGTTTTTTTGTGCAGAAAAACCAGTCGTGGCACTTCATATCCTTTTTTTCTTCCATGCGCTCTTTCGCTACCCCGCAGGAACCTGCGGTAGGGACGATCACATCGTCGCCGGGCTGCCAGTCCGCGGGGCACGCGACAGAAAAAGCGTCCGCGGTCTGCAGGGCGATTATCACCCGGTAAAGTTCATCGAAATTACGGCCTATGCTTAAAGGATAGTAGATCATCGCCCTGATGATCCCCTTGGGATCGATAAAGAAGACGGCTCTTACCGCTTTCGTCGCGCTTTCCCCCGGCTGTACCATGCCGTACATCTTTGCCACTGACATGGTGATATCTTCTATAAGAGGGAATTTCACTTCGATGTTTTTCATCCCCTTATATTCGATCTTCTCCTTGATGGTCCTCAGCCACGCGATGTGGCTGTAAAGCCCGTCAATGGAAAGCCCCACGAGCTTGCAGTTCGCCTTCGCGAACTTTTCTTCCGCTGCCGCGAATGTCATAAACTCGGACGTGCACACCGGCGTAAAATCAGCGGGATGGCTGAATAAAATAACCCAGCTGCCGGCAAACTGTTCAGGGAAATTAATCTCTCCCTGGGTTGTCACCGCCTTAAAAGCAGGCGCTTTGTCCCCGATCCTCGGCAACGATACTGTCATACATTCATTTTTTTCTTCCATGAGGCCTCCCATGTGTATATGCCGGTCATACCGGCTTCCCTCTTCTTCTTATGGTCTCAGCGGAGCTTATCGGCTCCGTTTTCTTTTTGACCAACGGGTCATAAACCGATTTCACGGTGATACCGTTGGGAACACAAGCCTTCACAAAGACATCCTTTATTTTCAAAATATCATCATTCGAGAGAGGAGCCGCCGCGCAGGGCCGCAAGGGAGTGTTTATCTGAACCTCGTCCGGCTTAACGGCGTTTACCAGAGACGCCAGTTCCTTTGCCAGCCCTTTATTATCGTCAACAAACATTATCTGGACCGCCAGTTTGCCCGCGTATTCCTCCCTGAACTTCATGAGGCCTTCAATGATATCCGTGATCTTCAGGCCCTCCGCCGGGCCGCTTATTATTTTAAACGAACTCTCATCGCAGGCATCCAGTTTTGCCACCACAAGGTCGGCAAGGCCGAGCAAGCGCCGGACTTCCTTGATACGCAGAGTGGAGGAATTAGTTATGACCGCGATTTTTTCAGTTCTCACCGTTTTGACCGCCCGTATCATTTCCTCGAGATTTTTGGCCAGCGTCGGTTCACCGGTTCCCGCGAAAGTGATATAATCGACGGTAATATCAGGCAGAGAGCGTATCTCGTCCATAACAGCAGAAACAGGCACGAATTCTTCGCGGGAAAGAGTGAGCCGTTGTGTCCTGCCGATCTGGCAATAAATGCAGTCAAAAGAACAGGTCTTTTCCGGGCGCGCGACCGGATCTATGCCAAGCGACACCCCTATCCGCCAGGAACTTACGGGGCCGTAAATATATTTATAATTCTTTTTTTCCATTGTATTACCCCTGACCGATAACCGCTGAAAAGCCTTCTTTGCCCGTTCTCACCGCCGCGGTTTTTCTTTTAAGCAAATAGATCAAAAGAAAAGAGAACGCCAAAACGTATAACTATGATCTCCTGAAAGCGGCTCGTGAACCTCTCCGTCCTGAAACCCTTGCTTAACAGGAAGTTCTCAATTTCTCCCAGGCTTACTTTCCCCTTTTCGTGGCAAGTCCCCTCGCTTGCATGGATCTTATCCATAACCGAAAATCCTTCTTCAGTAAAATCGCTTATAACGATCTTCCCGTTTAACGACACGACCCTGATAAGTTCCCTTAACACCTGATAGGGGTTTTGCAGATGATGAAGGACATTGACCATGAGCGCGGCGTCGAAACTCGTATCTTTAAAACTCAAATGTTCCGCGTTCTCCAGTGCAAGTTTCACGCAGTTTTCAAAACGAAGGCATTTCAAATTCAGTTCAGCGATACGCAGGTTTTCTTTATCGGAATCAACGCTGTCGAAATAATATCCTTTCCGGGCAAGCTCTATCGCCAGATGTCCTTTGCCTGTCCCCACTTCCAGCAGTTTACCCTGTAAAGGCTGAGCCTTGTCGACAATAAAACCCCGCTCCTTTTCCATATCGTACCCGTATTTTTTATAAAGCTCTTTACGGGCGCAATAATTCCGGTAGCTTTCCTGTATTTCCGGTCCGTTGATGCTATTCATTGCCAAGAACCCTTTTATCCTCGAATCATCCGCGTGCCGCATTTAGGACAGTTCGCGCCGGAACAAGGCGTCCCTGCCTGGTGCGGAACTTTTTCGCCGCAGTTTGGACATACGCAGCAGCCGCCGGGGCCCGCTCCCGCCCTGCTCCCCGCCATTCTCCCTCTGCCCGCTCCCCTTCCTCTTCCAAAACAACTACCGTCTTTATAAGGCATATATGTTACCTCCATTAAATGGATAAGGCATCCATAGAACAGGCATTCAAGCACGCGCCGCATTCGATACAATCATCGCTTATTATTGCTTTTCCGTCTTCGATCTTAATAGCCTGTACCGGACATATTTCCGCGCACTTGCCGCAGCCCGAGCACTTATCCTTCTCAACTTTCGCTGCCATAATTGCCCTCCATGTTTACTATTCTATGTCAATCATCTGCTTCCACCTGTCATAGGCCCTTTTTCGTTTGGTACATATCATCAAATCCCGGCAAAAACAATACCTCACTATTAATAATGACAACCATTTCCATTTGCGAAGCAAAAAAAACTTACTTTCCTTTTCCGCACTTTTCACAAATGCCATAAAACTGGATCAGATGATTCGTGATCCGAAAGCTATACTTCTTTGCCAGCCCTTTTTCGGTTTCCTGCAAAAGTTTCAATTCCTCATCGATAAAGTCAGTGTAGTCGAAAACTCCATTACAGTGAGTGCATACTAAATGATGATGATGATTTTCTCCCTTTTCCCCTTCGGAAAGTTCATAACGTGCTCTTCCGTCACCAAAATCAAACTTGTATACGAATCCCAGCTTTACAAGTATTTCAAGGGTTCTGTATACCGTAGTCAAGCCTATTGTCGGATAAGTGGAATGAACTTTCATGTATATATCTTCAGCGCTCAAATGCTTTTTCGCCTTCGACAATATATCCAGAATTGCTTCACGGCCGACGGTTATCTTGTAACCGCAGCCTTTAAATTTACCTTGCCACCCTTGCGCACATTTCCCATCTTTCACGGCCATTCTATAAATCTCTCGTTAATGACAATCATTTTCATTTAGATTATAACACTTGATTTACCAGTTGTCAAATAACCTTAGCCATTCGCCCGGTATATTTTCCGGCAGGGTAAATAAATGGTACAATATCAACAGAAAAAGACTCGTCAGACGGAACGGCAACACCGGTTACGAAGCCCGTTTACAACCTTAACCGGCATCGTAACCGCCGTAGTTGTTACGTCCGTTCCCGCGTCTCCAGGAGATCCCATGAGAATAAACATCCGGCCTGAAACCAGGATGGATTACAAAAATGTTTTCAATGTCATTACGCAGGCATTTGGACGGGAGAACGAAGCTGTCCTCGTAGACAACCTGAGAAATACACCCCGCTTTGTTCCCGAGCTGTCGCTCGCTGCCTGGTACTATGAGAAGCTGATCGGCCATATCCTTTTTTATCCGATCGATATCGCGGACGGTGACAAAAAGACAGGATCGCTGGCGCTGGCTCCGGTATCGGTACTGCCCGAATATCAGAAACAGAGCGTTGGCAGTAAGCTGATCAAGGTAGGACTGAGCAAGGCCATACATAGCGGATTCTCTTCCGTGATCGTCCTGGGCCAGCCGGAATACTATCCCCGTTTTGGATTTAAACCCGCGAGCACCTGGAAGATCAAGGCTCCTTTCGAGGTGCCTGACAACGCATTTATGGCTCTGGAACTCCTTCCCGGAGCCCTCAAGACCATCACAGGCACCGTCCAGTATCCGAAAGATTTCAGCGAAGTGTGATCACGTATTCAACGATCTTAAAATAGAAAAAAACCGTTTCATTATTTATGAAACGGTTTTTTTCTATGCGTGAATTCTATTTCCTGCTGCGTGACTCTGGAATGGCGGGTTCGAGGGTAACGCGATTTCCCTTGATATTCCGTTTTTTCATGATGGTCATGACTTTTTCAGCGCTGCCTTCCGGCACTTCAACGAAGCTGAATGCATCGTGCAGTTCGATGTTCCCGATCTCCTGGCCGCTTATGCCCGTTTCCCCGGCGATCGCTCCCACTATGTCGCCGACTTTCACATTCTGTTTTTTCCCGACATTGAGGAAGAGCCTTACCATTCCCTGTTCCGCGCCCGTGTCCCCGTACTTCTGCGCGGGCTTCGCGGCGGGAAGCGCCTCGGACTGAGCCTGCTGCTTCAAAGCCATTTTCAGCAATGCTCCGGCGGCTTCAAGGGAAGTGTATTCCTCGCCCATCAGGTGTTCGATCATGTTGATGTAGCGCTGAATGTCCTGGGATTCCAACTCTTCCCGGATCTCGTCGAAAACCTGGGCAGCTTTCATCTGCTCGACATCTTTCAATGACGGGACCTGTCCCCGTTTTATCGTAGTTTTGATATAGCGCTGGATATCCCTGAGCTTGTATATTTCTTTGCCGGAAACGAACGTGAAAGCACGGCCTTCTTTACCCGCCCGTCCGGTCCTCCCGATGCGGTGGACATAATACTCTTCGTCCTGCGGCACATCGTAATTGAATACCGCTTCGACGTTCTCCACATCGATGCCGCGGGCTGCCACGTCGGTGGCGACCAGGATCTCGACCGCGCCGCTGCGGAACTTGTTCATGACACGGTCCCGCTGCGTCTGGTTCATATCGCCGTGAATACCGTCCGCGGCGTAGCTCCGCGTCTGCAGATGGCTGACCACCTCGTCGACTTTCCGCTTGGTATTGCAGAAGACGAGACCGAGCGAAACGCCGTACATGTCGATGACCCGGGCCAGCACTTCAAGTTTGGACGATTCTTTCACTTCGAAATACTCCTGCTCGATGCGGGGCGCGGCGAGCTTGCCGTGTATGGCTTTTACCACCAGCGGGTTCTTCTGGAATCTTCGTGTCATGTCCATGAAGGCTTTGGGCATGGTCGCCGAAAAGAAAACCGTCTGACGTGTCGCCGGAACGGTCTTCAAAATTAGCTCGATGTCTTCGCGAAAACCCATATCGAGCATTTCATCGGCTTCATCAAGAATGACTTTGCGCACCGAGGTCAGCTTCAGCGTCCCCCGTTCCAGATGGTCGATGACGCGGCCGGGCGTTCCGATGATGATCTGGGGCAAACGCCTCAGCGCCTGGATCTGGCGGTCGATGGGCTGCCCGCCGTAAACGGGCAGGACGGCAACGTTCTTTTTGTATTTTCCGAGCATGCGCATTTCTTCAGCGACCTGTATGGCCAGTTCCCGCGTCGGGCACAGGACGATCGCCTGCGGCAGTTTTTCCTTCATGTCGAGCGTTTCAAGGATCGGGATTCCGAAAGCGGCCGTTTTCCCAGTTCCCGTCTGAGCCTGCCCGATGACGTCCTTGCCTTCCATGACGGGAGGTATGGACAGGGATTGTATGGGGGTCGCCTCTTCGAAACCCATTTCCGCGACGGCCTTAAGCATCTCGGGAGAAAGCGACAGTTCACTGAATTTCAGCGTTTCCATAAGACCTCTCTGTTGAGACAATTGAAAATACAAAGTGTATTTTAGTATAGCTTATATCCCCGTCGTTGGCAAACAGAAAAACCGCGCCGGGCCGCGCGGCGCGGTTTCACCCAGTTGCCCGGGGGGTTTGAAAAGTAACCGCGTAAAAGTATATAATGGCAGCTATGATCATCGATACCCACACGCATTTCTTTCCCGATTCCATCGCGGCCGAAAGCGTCGAAAAACTCGCCGGCACCGCGGGCGTTCGTTATCACGGCGACGGCACCATGCGCGGCCTTCTTTCCTTCATGAAGGAAGACGGCGTCGGCCTTTCCGTCAATCTCCCAGTGGCCACGAAACCGGGGCAGGTCGCGAGCATCAACCGCAAAATGATCGCGATCAACGCGGAGCTGCCCGGCATACTGTGTTTCGGAGCTATGCATCCGGATTATGAGGGTTTTGACGCGGAACTCTCGTTCCTCAAAGAAAACGGGGTCAAAGGCATCAAACTCCATTCGGAATACCAGGGGTTCAGACCCGAAGACCCGAGGCTTCGCCCGCTTTTCGAATCCTGCGCGAAGAACGGCCTCATGGTGGTCTTCCACGCGGGTGTCGACCTTGGATATTCCGGAGTCCACTGCACGCCGAAAGGCGTACGCGGCATTCTTGAGATCAAAGGATTGACCGTCATCCTCGCGCATATGGGAGGGTACAGGATGTGGGATGACGTGGAAAAATACCTGGTAGGTTCAAACGTTTACTTCGACCTTGCCTATTGCCGTGAGATGGACAACGATCAGCTGCGGCGGATGATACTGCGTCACGGCCCGGACAGGATCCTCTTTGCCACGGATTTCCCCTGGGAACGGGCCCGTGTCATGAAGGAAAAGCTGGACGCCCTGAACCTTGACGCGCGGGACAGGGACAATATCCTGTCAGGGAACGCCCGGCGGCTGCTGGGGCTGACCGCGATTTAAAAGGATCCGCTGAAAAAAAATAAAGAACCCGCGACTAATAGTCGGGGGTTCTCTATTTGTGTATCAGAAAGTGTTATTATTTTTTTCTGATATTGGATGCTTTGGGACCTTTTGCTGAAGTCTCGACGTCGAATTCGACGACATCGCCTTCTGCAAGGGACTTGAATCCATCCGACGCTATCGCGGAATAGTGAGCGAACACATCGCCGCTGCCGTCATCGTTGGAAATGAAGCCAAAACCTTTCGCATCATTGAACCACTTAACTTTGCCTGTTGCCATTACTGTTTCACCTACTTTTTTCTAACCCCACACTTTCATGCCGGAGTGATTATTCTAAGCCTCACGTTAATGAGACTTACATACATATTATAGCATAAATACTAAAAAAATCAACATGCAGGTAAAAAATATTTTTTACCAGATCCACTGCATGCCACCGGACAGAATCCCCGCATTGAGGCCGCTTATTTGATCCCGCGTTTAAAATTGAACCGCCGGGTGTCCGGGAGCGGCTCCCGCCGCTGCCAGGCGGAGAAGACGGCCGCCCAGCGTTTACGGTCGGGTTTCATGTAGCTCAGGTCGATACCGAAAGTGGCGATGCCGCATTCCCTGAGTTTGTCTCTCGCGGTGAAGAGGGATACGGGTTTGTCCGGGATCAGCAGAGCGAGGCCGGACTCGAAAACAGGAAAAAATGAAAAGGGGGCTCTGCCTTCCCGCAGGTCTGGATCGGACATGGAGTTGGTGATCATACCGTCTTCCAGCATGTCCCGGGTGATCAGGCGGGAACGCACCATAGGCACAAAACCGTAAAGGTAACACACCACATGGCTTCCCAGGCCGGGACCGCACATTTTTTTTATATCCGGAAGATCGTCTTCCCATGAGACGGTAAACCGGGTGACGCCGTTGTCCGCGAGGAAAGCCGCGGTATAGGCGTTCCAGGTGTAAAGGAAAGGGCCGGCAGTCAGCTCGCAAGCCGTCCCCCTGAAGAACTCGAACTGCGCGACGTTGTTGATCACCCATTTCGTAATGCCGGCGGCGATCATCCCGTTGACGCGCTGCGCGAACTGCGGAACATCGCGCTGTCCTATGAACGGTGGAAGCTCTCCCGAGAAAAAAGGCGCGTCTTTTGCCGGTATCTTATCGCTGAGATGCATATTCTCTTTCGTCAGGTACAATACGTGCCTGTTGTTTTTGTCCGGCGGCGGGAGGATGTCCTGCCATTCGATCGCGTCGAAACGGATCCAGAGCGTGTCCTGTGCCGGATCCGGTGGAACGGCGTTCTTGAATTCTTTCCATTTACTGGAGATAAGCGACGTGTAAGCCTGAGAATACCGGAGCTCTTCCCTGCGGCCGCCGCGGTTTTTCTCCTGGAACGCCTTATACATCCCGTCGATGTCTTTCTCGATATCCTGCTGGTCGAACAACACGTCAGCCGTTTTGAATACCGGGTTACCGCGGGAAAACTCATTCGCTTTGCCAAAAGGGATGATGTAGCGGGCCCCTTCCTTCGAAAGCCCTCTGACTTTGAAGGAGATGGTCGTATCGCTGGCGGGATCAGAGATGCGGAGCCGGTCCTTCTCCACGATCTCCCCGGTACTTTCCGCCGGGACGATGTAAAGGTTCCCGTCTTTTATCTCATCAATGCGGCCGAAAAAGTTCCCCAGGCACTGCGCTTTGCCTGGTTGGAACAGGGCAGCGTCCCTGCCGGAAAACAGGCAGGTGGTCTTCTCCCGCGCGACGTCCCGGGCAAGTATGGCTTCAGCTTCCTTCAGGGCATCCCTGAAACCGGCCGCCGGCGCGTCGATAAGCAAGCGGTACGCTTTAACCGTCCTGTACACGTATTCGCTGCTCCGCATCCGGCCTTCTATCTTCAGCGAAGCTATGCCGATCTTTTTCAGTTTGTCGATATGTCCGGCGAGTTCAAGGTCCCGCGGGGAGAAAAGGTACCCTTTCTTTGCCCCGTTCTCCCAGAGCCTGCGGCAAGGCTGCGTGCACCTGCCCCGGTTGCCGCTCATCCCCCCGATAAGGCTGGAGAACAGGCACATGCCAGACAGACAGAAGCACAGGGCGCCATGGCAGAAAACTTCAAGCGGCAGGGGAGATCCACCGGCGATGATCTTCAGTTCGGAGAATGAAAGCTCGCGCGCCAGGATGACGCGTTCAAAGCCCTGCCGTGCAAGGAAGTCGACTCCCGGCCTGTTGTGTACCGCCAGCTGCGTGCTCGCGTGGAGCGGGATGTCCGGGAAGTGGTTTTTGATGATGTTCGCGACGCCGAGATCCTGCACTATTACCGCGTCGGGCCGCATCTGTCCGATGAACGTGAGGCTTTTGACGACGTCGTTGATCTCTTCGTGCTTGATAAGAGTGTTGAGCGCGAGGAATACTTTAACGCCCTTCCCGTGCGCGTAGTCGATCATGACCCGCAGGTCATAATGATTGATGCCGGTCGCCGATACGCGCGCGTTGAAATCCGGAACACCTATGTAAACGGCATCCGCCCCCGCGCGGATGGCGGTGATGAAAGCTTCTTTGGATCCTGCCGGCGCCAAGAGTTCCATAGTTGATCCATCTGGATGGCTCAGACAGCCGCCGGTTCCATGTGCCCGGGATCGGTTTCAAACGAAAAATGCTTTTCCCGGATGAGTTTCACGCACGCGTCGACCGATTCGGGATCGTAAAGTGTCCCTTTGCCTTTTATTATTTCGTCCAGCGCGACATCCATGCTTATGGCTCCGCGATAGGGCCGATAGAAGGACATCGCCTCGACGACATCGGCTACCGCCACGATCATCGCCTCCGGCAGTATGCCGTCGCCCGCAAGATGGTTTGGGTAGCCTTCCCCGTTCACACTTTCTTCGGACAGCCCCATCTCCAGGGCTATCGCGACGGCGAGCATGGAAACCCTTCTCTGATGGCCCGCCGTATACGGGTCGCGGGTTTCGATTATCGTCGTGATGGCGCTTATGATGCCGCCGAAAGCGCGCTGCAGCCTGTCGTAGCTTTCCAGGAGCGCCTTCTCCGTCCGTTTGCGGGAAGCGATATCACGCACGATACCCCACATACCGACGATCTTTCCCTTGTCGTCCCGCTGCAGGATCGTTCTGAGTTCAACCGGGAACACCGTGCCGTCTTTCCTGCGGTACTCCTTCTCGTATAGATCCGAATATCCCCGGGCCCTGACCTGATCTTCGATGATATCCTCTTCCATAGCGTGCCATTTCGGCGGCGTCACGTCATTACAGGTAAGCCGGCACAATTCGTCAGGGCTGTATCCGAGCATGCCCGCGAAAGCGTCGTTGAACTCACGGATCCTGCCATCCATATCGACGCTGACGAACCCGTCTATCAGATCGCCGTGGAGGTCCCGGCTATTACTTTCGAAAACACTGGCTTTCTGACATTATATAAACAATCAACGGCAAACTCAATTGCCGCGCAAGGACCTTCTCAGGAGAGGCGTCACAACGGAAATGAACCGGTCCAGCAGTTCACGGGGATACAGCAGGACGTTCTTGACGTAGAACCACAGCATCCCCGGTTTGCGCAGGACCAGGCATTCGAACACGATGCCGCTGCGCAGGGATTCTATCTCGCCGGGAGAAAGGTTCTCGTTGGCGGGGACGTGGCAACCTTCATGGTTGAACCGGGACCAGTCGCAGCGTTCAGGAACAAGGCCATGCTCCCTGCACCAGTCCCACAGCACCGTCCCGGGATAGGGAGTAGTGATGCAGACGCCGATACTGTCCAGACCGCTCTTGATGATGAACTGCCGGGTCATTTCGATATCTTCTTTCGTCTCGGTAGGGTTGCCGATCATAAAGGTAGAGTACGCGATCAGCCCCGCATCCTTGATGATACGCACGGCGTTCACGCCCTGCTCTACCGTCGTGCGCTTGTTCAGCACGTCAAGGATCCGCTGGGACCCGCTTTCAATTCCGAGGCAGATCTGGCGGCAGCCCGCCTTCTTCGCCAGCGCTACCGTCGACTCGTCCAGGCTGCTAACGCGGGCATTCGCCGCCCAGGCGATATCCATGTTCTCCGCGATCATCGTCTCACATATGGCCGTCAGGCGTTTTTTGTTGACGAAATAATCATCGTCGGCAAAGAAGAGCGCGTTCGCGTGGTAGCGTTCCTTTAACTCTTTTATTTCAGCCATGACGCGGGCGGGGCTGTTGTAACGCACCGGCAGGCCTTTCCAGCTGTTATGGCAGAATGTGCAGCTGTAAGGGCATCCGCGGGAAGCAAGAATGGTGCCGAGCCGCGTCGAACGCGAAAGAAAATACTGCGCGGCGTTCGGCATCCGCTTATGGCGGCCGGCGTAATAATCCATGCGCATCAGGTGCCGCGCGGGCGGAGGCGTGTCGTCGATATTTTTGACGGGCGTGCCCCGGACGATCCTGTCCGCGGCCTCCCCGCGGGCGATGCGGAGCAGGGCTTCCTCCCCCTCTCCCACGACTACCTGATCGGCGTGGAGAGCGGCCTCTTCAGGGAGAACGCTGGCATGGACACCGCCGATCACGGTGCGGTACCCCTGTTCGCGGGCGAAGGCAAGATGAGCGTAAGCTTCGCTGACCAGAGGCGTTGTCGCGGTTGCGCCGACGATATCGGGATGGAAGGCAAGGATCCCCGCCGCCACGTCGTCTCCGGCAAGCTCATCGATGATCGTCACTTCTATGCCGTGTTGTTCCAGGTAGGAAGCGATGTATCCCAGCGAGAGGGGTTCGTTGCCGCCGAAGGCCGGATTTTTTCCGGGGTTGATAAGAGCTATTTTTGTCATAAATTAAGCGCCTTGATTATTGCCTTACCGGTCAGCGGATGACGACGACTTTTTTCTGTTTGCCGCCGCCCGGATCGATGCGGATGACATAGACGCCGCTGGCCACGGGATCGCCGCCGGAATCCCGGCCGTCCCAGATAATTGTATTCACGCCGAGAGCCGCATTGCCGCGAAAAAGCGTACGGACTTCGGCGCCGAGACTGTCATAGACCGTTACGCCGATATCGCAGGTACGGTCCAGCTCGTAGGAAAGGGTGCAGCGCTCTCCTTCGCCCGATTTGAAAACGCCGTGGATAATGCGCACGTTCTTCGCTTCGGGCGGCAGGAAGACCGGCCCCGAATTAAGATTCGCTGGAAAGCCGATTGCCCTGTTGCCGAAAATATCAAAAGCCTCCATCTGATAGGTATACGTGCCCGCGGGCAGCGCAAGCGAATACGTATAGAGAACTCCGGCGGCATACGTCGTCACACCGGGTGTGACCTCGCTCATGATAAAGGGGCTGCCCGATACCTCCGCGCCTTCATGCCGCACGTGGATTTTCGGATAACCGGCAAGCGGGCCGATCCCGGCAAGATCCAGGTAGGTTACCCGGTAAACATATGTCTGGCCGCCGGTACTCTCGTTCGGCTGGATACCGTCATCGGTATATCCCGGTTCGCCGGTCCACTGCAACACCGGTACCGTCGAAGTAGTCCATTTGACGAGGAAAAGGTCTTCCGCTCCGGCATTTGCCAGGCCGTCAAGGTTCCCTGCGCTGAACCCGCTGAGCGCGAAACTTATCGAGCTGATCAGCATTGCGCCGCCGACCACGTCGGCCCCGGCCGTCCCCATCTGGCGCGTCAGCTCGCGGTTGCCTGAACCGTCATACCGAGTGACAAAAATATCCCATCCGCCCGCGTTGGCATTATCGTACATGCCGCCGGTCGTGCTCCCGGCGGCATAGATCGTCCCCGGCCGCACCGCAAGCCCGGCAACCATGTCGATCTGAGGCGAACCGAACTGCCGGGACCACACACTGGTCCCGTCCAGGGCGAAACGGACGAGAACCGCATCGATAGTTCCCATCCGGGTATTATTGTCAAAGCTTCCGGCGTATATCCAAGCCCGAGCGAAAGTGAATCACGGGCCGTGTCAACCAGCCGCGCGTACCCGGCCGCGGCTACCAGGCTGTCGTCATTAAAACCGTCGTCAATATCCACCGTGTAGCCCGCTGTCAGTTCAGTCGGCAGCGGTTCGGCAGTTTTATAATACGTCATTTTCTGACCCGCGTTCCTGACGGCGATACCCGCCGCGTGACCGGAAGGCGTGTGATACATGAGGCCCGCGTCGGCGAGCGCAACTGAAGCCGAATAATCTTCCGCGAGGGTGCTGCGCAGGAATTTCGCCGCCGCGCCGATGCGCCAGCGTTTCGCTATATCACAGCCCTAGCCCAGGCCGGCAAGAAGGTCATCCTCAAGCGCGACGTCGCGTATCGTTCCGTCTGCCTCTTCCATGGCCTCCGTTCCGGCGCTGTACCGCAACAGTGAGACGCTGACCATGCCCCGGGGTACCTTCAGGGCGGCTCCGGCAAAATCGAAAGAAGCGGTATCAAGGATGCCGGGCCAGTGAGAGAACGTGATACCGGAACGCTGTTCCGGGCTCCAGGCCCACGGATGAGAGAAAGAGTCTCCGGGATCGAGGCTCGCGAACACACGGCCCATCGAGTAAAGATGGGCCCCCGGTTCCGCGTCCCGCAGGAAAAGCGCCACCGGTTTATCGGCGGCGGAACAGAACGCCGGGACAGGCAGCAGAAGGGAACATATGAAGATACCGCGAAAGGATCGCATCATGGAACGTTTCATGACTTATTAAATTGTACATGTTTCGGACATGTTGCACAAGTATTCAGACAGGCAAAAAAACCCCGGGCAACCTGCCGGTTGCCCGGGGTCCTTAACCCCTTTCAAAAGGCATTCTTTGAAAGCCCCCGACCTTCAGGCGATCTTAATGCGCCGGGGCTGGCTGGCTTCCGACTTCGGGATAATCACGGTCAGGATGCCGTTTTCGTATTTCGCGTCAATGCCCTCGCGGCTGACGTCATTTCCCAGCACGAAAGTGCGGGAATACTCGTAAGGGCAGCGTTCTCGGTGGAGCGTCGCGTACCCTTCCGGTATCTTCTCTTCCTTGCGGGAACCTTTGACGATCAGCTCGTCTCCAAACAGCTGCAAATCCACGCTCTCCCGGTCCAGTCCCGGCATCTCGGCCTCGAGACGGATCTCTTTTTCATTCTCGCGGATGTCCACGAGGGGTTTAATGACGGTCTTCTCCTGTTCTTCTTCCGGCCTTGTGGTCAGCGTATTCATTTTCTTCCTCCCGGCATTATCAGCGCACGTCTATTTTTATCTGTTTCGGCTTGTACTCTTCCTTCTTGGGGAGCATTATCTCAAGCACCCCGTTTTTATAGCTCGCGTTAACTTTCGAGGAGTCCACTTCACCCGGAAGCGTCATGCTCCGGTAAAAGGAACCGTAGAAACGCTCGCTTCGGACGCGCCCTTTCTCTTCGGCATTTTCGAGCTTTTTCTCTCCCCTGATCGCCAGGGCCCTGCCTTCCACGACCACTTCGATGTCGCCCCCGGCCATCCCGGGTATATCGGCTTTTACCAGGAATGCGTCCTTGCTTGCGTGGACGTCGATCGCCGGGCTCCACGCGCCTTCCCTCAAGCCGCTTTCGCTCTCCGGCCGGCGCGAAAAATCTAACAGCCGATTGATCTCGCTCTGGATCTTCTCGAGATCGTTGAACCTGTCCCACCACGCCTCTCTGGGTTTCCATGGCATTAACATCATGGCGCTTACCTCCTTCTGAAAAACTCAGCGAATAACCGCTTACGTTACTATCTGCCTTCTGTTCCGATTCTCATCTCTCACCTCCCGCACATACTGGCACTCTATTTACATGAGTGCTAATTATAAGGCAAAAAAATATAGCTCTACTCTTCGATCTCCGCAAGATCGCAAAGAATCTTCAATCCGCCTACATTGACTTTCCTCACTTTCATATAGTAATAGACCTTCCCGAGCTTCTGGACATCCCTGTTGGAATAGAGGCGGGTTTTGCCTTTCGTTTTCCTTGGACAAACTATAAGCTCGTGATCAAGAACACGCAGCGTCCACACCGGAATACGGGTCAGCCTGCTGACGATACTGATGCTGAACACAGGGTCATCTTCGGCTATCTCGATCCTTCCGGGCACATTGTTCTTTTTTTTCATGGCCGTACCGTTTATCCTCTTTCCATAATTTAATTTAGCATATTATATAATGTTTGTCAATAGCCAAAGTTATTACTATTACTAGATTTTCTTACTGTGTAATCGGGAATGCGATAGCGGATCCTCCGGCGCTCAACCGCCGCACCCCGGGAATAATTTCAAAAAAGCGACAGGGCACAACCGTCATTGACTGGCAGCTGTGCCCTGTGTTCGTCAGAACATCTCCAGCGTTTCTATCGGGAAAGGCAGGTTGACTATCGGCCTCAAGGCAAGAGAGATCAACGTTGCCTCGTTATCATCCCCGGCTATGCGGTTTATCCTTATCATGCCGCACTCGCGACAACGGTGAATGATCTCCCATTCTCCTTTTTTCCTTACCGAAACGGCTATCGGTTCCATGATGCCCCTGCAGGCGGACATTCTGTCGCCGATATTCCTGTCGACGTGCAGACTGTGCAGGCAGTACGGGCAATGGTTCCTGTTCATGGTACCGAAAGACATAGCGCTGACCTGCTTCCGGCAATGTCTGCACATGAATTCCCTGACTCTATCCCCGAATGCGGGCTTGTGCCCGCAGTCATTGATACTCATTGTTTTGATCCTCCGAAACATCATCTCGCCGGGGAATCAAAGACCTTCCTAACGGTTCATTTGACATCCCCGGACGGCTTCCGGGTTATGCGTTCAATAGAACTGCAAAAGGATCCTGCAATCATAAAAAGCACCTCTTTCTTTATCGTTTTTGCCAAAAGGAAAAAAACGGCTGTCAGGCCGGCGGGTTTTTTGGAAGGATCTGCCTGGAAGGATTATCTCGACAGGTTAAGCATGAGCGGAGAGATGTCCGGAGACAGACTCTTCGCGCGCAACAATGTCCATTGTACCCATACCACTGCCTCCTTCGATTCGCAATGATCCGGGCGACTGAAGATCGCCCCTGACCGGAAATCTTACTACGGTATGTTCCCGAGGCCTCAAGGAACGGCGGGAGGATTGGTGTCATCGGGCTGGACACCCGCTTTATTCAGTTTACGCTGCCTTTTCTCTTCCTGTTTCTTCTTTCTCTTGAGGTCCTTCTGGTGTTTCAGAAAACCGTAATTCGGCTTCTTGGCCATTGTGCCATCCTTTGGACAAAATTTAGTACGTAGCGGCATTATACCATTTCTGGAAACATTTTTCCGGTTTTTCTTTACTTATCCCGCCGTTTAAGGTATACTGGCGTATGGAAAACACGACAAAAGGCAGCTTCTACGGACTTGGCATCGCTCCAGGAATTCTTGAAACTATCAGCCGTTTCGGATTCACCTCGCCTACACCTATTCAACAAAAAGCCATACCTATCGCTCTTGAAGGCAAAGACGTCATCGGCATCGCTCAGACGGGCACCGGCAAAACCATCGCCTTCGGCATCCCGCTGATCCAGCAGCTTGCCCGGCAGAAAGGGCGCGGACTGGTGCTCGTTCCCACGCGAGAACTCGCCCTTCAGGTCCATGAATCCATCAATAAACTCGCCGCTCCCTCCGGCCTGATGACCACGGTCATTATCGGAGGAGAGTCCATGTCCCGGCAAACCAGCGCGCTGAGCAGGCATCCGCGCGTCATTGTCGCGACTCCCGGCCGTCTGCTGGACCATATGAGAGAACGGCGCGTCCGCCTCGACGATGTGTGTTTTCTGGTACTGGACGAAGCCGACCGCATGCTTGACATGGGTTTCGCCCCGCAGATCGAACAGATACTGAAAACGGTGCCGAAAGAGCGGCAGACGCTTCTTTTCTCGGCGACGCTTCCGGCCAGGATCGTAAATATAGCATCTTCGCACATGAAACTGCCGGTCCGCACCGA
Source organism: uncultured Elusimicrobiales bacterium (assembly GCA_964577205.1). GTDB lineage: Bacteria > Elusimicrobiota > Endomicrobiia > Endomicrobiales > CAIRNS01 > CAZNYG01. The sequence goes on along the minus strand of CAZNYG010000032.1, from coordinate 161 downwards.
GATCGCTCCGGCCGGAACGGCGGCGGAAAACGTCTCCCAGGAGATCTTTGTCGTCAAAAAAGAAGACAAGGGGACACTTCTCAACAAGCTGCTGATCCAGTACTCCGGGCCGGTGCTTCTCTTCACCCGCACGAAAAGAGGCGCCCGTAAAGTCACGCAGC
>CAZNYG010000031.1:0-25689 GCA_964577205.1 uncultured Elusimicrobiales bacterium | reverse complement strand
CATGCGAATTAACCACAACATTCTGGCTCTTAATGGCTGGAGAAACCTCACCGCCACGAACTCCTCGCTTTCCAAGTCGCTTGAAAAACTCTCATCGGGTTACAGGATCAACAGAGCGGCGGACGACCCCGCGGGCCTCGTTATCTCTGAAAAACTCCGCGCTGAGATCGCCGGCGTTGACCAGGCCGTGAACAACACGCAGGACGCGGTCTCGATGATCCAGGTGACTGAAGGAGCGCTGGTCGAGATCAACACCATGTTGAACTCGATGCGCGCCCTTGCTCTGCACGCCGCGAACACCGGCGCGAGCTCCTCGTCAGCCATCGCGGCCGACCAGGAACAGATCGATTCAGCGGTCAACTCGATCGCTTCGATCGCTTCGAACACCTCTTACCTTGGCCGCCACCTGCTGAACGGCGATTCCGGGAACATAGGGGCGGTAGTGAACACGGCGGCGGTCGAAACTGTCAACGTAGGCGACAGCGCGCTGTCGGGCTCGACGTTCCTTGACGTTTCCGTTTCCGCTCTGGCGACGAAAGCGACGATCTCCTCTCTGGGAGGGTTCGCCACTTCGACGACGACCCAGCGCGGCGGCACCGTTATCATCAACGGCGTCAGCATAACGCTTGCGGCAGACCTGACGTTCGCGAGCGCCGTGACGGCGCTGCAGTCCGGGCTTACCGAAGCTGGCGTCAGCGTTACGGTTTCGTACAGCGCCAACCAGTTCCACTTCACCACGGCTCAGTACGGCAGCAACCAGAGCGTTGTCGTGCAGGACGCGACTGGCGTGCTTGCCAGCACGGCGGGTTCGGCCGGAACGGCGATCGGGTACGGGACGAACATTTCCGGCACGATCCACGGATCCACCGCGACGGGCAGCGGCTTGACGCTTACGGCGGCAACCGGGACCGACTTTGCGGGTACGGCGATCGGCATGGCTTCTTCAGTCACCGCTTCGGATTATGCGAACGCGGCCAGGATTGACGCCAACGCGGTCACGTTCCAGATCGGCGCGTCCAGCGGCGAGACGCAGAAGGTCAGCCTGAGCAACGTTGATCCTTCGAAGCTCGGGACCAGCATTTCGGGCGCGGAAGCTCTCGGCCTGAACGCGATCAAGACGGGCGCGATCTTCAACCTGTCTGACGATCCGACGAACGCCCTGGCGGTCATTGACGCGGCCATCGATGACATATCGACGGTTCGCGCGGACCTCGGCGCTTTGACGAAGAACGTGCTCGAGACGAAAGTCAGGAGCCTTGAAGTTTCCCGTGAGAACCTGTCGGCTTCCGAATCCCGTATCCGCGACGTGGATATGGCCAAGGAGATGATGGAGTTCACGAGAAGCCAGATCATGATCCAGGCAGGCACCGCGATGCTTGCCCAGGCCAACGCTTCTCCGCAGTCAGTCCTTAAACTGCTCGGATGATAGCGGCATAGTTCGGGGGCTGTCCTCCCCTTCAACGGGGAGGGCAGCCCTGTTTTTCAAATTTATTCAAATTACTAATCCGCGCGACCCACAAGATCCAGGCGCGATTTAGCGGATTAGGGGGTGATTGCGATGACTCGGATAGATAAGATATCCTCGATTGGCGGTGACAGCCCACTGGTGGACGCGTACCAGGCATATCAGAACATGATGAATGCCCGCTCGCAGGCCGCGGAACAGAAGGCTTCGTCTCCCGTCATTTCCGCTTCCCTTGGCGCAGGTGCAAACCTGTCCGGCGCAGATGCCCGGAATCAGGCCGCTCCTTCGTATGAAGAATTCAAACAGCGGGTTGATAAGCTGAACCAGCTTCTGGACACCCATACAACCCGGCTTTCTTTCGGGATAGAGGGCAATGTTTTCCTGCTCAGAATAATTGACGTTGACGCGGGCAAGGTCGTCAAGCAGATCCCTCCGAAGGAAATGGTGGAATTCCTGAACCGTATGGAACAGGAGATCCGCGCGGGCCTGGCTCAGGGGCAATGATCCGGCCCTTTCTGAAAACGGGGAAATTTTTTCACGCGCGCCGTTAACAGTGACGGCCGCGCAAGGGGCTTCTTTCAAGCTTGAGTCCCGGTTGTTTCGGGGCATGATATTTTCCGGCGGCGTTCGGTGGCCGGCTGCCGTTCTTCAGGAGGACGTATGGCGACATCAAGCGGGACTTCGAGTATCTCCGGGATCATCTCGGGGATGGATACCGACACGATCGTCAGCAAATTGATGGAGATCGAGCGCGCCCCCCTGCGCAATATGCAGGCCCGCCAGACCATCGAGAACAACAAGCTGACCGCTTGGAAGACGATCCAGGCCAACCTGGTCAACCTTAAGATTCAAGCCATGATCGTGAACCGGGAAAACACGTTCCGGGAGACGTCCGCCACCTCAAGCGACGAAGAAGTGCTTAAGATAACTTCGGCGTCTTTCGCCGATCAGGTCACACAGTCCCTTACGGTGAACAAACTTGCCTACGGGCAGCAGTCTCTGTCGCGGGGAGTGGCTTCCAAGGCCGCCGCGCTCATGGCCGGGGGGCAGATAACCATACGCGCCGGGAACGGCACCGATGACAACGACGTGAACGCGTTCACGGAGCTTTCCTTTTTAAACGGCGGCGCGGGCGTGGATACCGCAGACGCTTCCTTCATGGTAAGGAACAAGGCTGGGGTTTCAGCGGCGGTCAATATCGCGGGCGCGGCCGATCTGCAGGATGTCATCGACCTCATCAACAATGCCGGTATCAGCGTGAAGGCATCCATTAATGATGACGGCACCGGCCTGAAGCTCACGGACACATCCGGCGGGTACGGTACCCTGTCGGTCACTGACATGACGGGGACCGGCGCGCAGCAGCTCGGGATTGCCGGCAGCACATCCGAAAAAACGCTGAATGGCAGCGACCTTGACCCCCTGTTCACCATAACGATCGATCCGACCAATAACACGCTTGAAGGCATCCGCGACGCTATCAATGGCGCGAGCGGGCCGTTCACCGCCTCAATAATAAACACGGGTGAATCTGGAAGCCCGTATAAGCTGGTGGTCTCCAGCAAAAATACCGGTTCCATCGGGCAGTTGACGATCACGGACACCGCCTCGAAGATCACGGACGAGGCTGTCGGCACGGGCGACGGGACCAGGGGCGCGGCCTCCGGAGATTATACGCTCGATTTCGCGTCTTCCAGCCTTTCCGACATCGAGAGCGTCACGGTCGGCGGCACGGCGTTCGCCGTAAAGGGCGCGGGGCTTCACGGCACTACCGGCAACGAGGTGGAAGTGGACATCGCCACCGGCAAGCTGCAGTTCTTTGTGGACGGCGTAGCGGTGAATGTTTCCGGAGAGATCAAAGCCATCTATACCCCGTCGGACCTTGACCTTGACCAGTCCGAGGGCATCGGCAAGACGATGCAGGCCGCGCAGGACGCGGAGCTGAGCCTTGGAATGACGAATCCGGTCGTTGTGTCGCGCCACGGCAATATCATTGACGACGTGATGAACGGCGTCACGTTCACGCTGCTTAAGACGAGCGCCGCGCCGGTGACCGTTGACGTGCAGTCGGACACTGAGGGGATCAAAACAGCCATAAAGGGTTTTATCGACGCGTACAACACCCTGATGACAGCTATCCGCGCGCAGGGGACCTATGATTCCGAAACGGACACCAAGGGCGGGCCCCTTTTCGGAGATACGACCCTCGCTATGATCGAGAACCAGGTACAGGGCATGATCATGGACGACGTGTCGGGGGTTTCATCGAACATAAAATCGCTGTTCCAGATCGGCATTTCGTCGGATCTAACCGGGACACTTAATGTGAACGATACGGAATTGACCAACGCGCTCACTTACAGCCTGAACGACGTTATCGCGCTCTTTACCGCGAAAACGGATGTCGCGATGAGTTCTCTGGGGGCCACCGTGAGCGTCAGCACCGGTACCGAGGCCGGCTTTTCCGCGGAAAGCGTGCTGAACGGTGTTGACACGTCCTCTTCCTGGGGAGACGGGAACGGCTGGATGAGCAGCACCGACCTGGGAACCGAATACTTTACGTTGAATTTTAACAAAGCGAGGTCTATCAGCCGCTTTCTGGTCAACACACTTGATTCCGAAGAGTATCCCGCGGCAAGCTGGGGTATCAGCTCCATGGCGGTCCAATACCTGAGGCTGGGCGGGAATGCCGCCCTGGCCGCGGATTGGATCACCGCGACGACCGTCTCAGGAAATACCGGAGCGCAGATGAGCGCTTATCTTTCCGGGGCCATAACCGAGAAGGTGCGGCTGCAGATCACCGGCACCAATGCCGCCGATCACCGCGCGAGGATAGCGCAGATCCAGGCGTACGAGGATGTAGGCGTGGGCGGCAAGCTGAACAGCAGCATCGCGAACCTGACCGAGGCGGGGAACGGCCTTATTCAGCTCGCGCAGGACGCGATCAACTCGCAGATCGAGGATTATAAGGACCGTATCGAGATGCTGGAAGACCGGCTTTCCGCAAAGGAAGCCCGCCTGAAAAAGCAATACGCGGCCATGGAAGAATATATGGGAAAGATGCAGAGTACGGGAGGCTGGCTTACCCAGCAGATATCGTCGCTCAGCGGGATCTCAACGTCTTCGAAGTCCAGTTGATGAAAGGATGGAGCCATGAATCAATCACGGAACGCGTACCAGTCGTACCAGAGAACAAGCATTGAGACCGCTCCCCCCGAAAAACTGATCCTCATGCTCTACGACGGATTGATCCGTTTCCTTAACCAGGCGAAATTGAAGGTGCAGGAGAAGAACATCGAGGAATCGCATAAGCTTATCGTGCGTTCCCAGGACATTGTCAGCGAGCTGACCAAGAGCCTCAACCGCGACACCGGCGACATCGCCCGCAACCTGAACTCTCTCTACAACTACATGTACCGTCAGTTGATATTCGCGAACCTCTCAAAGGATGAAAGCAGGATCCAGGAGGTCATCGACCTGGTCATTCCCTTGAGGGATGCCTGGATCAAAGCCATGGCCGTCAATACCGCTCCCGCTCAGGCAGGGGAGGATGAATCTCAAACATTGCGGTTAAAAACCCTTGATCCGGCCTTCTCGCCGAAGTAGCCGGGATCGTCAAAACAACCCCCGAGAAAGCGCTGCTCCCGGGTTGTTTTATTTGGCGCGCAATTTGCATTATAATAATGTAGCTGACGCACGCGTTGAGCGGACAAAATATAAAATGTATTGAAATTTATTCTGAGAAAGTTGTATAATTAAACCAATGAAAGTAATTATTGACGGCATTGAAGACATGGTTTCTCCGGAAGGAGAGGCAACGGTCGGTGAGTTTGTAAAGAACCTCAGGAACTGGCTGAAAAGCCAGGGCCGTTCTTTTATAGGCATCACCGGCGATACCGTGGCCGTAGAACCGCGCGCGTACGGCGCTTTTGCCGCGCAGCCGATAGACCAGGTCAGGGTACTGGAAATAGTAACGATGGACCGGAACCAGAAACTTGTCGACATCCTGACCGATATAACCGGGCATATCCCTTCACTTACCTCGGCGCTCGGTGAAGTTGTTCGTTATATCCACCAGGCTGGCCATGAAAAAGCCTTCCAGCTGTTTTCGCAATGCCTTGAGACATTGAATGCCGTTAACGACGCGTTCGCGGAAACCGCCGATCTGCTTGAGCTGGATTATTCCGAGGTGGTTGTCGGAAAAACGAGCATCCAGGAAAAAATGAAATCGCTTGCCGTTGTTATCGGCGCCGCTCTGGAATCTTTTGAGCAGAAAGACTATGTCCGGCTTGCCGACGTCCTTGAGTACGATCTCCTGCCACATATCGCCGAATTCGAACAGGCGGCCCGCAAACTTTCCGCCATAGCGCTCGCAAAGATCCCCCGCACATGAACAAAGACTGGTATTCCGAGAACCGGGTCGTCATAGCATCCATGAGTCCGCGCGCAGCGGACCTGCTGGACGCGGCCCCGGATATTTCAGCTGAAGTATTCTCTTCAAAGACCGGGCATCCGGTCGCGCGCGTCCCCGCCGAGAGTGGAAATTCCATCCTGCTCCACAGTTCGTATGATCCGCATAAAGAAGCCGGGACTTTCCTTTCCGGCTTCAATCTCAACGAAAAAACCGTGGCCGTCGTGTTCGGGTTCGGCCTGGGGTACCACGTCGAAGAGATGTCCCGGCGTTATCCCTGGATCAATACCATTGTCATCGTTGAGCCGAACCTTTCGCTGTTCAAACTCGCGATGCGGGCGCGGGACCTTCGTTCCATGCTCGGCTCACCCCGCTGCATGTTCGTCATGGAACAGAAGACGACGGACCTGCTGGACGTGCTTCAGAACTGGGGCGGGCGGATACTGATGGGCAACATCGTTGTGATGCAGCATATGCCCACCATACAGGCCGCCCCCGGGTTGTATGAAGAGTTTCGCGAAGCTTTTTTCTCCGCCATCAAGGCGATGAAGATGAACATTAATACGACGCTGGAATGCGCTCATATCATCCAAAGGAATTTTATCGAGAATATCCCCGCGATAGTCAGGAGCCGCAGTATCGCGGGCCTTGCGGGGCTTTTCAAAGGGAAACCCGCGATATGCGTGAATTCCGGCCCTTCCCTGAAAAACAACATGCATCTTCTCCGCGGCCTCAAGGGTAAAGCCGTTATTATCGCTATCGATTCCGTGCTGAGGGTACTGCTCAACAACGATATCATTCCCGATTTCGTCTGCACGGTCGATTTCATGGGCATAAATTACAAGAAGATGGAAGGGCTTTTTGACCGCACCGGCGACATAGCGCTGGTATTCGACCCCGAATGCAGCCCGGCGATCCCAAGGGATTTCAAGGGGCCGTGTTTTTCCATGCCTATTTCCAAAGCCCTGTCGCACTGGTTCTCTCAATATTACGACATGGGCGCCCCTCTCGAAAAAGGGTTGTGCGTCAGCCACATGGCATTCAGTCTCGCGAAATTCCTGGGCGCGGACCCCATAGTTTTTGTCGGACAGGACCTCTCTTACCCTAATCAGGACGGCATGTCCCACGTTGAAGGGACGGATTTCATAGCTCAGACGATCCTCGCGACGGACCAGAAGACCGGCAAGAAATACCTTATATACAAGGAAAAGGACCGCGTGCTGTACTGTGAGTATCTCATGGTTGAAGATATTAACGGTAAAATGGTGCCGTCCGATATCCTCATGCACAGCTATCTCGTTTTCTATGAAAATTTCATCTCGCGGGTTTCGGCAAAGGTCATACAGGCGTCGGAGGCCGGGGCAAAGATAAAAGGGACCGAGATAATGCCTCTTTCCGGAGTCATTGAAACTTATTGCCGCGAAGACGTGGATACCGGGGGCTTGATACGATCCGCCCTGCGGGAGTGGAAACCCGTCGACCTGGACGCGCTCCTTGCCGGGATCCGTTCCTACATTGACCGTCTTTCTTCGATCCTGGAGCTGAGCGTTCAGGGCATAGACCTGGTCGGCGGCCTCATGGCCAAATACCGGGAAGGTAAATATGATTCTCAAAAGGAACAGCCGGCGTTCAGGGAATCAGACAGGATCAAAGACAAAATAATGGCGCTGATGCCCGATCATTACATTTTTGCGATCCAGGGCCATGTTTCTTCAAATATCCATCTTGTTAACCGCAGCGCGAACCTTCGTTCCGACAATCTGGAGAAGAAAGGCCAGGAGTACCGCGTGCTGGAACGCGTGCTTCTTTTTTATGAAGGCATTAAATTCGCGTCATCCGATCTGAAGGAATATTTCATGAAGACACTGAAGGAACTGGGATCTCAGCCCGGCACCCCGTCTTCAGGGAACAAGCCATGAAGGCGCGTCCGCGCACTGTGCTGCTGACCGGCGCCGACGGTTTCATCGGCAGCCACCTTGCCGAAGCTCTCTCGAGGCAGGGGTTCAAGGTCCGTGCCTTCGCGTTTTACAATTCTTTCAACAGCGCCGGCTGGCTTGATACCCTTTCGCCGGATGTCCGCGCGCAGATGGACATCGTGTTCGGCGATATCCGCGATCCGCGCGCCGTGCGTGAGGCGGCCCGCGGCTGCGATGCCGTCCTTCATCTTGCCGCCCTTATCGCCATCCCTTTTTCTTATCGCGCGCCGGACAGTTATGTCGATACCAATATCAAAGGCACTCTGAACGTGCTGAACGCCTGCCGCGACCTCGGCACGAAAAAACTTCTTGTCACTTCCACCAGCGAAGTGTACGGCACCGCGCTTCACGTTCCCATTGACGAAGATCATCCGCTGCAGGGCCAGTCGCCCTATTCCGCGACCAAGATCGCCGCCGACCAGCTGGCGCTCAGCTTTTACCGCAGCTTCGGCCTGCCGGTGACGGTCGTCCGCCCTTTCAATACCTATGGCCCCCGCCAGTCGTCGCGTGCCGTCATCCCGACTATCATCACGCAGCTTCTTTCCGGTAAAAAGCTTCTCAAGCTCGGCTCCCTGCGTCCGACCCGCGATTTTGTGTTCGTGAAGGACACGGCGCGGGGATTCATTGAAATACTAAAAGCCCGGAAAACCGAAGGCGAGGTCATCAATATCGCGACCGGCCGTGAAATCTCCGTAGGCGATCTGGCGAAAACGCTCATCGCTCTTACCGGCGCGAAAGCCGGCGTGGCAGCCGACCGCCAGCGCCTTCGCCCGAAAAAAAGCGAAGTGGAACGGCTGCTCGGCGGCAACAGGAAACTGGCGCGCCTCACCGGCTGGAAACCCTCCACCCGTATCGAGGACGGACTCAGAGAGACGATCGCCTGGTTCAGCAAACCCGAAAACCTCGCCCGATACAACGCGGACACATACAACGTTTAAGCGATCAGTATTCAGTTTTCAGCTATCAGCTATGGCAACGGCAACGGCGAATTCTGTGTCCGTAGTTGATTTTGTTTCTGCTGATGGCTGATGTCTGAAAGCTGAAGGCTCTGTGTTATTTCTATGAAACCTTTTCCCGTTCAACTCGACGCTCCCAACGTCGGCTCCCTTGAGAAAAAATACCTGGGCCGGGCTATCGACGACGGCTATGTGTCCACCGTCGGCCCGCTGGTGCATGAGTTCGAGAACGCGTTTGCCCGGTTCCTCGGCGCCGCCCGGGCAGTGTCGACGCAAAGCGGGACCGCGGCCCTTCATATCGCACTTCACGAACTCGGCATCGGCCCGGGGGACGAGGTGATAGTCCCGCCGCTGACCTTTATCGCGACCGTCAATCCGGTCATGCAGACGGGAGCCGCCCCGGTGTTCGCCGACGTCGATCCCGCGACATGGGGCCTTGACCCTTCGGCGGTCGAAAACCGCGTGACCCGCAAAACCAGGGCCATCATTCCCGTACATCTTTTCGGCAATCCCTGTGATATGGCGGGGATCATGCGCGTGGCGAAAAAACACCGCCTCGCGGTCATCGAAGACGCGACGGAAAGCCTCGGCGCGTCATATGACGGAAAGTCCACCGGGCTTTTCGGCGCGTTCGGCTGTTACAGCTTCAACGGGAACAAAGTTATCACGACCGGCGGCGGCGGCATGGTTGTCGGAGGGAACCCGAAGCGGCTGGAACATATCCGCTTTCTCATCAACCAGGCGCGCGACGTGTCAAAAGGCTTCTATCATCCCGAGGTCGGTTTCAATTACCGCATGACGAATATCGAGGCGGCGCTGGGTATGGCGCAGATTGAACGGCTCAGCGGGTTCCTCCGGTTGAAAAAATGTTTCACCGCCATCTACCGGGAAGAACTGTCCGGCATTGACGGGATCTCTTTTCAGGAAACGTACCAGGGCGCGGAAAGCTCTTTGTGGCTGACCGCTCTGACGATCCAGGGGCACGGGCCCATCCCCGAGCTTCAGGAACGCCTGAAAAGGAAAGGCATACCGACGCGGCGCGTCTTCCCGCCGGTAACCGGGTTCCCGCCGTACCGCCGTTTCGCGCGCGGCTCTTTCCCCGTATCACAGGATATATATGAACACGGCCTGTGCCTCCCGTCTTCGACGCTGAACACGGAAAGAACGATCCGCCGCGTTGCCAGGGTAATTAAAGATATTTTAAAACGGCGTTCATGAGTTGATGGGTTCATGTGTTCATGAGTGAACGAAAACGTTGAAAGTAGTGGTAGGCGCAGGCTTCAGCCTGCGCGCTGCCAAAATCCGTTGTTTAACACGAGAACACAAGAACCCGGGAACTCGAGAACGCCGTTAAAAGAGGTTTTGTCATGGACCGCATAGAACGCATTCTCATACCGCCTGAAATGCCGGTGCGCCAGACGCTCAAGGCGATGGACGACGCCGGGGAAAAGATCCTTTTCGTCGTGGATACGGAACAGGTCATTCAGGGAGTCGTTACCGACGGCAATATCCGCCGCTGGATCCTCAAGGGCGCAAACCTCGACGAGCCGGTCCGTTCGATCATGACGCCGGACCCGATCGTTATCAACGAGGGATTCACGATCGACGACGCGCGGGACGTCATGCTGACGAATATCATCGAATGCGTGCCGGTGGTCAACGCGAAACGGCAGGTAGTCTCGGCGGTGTGGTGGAGGGACCTCTTTGCCCGCCGGTCCCGCCGCAGCGACCTGGCCGGCGTTCCGGTCGTCATCATGGCGGGCGGCGAAGGGACGCGCCTCGCTCCCTATACCAAGGTCATCCCCAAACCGCTGATGCCGATCGGCGACAAACCCATCATCGAGATGATCATCGACCGGTTCGCCGACTGCGGGTCCGACGAGTTCTATGTTTCCGTGCATTATAAGTCCAACATCATCAAAGCCTACTTCAGCGATTTCGAACATCCCTATACGATCCAGTACCTTCAGGAAGAAACACCGCTGGGGACCGCGGGCAGCCTGCACCTGCTGAACGGAAAACTGAACAAGACGTTCTGCGTTTCCAACTGCGACATTCTTATCGATGCCGACCTGGGCGATATAATGAGCTTTCACCGCCAGGGCGGCAATAAGATCACCATCGTCGGATCGATGAAGCAATATACCATTCCTTACGGCGTATGCGAAGTATGCGAGGGGGGGAAACTGGTGGCGCTCCGAGAGAAGCCGCATTACGATTTTCTAGTCAATACCGGCATGTACGTTCTCGAGCCGGACGTCATCGGCCTCATCCCCCGGGACCGCATGTACCATATCACCGAGCTTATCGAAGAACTGATGAAGAATGGCGGGAAGGTCGGCGTGTATCCGGTATCCGAACAGTCCTGGCTCGATATCGGCCAGCTGGAAGAATTGAAGAGCGTCCTGAACAAACTGCAAACAGCCAAGTAAAAGGCGTTCATGTGTTCATTGGTTCATGAGTTCATGAGTGAACGTTATTGAGAGGGTTTGACTATGAACAAGATCGTGCTTATCGGCGGGGGCGGGCATTGTCAGGTCGTGATCGACGCCATACTGACGGGGAACAGTTTTACCATAGAAGGCATCATCGACCGGGAAGGCAAGGCGGGAGAGATCGTCATGGGCGTGCCCGTGATCGGGACTGACGAGAGCCTTGCCGGGATATTCAACCGGGATGTCAAGCACTGTCTTATCACCGCGGGCAGCACAGGTTCGCCGGAACTCCGCGTGCGGCTGGCGGAACGCGCGAGTATCATCGGGTTCCAGTTCCCCACGGTCATCCATCCTCGTTCGACGCTTTCCCTGTTCAGTACCGTCGGCGGCGGTACGTTCATCGCGGCGCTGTCGGTCATCAATCCCAGCGCCCGTATCGGCAGCCATTGCATAATCAATACCGGCAGCATCATCGACCATGATGTCGTTATCGGCGATTTTGTGCATGTGGCGCCCGGATCCGTCATAAGCGGCGGCGTCGCTATAGGAGCGAAAACCCATATCGGTACGGGAAGCGCCGTCATCCAGGGCGTCAGTATAGGTTCTAATACCATCATCGGCGCGGGCAGCACAGTCGTGCGCAATATCCCGGATAACGTCATCGCATACGGCACTCCCTGCAGGGTCGTAAGACAGAACATGGTAAAATAGAAGCGTTCTCGTGTTCTCGAAAAAAATTTATTGACCGACTCAATAATCACGAGAAATATCCCATTGCGAGTATCCGCGTAATTCCATGTTTGGGTGTTTGTATTTATTTTTTTAGCGCTTAATGACTCGAGAACACACGAGCCCGAGAACTCGAGAACGCCGTTGGCTGTTAACTCATGAAAGCCGTTAAAAATAAGGTGTTTATCATCGCCGAAGCGGGGGTCAATCACAACGGGTCGCTCGCGACTGCCAGAAAGCTGGTGGACGCGGCTGCGCTGGCGGGGGCTGACGCGGTCAAGTTCCAGCTGTTCCGGGCGGCATCGCTGGTCGCTGAAGACGCGCCCGCGGCGGAATATCAGCGCCGCAACTGTGCCGTTTCATCCCAGTACCGCATGCTCAAAGCTTTGGAGCTCGGAGAGAAAGAACATGAGAGGCTTTTCCGTTACGCGGGGGAAAAGGGTATCGTTTTCCTGTCTTCCCCTTTCGATACGGCAGGCGCATGTTTCCTTAAATACCGGCTCGGCATGAAACTCTTCAAAATCCCGTCGGGAGAGATCACCAACCTGCCGTATCTGCGCGCGATAGGCGGTTTCAAAGCTCATGTGATACTTTCCACCGGCATGGCGGATATCGAAGAGATCCGCTCGGCCATTGCCGTCCTTGTCAAGGCGGGGACTGAAAAAAAGAATATTTCGCTGCTGCATTGCACGACGGAGTACCCCGCGCCTTTCGAAGAAGCGAACCTGCGGGCCATGGAACATCTTCGCCGCGTGTTCCGCGTGCCTGTCGGATATTCCGATCATACCGAGGGCACGGATGTCGCCGTGGCCGCGGCCGCGCTCGGAGCGGCCGTCATAGAAAAACATTTTACGCTTTCCCGGGATATGAAAGGCCCGGACCATAAGGCAAGCCTTGAGCCGGATGAGCTTGCCGCGATGGTCAGAGGGATACGCCGTGTCGAGCTGGCGCTGGGCAGGCCGGGGAAAAGGATCACTCCTTCGGAAGCGAAGAACCGGGCGGTCGCGCGCAAAAGCATCGTCGCCGCGCGCGTCATAAGCAAGGGCGAACGCTTTACCGCGGCTAACATGACGGTGAAACGCCCCGGCAGCGGCCTGTCCCCCATGGAATGGGACAGGGTGATCGGCCGGACAGCGAAAAAAGACTTTTTGAAAGATGAACAGATAGCAATTTGACGGAAAAAGCAGTCAGCTTTTGACTTTGTTTCTGGTGATCGCTGAGAGCTGATTGCGGAAAGCTGTCGTTTCGGAGGATTTGTGGATATCTTCAAAGATAAATGGGATGAAAGCTACGGCAGGGGGGAGAACTTCATATTCTATCCCAAGGAAGAAGTCGTCAAGTTCCTCAACCGGTTCGTGCGCAAGCGGACCGGGCCGGCGTCGTTCCGTGATATCCTTGATTTTACTAAAACCGTTCGCGGCCTTGATTACGGCTGCGGCATAGGCAGGCAGGCCGTCCTCATGCGGGAGTTCGGGCTCGAAGCGTACGGAATGGACATTTCTTCGACGGCGATCGCCGCGGCGAAAGACCTTTCTTCGTTCCTCGGGTTCCCGGATATGAAGGATAAGTTTGCCACGGGAGACGGGCACGGCATTCCGTTCCCCGACGGTCATTTTGACGTTACCATCTGCGATTCCGTGCTCGACAGCATGCGTTTTGAACTGGCAAAAACAAATCTCAGGGAAATCGCACGAGTTACATCCCGCTACGCGTTCATTACGCTCATTTCCGGCAACGATAGCACCCATTACCGCGAATTCGACGGAGAGGAGATCGGCCGGTCGCAGCATGAGCAGGGCACCTGCCAGACCTTCTACAACTGGACTAAAGTGAAGGAGCTGGCCAGGGATTCCGGTTTCATCGTCCATTGGGCGCATATCGTCGAAGACGAATCCCTGATCTCCCGCTACAAGTACGGGCGGTATTTCATAGTCCTGAAAAAAGCATAACGGCCTTCATGTGTTCTTGTGTCCTCGCGTTCGCGAGTAACGGCATGGCATGAATACTTATTTAATCACCGGGGTTACCGGGTTTTTGGGAAGTTATCTGGCGGACGCGCTGCTCGCGCGGGGAGACCGCGTCGTAGGTATCGGCCGCCGCGAACGGGGACACCTTAGCGGCAATGCGGCCGGGCATCCCTGCTTCACTTTGATCCGAGGCGATGCAGCCTCAGGATTATCCCGTATAAGGGGAAAAGAGATCGCGGGAGTCTTCCATTGCGCTTCACGGCAGCCTTCGGCGCCGGACATTACCTATGAAGAGTATTACGCGGGTAATGTTGCCCCCGCCCGCGCGGCCGCGCTTTTCGCCCGTGATGCCGGCGCGCGGTTCATGATATATACGTCGTCGACGGCGGTTTACGGCGCCGCTTCGGGTGACCGCGTGTTTGACGAATCCACACCGGTCGCGCCGGATACCTGGTACGGGCTTACGAAGTTCGATGGGGAACAGGTGACCTCGTTAACCCTGGGCGGCAGCGCGACCCGCTCAGTGATCGTCCGGTTCCCGTCTTTGTACGGCAAACGTCACCTGGGGGGCGTTGTGCATACGTATTATCAGCTTGCCGCCGCGCATGCCGATATTGAGCTGTTCGGCGGAGGCAAAGCATTGCGCAGTATCATCCATGCCGACGACGCGGTGCGCCTTTTGCTGAAAACCGCCGAAGCGTCGGAGAGTTTCGAACCGCGTACGCTGTTCACCGCCGGTTCATCGGATGCCAGAACTACGATGGATATCGCGAAGGAGCTCGTTTCGCTGCTCGGTTCCCGGTCGCTCCTTGTGGCCCTTGACCGCGGGCACCCCGGCAATATCGTGGTCTCGACCGACAGGATACGGCGGGTGCTCGGATCTTCGCCCCAGGATATTTCTTCCGGCCTTAAGAGGTATGTCGAGGAGATGCGCCATGAAGTATAATACCGCGTGGCCTTACTTTTTTCCTGAAGATATCGAAGAGATACTGGCGAAATTCCGCGGCATCCTTGAAGGGAAAGCGATGCTGACCATGGGTGAGAACGTGCGCGCGTTCGAACAGGAGTTCGCCGCGTACGTAGGCACGGATCACGGCGTTGCGGCCAATTCCTGCACGTCAGCGCTGGAAATAGTGCTGCGCGCGCTGGATATCGGCCAGGGCGATGAAGTCATCGTTCCCGCTCAGACATTTATCGCCAACGGTGCCTGTGTCTCGGTAACGGGCGCGCGGCCGGTATTCGCCGAGACCGGCGACGATTTTCTGATCGATCTTGACGACCTCAAAAGGCGCGTTACCGGCCGCACAAAAGCCGTCATCATCGTTCATTTCGCGGGCCTCGTCCATCCCCGTATACACGAGATAAAAACATACCTGAACGCAAAAGGCATAAAACTTATCGAAGACGCCGCGCACGCTCATGGCGCGAGCCTCGGCGGCGTCAGGGCGGGGAACCTGGCGGACGCGGCATGCTTCTCATTTTTCTCTACCAAGATCATGACGACCGGCGAAGGCGGCATGGTCGTCACCAGCGACCGGCGTCTTGCCGAACGGTGCGCCAGCCTGCGTGACCGCGGCGTGGATGTTCACGCGCCGGTACAGATATTCGTCGAACCGGGCGGCAACCGCCGCATGACCGAGTTCCAGGCGATACTCGGGCGCTGCCAGTTGAAAAGGCTGGACGCCTTCTCGGCGCGCCGGAACAGAGTGGCATCGATATACCGGGACATACTCGCTCCGCTGGTCAGCAGCGGCGTTCTCGCGATACCCGGCCCGCGCGAAGGCGACGTGCACGCGTACTGGCGGTTCGTCATTCAACTGAAAGGGACGGCGGTAACCCGCGAACAGATAAAAGAAAAACTGGGCGCGGCCGGCATTGCCGTCGACTGGCCGTACGATCCTTTGCTGCCCCTGCAGCCCGCGTTCGTGAACGCCTGCGGCATGAAGGCAGGCGATTTCCCCCGGACCGAAGCGCTGGCCCGCCGGCATTTCTGCCTGCCCATGCACTACTGCATCAGCGACGAAGACGCCCGTTTCATCGCGCAGGCACTGGTAAAAATACTATAAAGGCGTTCTTGAGTTCTCGTGTTCGTGTGTTCTCGTGATATTGAGTAGTTGAATGCAGCTGTTTTTATCGAGAACCCGAGAACTAATGAACACAAGAACGCCGATTATTAATGAGGTGTTGTTTTGATAGGCATTCATCAGTCGCAGTTCCTTCCCTGGATACCGTACTTCTTCAAGATCGCCAAAAGCGACGTGTTCGTCATCCTCGACGACGTGCAATACCAGAAGAACGGCGTGCAGAACCGGAACATGATCAAGACGCCGCAGGGCGGGCAGTGGATAACCATTCCGGTGTCTCTCGATCTCGGCGATCCGATAAACCGGGTCCGTATAGCCGATCCGTCAATTTTCGGGAAGCTGATAAAGACGATCGATCTGAACTATAAGAAGGCTCCTTATTACGACACGGTTTCCGGCATGCTCAATAAGGCGTTTGCCGGCCAGCCGCTCAACCTGCATGAGCTGAACACGCGGCTGCTTGCCGGATGCCTGGAACTGCTTGACATCCGCACGCCCCTTGTCATGTCCAGCTCCATGTGCCTGCGCGAAAAGAAGGACGACCTTGTGCTTGAAATAATCACCGCGCGCAAAGAGACGCATTATCTCAGCGGGAAAGGCGCGCTGGGATACATGCACATGGACAAGTTCGACGCCGCCGGGGTCAAGGTGTCGACGTTCGATTTCAACCATCCGCCGTATCCTCAGTTATGGATGAAACAGAAAGGCTTCGTTCCGGAACTGTCCGTCGTCGACCTGCTGATGAACGGCCTGCCGAACGCGCGGAAGTACATAATGGACAACGGAACAATCGTTTAGCGACAAAGGTGTTCATGAGTTCACTATAAGAACGTCGCGTAGGGGCTCGCTTCAGCCGTCCGCAAATGTTGTCTGGTTTGTTTTGTCACTTTTGTTCACTCATGAACCCATGAACTCATCAACTCGTGAACGCCGTTATGCGATGAAGAGGTTTTTATGAAAAGAAGAATCCTGGCCGTTACCGGTATCCGTTCTGAATACGACATCCTCTACCCTGTCATCAACGCACTCAGGGAAGACCAGCGGTTCGACGTCTCGCTGGCTGTTTCCGGCGCGCATCTTTCCGACTGGCACGGCGGCACGGTGGAGAAGATACGCGAGGACGGTTTCCGTATCGCCGATACCATCGATTCGCTTTTCATGACCAACCGCGACACGCAGCGGGCCAAAGGCGCGGGCGTGCTGACATACGCGCTGTCCCAGACAGTGGAACGGGAACGGCCGGACATGCTTCTCGTCGTCGGAGACCGTGAAGAGAGCATTGCCACCGCCGTCGTCGGGACCTACATGAACACGCTGGTCGCCCATATCGGCGGCGGGGACACGGTGTTCGGCAACGCCGACGACCCGGTACGGTTCGCGGTCTCCCGGCTCGCGCATATCCATCTTGTGACCAGTGACCGATCGGGGAAAAACCTCATCGCCGCCGGAGAGGAAGAATTCCGCGTGTTCTTTGCCGGGACGCCTGGCCTCGACAACATCCGCCTGACGCCGCAGGTATCCCCGGAAGAAATAAGCCGGCGTCTGTCGTTCGATATTACCGACGGTAAATATCTTGTCCTTATCAATCATCCCCTGTCCTCTGAAAGAGAGGACGCCTGCGCGCAAATGACCGCCGTGCTTGCCGCGCTCGAGGGTTTCTGCTCGGAAACGGGGTACAAGGTCGTCGCGAGCTACCCGAACACCGATCCCGGCGCTTATGATATCCTCAGGGCGGTGGACGCGTTCAGCGGCAAAGCTTTCATCCGTTTTTACAAAACATTGCCGCGGGAAACATTCGTCAATGTCATGCGCCGCGCCCGCTGCCTTGCAGGCAACTCGAGCATGGGCATCCTTGAGGCGCCGTTCTACGGTCTGCCGGTGGTCAATGTCGGCAACCGTCAGCAGGGCCGCATGCAGGCAGGGAACGTCGTGTTCACCGGCTATGACAGCGCCGCGATAACGAACGAGCTGCGCCGCGCGTGTTTCGACGAGGAGTACCGTAAAAAAGTACGGGGACTGGCCAATCCGTTCGGCGACGGCCATTCAGGGGAAAAGATCCGCGATATCCTCGCGGCCATCGATCCCGCGGACAACCGCTGGCGCATCAAGAAATTCAAATGAGTAAAGGCGTTCTTGTGTTCGTGTGTTCTCGTGTTCTCGAGAGGACAGCATGAGAGATAGATGTTGTGCCTTGTCGTTCAAGAACACACGAACCCGAGAACTCGAGAACGCCGTTTATCGCAATGTTGAGAGGTTTTTATGAACGTTCTTGTAGTGGCTCCCCATCCGGACGACGAGACGCTGGGCTGCGGCGGCACCCTGGTAAAGTGGCGCGATGCCGGCCATCAGCTGCACTGGCTGATCATGACATCGATGAAAGATGAAGCGGGCTATACCGGCGAAGAAATGGGGCGCCGCGAGAAAGAGATCGCGGCGGTGGCCGCGCGTTATGGTTTTGACAGCGTCACCAGCCTTCCTTACGGCGCGGCGCGGCTGGACCGTTTCCCGATGGGAGACATAATCGAAAGCGTCTGCCCCGTCCTGCATGCCGCCGCGCCCGCGGTCCTGCTGGTCCCGAACAGGGGCGACGTCCACTCCGACCATCGGTTGACGTTCGACGCGATCATGAGCTGCACAAAGACGTTCCGCGCCCCGTTCCTTAAAAGGATCATGATGTACGAGACGGTTTCAGAGACGGAACACGCTCCCGCCCTGCCTGAACGGGCGTTCATTCCGAACGCGTTTTCCGACATTACCGGATCCCTCGACGAAAAGCTCGCGGTCATGGATATGTACGCCGGGCAGACCGGGGAACACCCGTTCCCCCGAAGCAGGAAGAATCTCGAGGCGCTGGGGGCGTTCCGGGGCTCCATCGCCGGCAGCAGTTACGCCGAAGCTTTCATGCTGATAAGAGACATCTTTTAATGGAAAGGCGTTTTTGTGTTCTTGAGTTCTCGCGTTCGCGAGTAACGGCATGTACGTCTTTTCATTCAACACAAGAACACGGGAACACACGAACCCGAGAACGTTGTTGAGATTTTATGGAAAAACTCCGGATTTTGATCGTCGGGCTTGGCTCGATCGGACAGCGGCACGCGAAGCTGCTGCGCGACGAGTTCTCGTGCGACGTGATCGCCCTGCGCGAACACCGGGAAAACAAGGCTTCACTGAACGATGTCCGTGAAGTGTATTCCTGGGATGAGGCCCGCGCGGCGCGGCCCGACGCCGCTTTTGTCACCAACCCCACGTCCATGGCGAATCATAATCCGGTAAGGCCGCGCAAGCTCCTGCTGAACAAATCAGAGATACGCAAGATTCAGGGGGCGGTGGAGGCGGGAGGCCGGACGTTAGTTCCAACCCGGATGTATCTCAAGCATGGTCTTGTGAAAGTCGAGATCGGGGTCTGCACTGGCAAGAAGTTGCACGACAAGCGCGAGACCCTGAAAAAGCGCACCGAGATGCGGGAGGCCGAAGTTGCGATGCGTTCAAGAGGGTGACGCTGCCGCCGCGGCGCAGGTTTGTCTGCTCGCGTTGGCATCCGGATGTCGCGGCGAGCAGTAAGTTCCATAAAAGAGTTGGCTGTTTGGAAAAATACCTTTAGGTTTTTCGCCAAGGAGTCATATGGAAAAGAAGATACGGGTTGGATTCATTGGTGCGGGAACCAATACGCGGGCCAAGCATTTGCCTGGTTTTCAGGCGATACCCGGCGTGGAGTGTGCGGTGGTTTCCAACCGTCGTCTAGCGAGTGCCCGGGCCGTTGCAGAGGATTTTGGTATTCCGAGAGTGGCTGAAAACTGGCGCGAAATCGTGGAAGATCCCAAGATTGATGCGGTGTGCATCGGCACTTGGCCGATGTTGCATTGTGAGGCGACAGTGGCTGCCTTACAGGCGGGCAAACACGTGTTATGTGAAGCCCGGATGGGGATGAATCTTACCGATGCGCAGGAAATGGTGAGTGAATCCAAGCAACACCCTGAGTTGGTTTGCCAGTTGGTTCCGGCTCCGATGTCGCTCGATTTTGACACTGTCATCAGCAATACTCTTGAAAAACAGGAGCTTGGCGAGGTGAGGGAGATCAACGCTACCGTGAATTCACGCGTGAACATGGATGCCGACAGTCCGATGCATTGGCGGCAGGATATGGACATGAGCGGGTGCAACGTGTTGCAGTTGGGGATCTACTTCGAAATGATCCAGCGTTGGTTTCCTCATGAAATGGAGTGGATCATCGCGGACGCCGAAGTCTACACGAAGTATCGGCAGGATAAGATCACCCAGAAGTTCAAGGAAGTGCGGGTCCCGGATTCGGTGAGTGTGGTCGGGCGTTTTGAGCAAGGCACCCGCCTGACAATGAACATGAGCGGAGTGGATGCCGGGCTCCCGGTGTCGGAGATTCGCATTCACGGAACGGAAGGTAGTCTCAGGATCGACTTTTTGGAATACTACATCTTTTTTGCCCGCATGGGTCGTGACTATGAAATGCCAATCGACGTCCCCAGGCAGACGCGCAGGGGTTGGAAGGTTGAGGAGGATTTCGTGGATAGTATTCGCAACGGAACTCCGGTGAAGTTGACCAGTTTTGATGACGGGCTGAAATACATGAGGTTCACGCAGCGTGTTTACAACAGCTGGTCCAACGGATCGATCCGGACATGAGTGACGGATCTTGCGAAGATGATGGGGCATCGGTCGAGTTCCGGAGCCTCGACCGGATCGTGCTTGCGAGCTCCAATGCCGGGAAAGTCCGTGAGCTGGAGGAGATCCTCCGGTCGCTTGGCGTGGAAGCAAAGATCATTCCGGCGAGTTCGGTGGGTGGCATGCCTTACTGTGAGGAAGACGGCGGCCATTTCCGGGCGAACGCTCTGATTAAGGCGCTCGTGTTGGCAGACAAGCTTAACTCGATGGGCCAATCTATTGCCGTATTGTCTGACGATAGCGGGCTTGAGGTGCCGTATCTTGGTGGCGAGCCAGGTGTTCATTCGGCAAGATACGCCGGGCCTGACGCGGAGGATGCCGACAATCGGGCTTTGTTGCTTGAGCGCATGACTGGAGCTACCGGAGAACGCCGCCGGGCACGGTTCATATGCGTGCTGTGTCTGATCGTGCCAGATTCTCAGCCTCTATATTTTGAAGGAACCTGCGATGGAAGTCTTTCGGAAGTGGAAAGGGGTGATGGAGGATTCGGATACGATCCACTGTTCATTCCGGAGGGTCACAGCGAGACATGGGGCGAGATGAGCGATGAAATAAAAAACCGGATCAGTCACCGTTTCCGCGCCTCAGAGAAACTGGCGAATCATTGCAAACAATATATTTGACTGCTGTTTTCCGTTTGCATTGAACCAATTTGTTTTCCCGGAATCCTAATTTGCTGACGGAGTATGCCGCTAGGCGTGATATCACTTGACTTGGGGGTGTCGGGTGCGAATGAATCGTTCCGGTATCCTTATTCGGTTGGTTGGCGCGGGCATCCAGGTTCGCGGCTAGGGTTGTACCCGGCTGACTCGAAACGTATTGTGCAATCTGAAGACCATGACATCATCCAGGCCTTTCTTCCTTGTTCTGTTTTTCGCATGGATCATTAGTATGGCTGCACCTTTGGGTGCACAGTCGAACGATCCGGCCATCGAAAGCTATTATGCTGCCAATGCATTGTACAACAAAAACCTGTACCAGCTGGCTGTCGACGAATACAAGGCGTTCATTGCGAAGTATCCGAAGCACGAAAAGAACCTGCACGCCCGTTTTGGATTGGCGTTGTCTTTATATGAAATGAAGCGTTTTCAGGAGGCGGAGCCCCTGTTCGGGGCTTTGGCTCGCGAGAGGGATGCGCCACGCAAGGAACAGGTCTACAATCTCTGGGGGCAGTGTCTCCTGATGCTTGGCAAACCGGCGCAGGCTGAGGATGCGTTTCTCTGGAGTGTGAATCGGGGGAAGGAACGTCTGTTTCTGGATCTTCCCGGAATGGGGGGCGACTATCAGGAGGCGCCTGAGCTTTCGACCACGGCGGTTCAGGATGCGGACCCGCTGGAGATCAGTTTGGTTGGACTGGTGGAAGCTTTGTTTCAGCAGCGCAAGTGGCAGGGTGTGATCGACTATGCTCTGGAGTTTGTGAAGATAGTGCCGAAAGGGCAGTATATGCCGCGGGTGTTGTTTCAGCAAGCCTTTGCCCACTATGAGCTTCAGCAGTATCCGGCGGCTACGGAAGTGCTCGAGAACATCAAGCTTTACCACAAGAATACGCCGTTTTACGAACACGCGGTCTTTTTGCTTGCAGAGTGCCAGAGGGAGACTGGCCAGCTCGATGTGGCGGCGCGTAACCACGAAATCGTGGCGCGTGAGATCAAGGGGGATTTCGCTTCGAATGCGCTGTTTCGATTGGCGTTTATCCGGTTCAGCCAAAAGCAGTATGACCGGGCCGCCGCCGATTTCGAGGATTTGCGGTTGTTGTATCCCGGCAGCGAGTATTTCAACGAATCCGGAATCTATTTGGGGCGTTCGCATCTGGAGCGGGACGACTATGCCAAGGCACAGGCGGTGTTCGGTGATTTGACCAATGTTGCCCCGGTAGCTTCCGAGGCGACTCTGTGGCTCGCGAAGACCTTCCTTCGCCAGTCGAACTATAAGCAGGCTCTGGACGTGTTGAGACCTGCTTTAAGGAAGTTTGCGACTGATCCCAATGCGGTTCATTTCATCTTCGAATACGGTGTATCGTTGATGGGAGTGGAGCAGTATGAGGAGGCTATTCAGATTTTTGAACGGGTGGTGACCGAGTTTGAAAAGAATAACCTGACATCCCAGGCCCTCAGGTTGCGCGCCTACTGCCTGATGAAGAGCGGAAAGCATGAGGAGAGCCTGAAGGTGTGCGACCAATTCATATTGGAGTATTCGGATGATCCAGCTTACCGCGATGTGGCGTTCATGCGTGCGGAGAATGTGTTTTTTCTCGATCGATATGATGAAGCCATTCGTGCCTATCAGCAGTTCATTCCTTGGGAAAACCGCCCTCGATACACGGACGAAGCCCGCTACAGGATCATCCAGATTATGGTTGCGCAAAAACGTTGGCCCGAGGCTTTGGAAGAGATCGGAAAACTCCGGCGCGATGGATCAGTCAAGGGTGAGGTTTTCGATCAGATCGATTACATTGAGGGCCTGACCTACTTCAATTTGGAACGTTGGGACACGGCGATTCAGTCATTGGAGCGCTTCATCAAGGAGAACAGCTTGCGCACCAATGCGGATATCGCGCAGATCAAGCTGGCTCAGGCTTATGAGTCGAAGCGGGATCTTGCTACCGCCCGCATGGTATTGGAAGTGCTGGTTCGCGATAACTCGAGCAGTCCTCATATGGCTCAGGCATTGGCGGAGTTAGGCCGGATTGTTTACAACTCAGGGGACTACGAGGGTTCCAAGGTGTTTTTTGAGCGGGTAAGTAAAGAGCATGCCCAATCGCCATTTTTTGCCCAATCCGAGTATTATCTGGGCTGGATCGCTCTCAACGCCAAGGACTCGTTGAATGCGATTGCTCATTTCGACAAGGTGTCGCGTGATTTTCCGGATCATGATCTGGCCGCGGATTCGCAGTATAAGAAAGCCTTGCTCTATCTGGATCTGGGGCAGACCTCCAACGCCCAGATCGCTTTCAAGCACTTCATGGACTATTATCCGAACGACAAGCGTTTCGATCAGGCATCGTTCTATTTTGGCCGGACGCTTGTCTTGATGGAGCGTTTCTCCGAAGCGATTCCGGTCTTCCAAAACACCTTGAATCGCAGTCAGGACAAGGATTTGGCTGCCCGATCCCTCTATGAATTGGCGTGGTGTCACCAGGGCCTTCAGCGCCGTGAAGCTGCAAAAGCCCGTTACGAAGATATGCTCAAGCAGTATCCTGATCATGAACTGGCACGGCGTGCTCAGTTTGAGCTCGCGGAGATCGAATATGACGAAGGCTTGTTCGATGCCACCATTGCTCGGTTGGACGTGCTTTTGGCTGGTCCTCTTGATGTGGATCTCCGTGAAAAAATCATTCACCGCATGGCGTGGAGCCTATTGGGTCGGGGGCAGGATGTCGCGGCCGCGGAAACCTTTGAAATGTTGTTGAGGGATTTTCCAAAAACCGCCTTTGAATCCATCTCATCCTATCAGGCAGGTGAGGTAAGACTAACCCGCAAGGAATACCGCTTGGCTCTTCCATTGTTTGAACGGGCGGTGAAGACGGCAACGGACGATCGGCTCAAGCAGCAGGCAATGCTGCGTCAGGGCGAAACGCATTGTTACCTGAGTCAATGGCAACCGGCGGAGACGGTATTCGCAATGTTCCTCGAGGAATACGGCAATTCCGAGTTTGTTCGGCGCTGCCAGATGTGGCTGGGATGGGCGCAGGAGAACCTTTCGAAGCACGAACAGGCCATTGCCAACTACCGCATGGTGTTGAGAGGCGGGAAGCGTGACGAGCTTTCGGCCAGAAGTCAGTTCCAGATCGGACAATGTCTTGTAAAGATGGGAGAACCTGATCAGGCGGTTCGGGAATTGGTCTTGGTCGACGTGAACTACGCTTTTCCGGTTTGGAGCTCGCGTGCACTTCTCGAAATTGGTCGTGTTCTCGATCAGCAAGGTCGGGTGCGCGAGGCAGGAGATCGCTACCGTGAAGTCATCATGAAATTCCCCGGCACGGATGAGGCGGTTTTTGCCGACGAACTCATCAAGGGTTTGGCAAACCGTGCTCCTTCCGAATCCTGATCCCGTTTGTCTCTCACATTTTCAGAAGAACCTATTTATACCTACAAAAATGATCGCTCACAGAATCCGCAGATACGACTGGTTATTTGGACTGATGCTGATAGCCGGTTTCGCAGCCATGGCTACCTCCCTTGCTGGGCAGGAAGTCGAGGCCGTCCGTGAAACCGCACGATCGGACTCCCTGATTTCCTTGCTAATGAAAGGTGGGATCGTGATGATTCCATTGGCCTTGTGTTCGGTGATAGCGGTGACGATCACGATGGAGCGAATGGTCAGCGTGAGTTTTAAAGGCCTGCTGCCTGCTCATCTTGACAAGGAGATGGAGGACTTGCTCGAAAAGAGCACCGGCGCGGATGTCAAAGGTGCGATGGAGTCGTGCGAAAAGTCAGACAGTCCTTTGGGGAGAGTCTATGCAGCGGGACTGAAACGTTGGGAGGATGATCCCAAGGATGCGGATCAATCGATGGGAGAGATCGCCAGCCTCGAGATCCGGCGTCTGCGCCGTAGTTTGCGTTCGATCCGACTAATCGCAACCTTGTCTCCCTTGCTGGGATTGTTGGGTACCGTGATTGGTATGATTCAGTCCTTCCAGACTGTTGCGCTATCCAGTAATTCGTTGAACAAGGCCGAAATGCTCTCAGAGGGTATCTATCAGGCGATGGTGACGACGGCTGCCGGTCTGACTATTGCGATTCCGACGCTGGCGATTTTTTACTTTTTCAACAACAAGGTTGACCGGATCGCAGATGAGATGCAGCACCGTGGCGAGCATTTCATCACCCGCTACTTCCGCAACCGCTTTAAGTTGGAGTATTCCAAATGAAGATCGATGTAGCAGAGGGAGAAGGAGAAGATATCGGAATCGACATTTCTCCACTGGTGGATGTGATGTTCATCCTGATCATTTTCTTTTTGGTCACGACA
>CAZNYG010000030.1:0-25698 GCA_964577205.1 uncultured Elusimicrobiales bacterium | reverse complement strand
TATCCGTTTTATTATCTTCAAGATTCAACCGAAGGTATAAGGAAGGAAGCGGAACTCGCTGGACGAATACCGTCGTCATCCCGACCTAAAACCGAAAACGATATAAAAAAAGGCTTTGTGTATAAAAGGGTGCCTCATGTGACGCTCAAGTCAATCGCCAATAACCCTGACATCAAGGAAGGAATGTCCCGCGAAGAAATCGACAAGGCGATAACAAGACATGCGGATACAGAGATCCTCTATGACCAGCCGCTTGAAGACGGTAAACGCATACGTGTAGCCGGACCTTTTACTGTTGAAAGCCTGTCGCCGCACCGTGTTGTGTCAACCGATCAGGAACGCCCTGCTTCCGAGACGGAGGGGAAGAAAGCCGACCCTGCGGGCCAGTTCGAAGCCATGATCATTGAGAACCTCAAGAAAGCCGGCGTGCAGAACAGGACAAAGAACGAGCGGTTAAAATTCTCCCGTCTCGAATCTCACGCGGGAACCTGGATCCATGCCGCCGGAGATTATGAGGAAAACGGCAAGTCAAAAAGAGTGGCTGTTTGCATAGGTCCGGAACATGGAACGGTTGGCCCGGACTTGATCCACGATGCGGCTGTCGAAGCCAGCAAAGGACTGGGTTTTGATTTGCTGATCGTCTGCGGTTTCGCTTTTGATCCGCATATATCCGAAGAAGTCAGAAACTATGGGAAACTTGTAGTCCTTCCGGCTCGAATGAATCCCGACCTTGCTATGGGCGACGAACTCCTCAAAAAAACCGGCGCCGGGAACCTTTTCATGGTCTTCGGCGAACCTGACCTTGATGTGAAAACACAAAAAGACGGCAAAATTGTCGTAAAGATAAAAGGGGTAGATGTTTACGATCCCACGACCGGCCAGATACGCTCAAACTCGACCGACGATATTGCCTGCTGGTTTATAGACACCAACTACAACGGCCAGAGCTTCTTTGTCCGCCACGCCTACTTCACCGGCGCTGAAGAACCTTATGAAAAGCTGAAAAAAGCCCTCCGCGCCGAAGTGGACGAATCAGCCTGGTCCGCTCTCTATTCAACCACCAGCCGCTCCTTTGACCCGCCCGAAAAAGGAGTGATCGCAGTAAAAGTAATCAACCACTACGGCGACGAAGTACTGAAAGTATATGACGTGAAATAGAGAAAGCCATATATGCCTTTTGTGAAGAAAAAGGAACAGGAAAAACATGAAGAAAAACAAAATGCCGGACAAAAGAACGATGGAAAAAATGAATGCCGATCTGTCCCGTTTGATTGAAGGGAAGAATTTCGAATCTGACAAGGATCTGAAGGCATTCCTCAATGGCATGGTAGGCAAAAGCATTCCTGAAACTGTTTCTAAAAGTGCCGTCGATAAGGCGCAGGATCTTGTTTATGAAGCGTGGGATACCGAAGATAAAAAGATGCGGATAACAATAGCAAAAAAAGCATTGGTCGTTTCATCAGACTGTGCTGACGCTTATAATCTCCTGGCTGAGGAAGAAGCTGAGACGCTTGAGGAAGCCAGGGATTTATACAGGAAAGGAATGGCGGCCGGAGAACGATCTCTGGGAGAAGAGTTTTTTAAAGAGAACAAGGGATATTTCTGGGGATTTGTTCAGACAAGGCCATACATGCGTTCGCGCGTGGGATACATGGAATGTTTATGGCTGCTCGGTGAACATGAAGAAGCCATCGGCCAGGCCAGAGAGATGCTGAAGCTTAATAAAAGCGATAATCAGGGCATACGGTATATTCTTCTCAATTATCTGGCGGAGCTTGGAAGGTATGGCGAACTGGAAAAATTCATGAAGTTACGCAAATTCCGTGACGATTGCGCAGCTGAATGGCTTTACACGCGCGCGCTTCTTGCTTTTGTGAAGCATGGCGCTTCGACAGAGTCGGACGGTGAATTAAGAACGGCTCTCAATGAAAACAGATTTGCTCCTGAATATCTCTGTGGTTTAAAGGCTGTTCCTGATGAATTGCCAGACAGCATCATAATGGGCGGCGAAGACGAAGGTTTCTGCTATGCGGCAAAGTTCATCAAAGCATGGAAGCAAGTTCCGGGAGCCATAGAATGGCTTAAGAAACAAACGGGCATAAGAACGGTGCCAAAAGTCGGGCGTAATGAACCGTGTCCATGCGGAAGCGGCAAAAAGTACAAGAAATGCTGCGGCGAGTAAGTGAAATATCCTTTGCCATTAAACGGTGAAAAGTTGTACAATAAAAGTCCGTAGTTGACTTAAAAAAGTTCCCGGTTGTTTGGGACATTTTTGAAAGAGGTACATTCAATGGACATGTTCAAGATGTTGAAGGAAGCGGCGGCGATGAAAAGCAAGCTCAGCGATATGGAAAAATCGCTTAAAAAGCATGTTATCGACGTGGAAACGAGCGGCGTCAAGGTGCAGATAAACGCGAAATCGGAATTGCTCGATATCAAGATCTCTCCTGAACTTATGAAGCAGGACGTATCGAAGGTGGAAAAAAGCGTCCTTTCCGCGGTCCAGCAGGCCATCAAAAAGTCCCACGATGTCATGGCCGAAGAAGCCAAAAAGATCACCGGCGGCATGAACATCCCCGGTTTGATGTAAACCATTCCAATCAAAAAAGCACGTTATCTCTACGGGATAACGTGCTTTTTTTAAGGCGTTCTTGTGTTCGCGTGTTCGTGAGTTCTCGTGGAAGGCGCGAGCTTAAGCCCGCGCGTCGCATCAAACGCGCCGGCTGAAGCCGTCGCCTGCCCGACTAATTCGATGATGCCGACGGGCGGGCTGAAGCCCGCCCTACAGCGGCAGTTGTTGTTCCGGGCTGTTAATCCTGTGTCCAGTGCCCAGTGTCCTGCGTCGCCTGCTGCAATTATTCCGCAGTAAACTCCGATTTGCCGGCCCCGCACACCGGGCATACCCAGTTATCGGGAAGTTTTTCGAACGGTGTTCCCGGCGCGATCCCCGCGTCCGGGTCCCCTTTTTCAGGTTCATACACATATCCGCAGACGTTGCACGTGTACTTTTTCATTTTTGTTGCCTCCTTGACGGGTTTCTGTTCCGACGGCTGATACGTGGCGGCTGTTTTCGGGGTGCGGCCACCCTTGATCTCATGATAGAAAGCGTAGGTCATCGGTGGCGCGCCGCTTATGCTTTTCGCGTCGACAAGTTTACCGATGAAAACGGTGTGGGTGAATACGTCGATCTGAGCGACGACTTCGGCTTCCATCACTGAAACGGCATGGCGCGTGACTATGGGGGCTCCGGTCACTCCATTCGTGAAATCCATACCCGTGAACTTGTCGATATCCCTGCCGGACTTGAACCCGAAAAGCCCGATGAACTCCATGGGTGCTTCCCGGGAGAGGACCGTCACGGCAAAGACTTTGCTGCGGGTGATATACTCGTGCGTCAGGTTCTGCTTGTTTATGCTGACAGCGACCGTGGCCGGGTCCGGGGATATCTGGAACACGGTGTTGGCGATCTGCCCGTTCAATTTCCCGTCAACGCTCGACGAAACGACGAACATCCCGTACTGAACAGCCCTCAACGCCGACAAGTCCATAACATCTCCTTATACGGCGTTCATTAGCTCATTTGTAAATTTGTTCATCGGTAAAAGGCATAAACAATGTTGTTGTTAATGAACCAATGAACGCTTTTTATTTGAATATCTCTCCCGTCTTGCGGCACCAGAACAGAAGGTCCAGGTGGTCCATCGGTATTCCCGTGGAGCGGGAGAAGGACGCCATCCTGTTTTCGATCTCAAGATATTTGCGCGGCGTAAGGGTATCGGGGATAGCCGCGATCACGCCCAGTTCCTTCAACCCCTTCAGGATGTGCCTGTCCAGGATCGCTATATCGCCGCCTCTCCCGATGTTGCGGAGAAAATGGCTGGCTTCCTTGTAGCCGAGCCCGCGAACGTTCTTTACAAGCCATTCGCGCGCCTCGCGGGAAGAAGAAAAACCATCCAGGACGCCTCGCAGCGAACCGCGGCCTTCTGCAAGGAATTTCTGCCTTGCCTCAACGACGTACCCCGACTTGTTGCGATGAAAACGGACGCGGCGGTGTATCTTTTCGGCTATCATTTCGCGGGTGCCCGATACTACGAGCTTTTCTTCCCTGATGGCTCTCACCGCCGCCCAGCAGGAAACCGCTTTCGACTGCGGGGTGAAGAGGCAGAACATCAGCTCGCAGAAAAGAGCGTGATCGTCGGCACTGTCGTTGACCGCGCGGAAATCGTCCAGCCGTTTTTCTATCAGTTCCCGCGTCGCGAGCCAGAAGTCAACGAGGTATTGTTTCGTCATGCGCTGTTCAGCGCCCGGTACGGCGCAAACAAGGGGCTCAAAAGATAATTCTCTCAGCTTCATGGACAGATTATAAGTGATTGTTGCTCAACAAGTCAACCCCGATTCTTGACTTGCTTTCATTTGTTTGTTAGAATTAGTGCGTCATTTATGCGGCCTGCTTCTGCCGCTTCCGGTCGCTGCTCGCCAGTCAGATCCCGGGCAGCGCTTCTTTTATTAAAGAGCAGTTTTTACTGCTGATCGCGCTGTTTTCGCGCTTGTCCGCATTGTATTAACGCACCGCTAGCTCAATTGGTAGAGCAGGCGACTCTTAATCGTCAGGTTAGAGGTTCGATCCCTCTGCGGTGCACGTTTACAGCCGGGATGGCGGAATGGCAGACGCGCATGGCTTAGGACCATGTAGGTGAAAACCTGTCGGAGTTCAAGTCTCCGTCCCGGCATAAAAAGGAAAAGGGAGTACATTCGTCATGGCATCTCCGAAAATGGAAGACATCAAGATCAACGTTAAAGATACCAAACCGTGCGCCGTTACCATCTGCGTGGAAGTCCCCGCGGAAGACGTAAAAAAAGAAACGGCAAGCGTGTTCGACGCCATACTGAGAACGGCCCGTGTCCCGGGATTCCGTCAGGGAAAAGCTCCCATGGACATGATCAGGAAGAATTATACCGGCGCGGCGCGGGAAAAAGTCGCGGAAAACCTCGTGCAGTCGACCGTTTTCGCCGTCCTTAAAGAACAGGGGATATCTCCGGTTGACCTGCCCCGCGTCGAGGAAATGGATTTCGATTTCGATAAACCGTTCTCATACACGTTCAGCGCCGAGCGCCATCCCGAGTTCAAGGTGAAGGATTACAAGGGTATCAAGATCACGAAGGAGATCTCCCCGGTATCCGATGAGCGCGTGGTCAAAATGCTGAACCTTCTTCGCGAGCGCAATGCCCGCGTCGCTGAATCCGCCGCGGAGGCCGCCGGCAAGGACAGTTTTGTGACCGTCAATTACGACGCGTCTGCCGACGGGAAAAAACTGGAACAGCTAAGCGCGCGCGATTACCTCATCGACCTTTCTTCCGAACAGACGCTGCAGGGGCTGCGCGAAGGGCTGATCGGGGCGCGCAAGGATGAAGAACGCTCGATAACGGTCCCGTTCCCCGCCGAACACCAGAACAAACGGGTCGCGGGAAAGAACGTCACGTTCACCGTCAAGGTACTGGGGATAAAAGAGAAGGTGATCCCCGCTCTCGACGACGATTTCGCCAAGGACATGGGCGTCGACGATCTTGAAGCGCTCCGGAAAAAGATGCGCGCGTCCCTCGAAGCGGAAGAAACGCGCCGCCAGAACCAGGAGATCGAGAAACAGATCATTGAATACCTGCTGAGATCCAACAGCTTCCCGGTGCCCGTTTCTCTGGTAGATGAACGCGAGAAGAGCCTTCTTGAGCGCATGGAAAATTATCTGCGCCAGCAGGGCTTGCCCGAACCCGAGGCCCGGAAACACATGGAAAAGGCGAAGGAAACCACCCGCGGGGAAGCCGAGAACAATATCCGCCTGTCGTATGTCCTGAACGCGATCGCCGAAGCGGAAAAGATCGAGATCACGGAGGACGAACTGGAGGCTGAGCGTCAAAAAATACGTTCCGGGAATCCGGGCAGGGAAAAGGACGCTGAGAAATATTTCGAAGAGCATAAGGGCAGTATCAAGGGCAACATGAAAGAAGAAAAACTCTTCAAGTTCCTCCTGGATAACGCGAAAGTAACTGAAAAGACAAGAAAAGAAACAGCGGAAAAGGACTGAAACGGCCCGGGGTCAGTCTCCGGGTTCAAATGGGAGACAACCATGTCTGGACTTGTGCCAACCATTATAGAACGCTGGAACCAGGGAGCCGCGGTCGGTTACGACATTTATTCACGCCTTCTGAAGGACCGCATCATATTCGTCGGAGGTTACGGCGGCGCCGTGACTACCGATTCAGCCAACCTCATCATAGCGCAGCTGCTTTACCTCGAAGCCGAAGATCCCGACAAAGACATAAATCTCTACATCAATTCACCCGGAGGCATGGTGACGGCGGGCCTTGCCGTGTACGATACCATGCAGTACATCAAGTCGCCCATAACGACGATCTGCATGGGCATGGCGATGTCTTTCGGAGCGCTGCTTCTCGCCGCGGGGACCAAAGGCCGGCGCTACGCGCTTCCTCATTCCCGCGTCATGATCCATCAGCCGCTGATCCATGGCGAA
Source organism: uncultured Elusimicrobiales bacterium (assembly GCA_964577205.1). Taxonomy (GTDB): domain Bacteria; phylum Elusimicrobiota; class Endomicrobiia; order Endomicrobiales; family CAIRNS01; genus CAZNYG01. Next base: position 19,171 of record CAZNYG010000030.1, on the reverse strand, counting down.
GGGCTTTCCGGCCCGGTCACCGACATCCATATCGAGACTAACGAACTCCTTGGAACCAAGGATAAGCTCATAGAGATCCTGGCAAATCATACCGGCCAGTCAAAAGAAAAAGTGCGACAGGACACGGAACGCAATTACTACATGTCCGCGGAAGAAGCCAAAACGTACGGCATCGTCGACGAAGTCATTCAGCACAGAGTGAAATAAAAGAACGGCGTTCATGAGTTCACGGGTTGATGAGTTCATGAGTAAACGACATGAACTTGAATGCGTCAGGTCGTTCGGTGTTAACTCATGAACCAATGAACTCATCAACTCATGAACGCCGTTAGTATTTTAAAAGGGGTATTTATGGCAGAATCCAAGTCGCACGGGGGAGACCAGGCATGTATTTTCTGCCACCGGGGCAAGTTGAACGGGCTGCGCCTTATCGGTGGGCAGGGCGTCTTTATTTGTGAGGAGTGCGTACGCAGTTCCGTCGACCTGCTTGACCGCATCGAAGTCGAGGAATCGCAGCGCGGCACGAAAGCGCTGCCGAAACCGAAAGAGATCAAAAGCAAACTCGACGATTATGTGGTCGGCCAGGAAAGGGCGAAAAAAGCTCTTTCCGTAGCCGTATACAACCATTACCGCCGCTTTGAATACGGCGCGGCCGGAGCGCGCGCCAACAACGGTGAAGTCGAGCTTCAGAAATCGAATATCCTTTTCATAGGCCCTACGGGCACGGGAAAGACCCTTATGGCGCAGACGCTGGCCCGCATGCTTAACGTTCCGTTCGCGATAGCTGACGCGACGACGCTGACGGAAGCCGGGTATGTCGGAGAAGATGTAGAGAACATCCTGCTTCGCCTGCTTCAGAACTGCTCCTTCGACGTGAAGAAGGCCGAAAAAGGCATTATTTACGTAGACGAGATCGATAAGATATCCCGCAAGGCGGACAGCCCTTCGATCACCCGCGACGTTTCGGGAGAAGGTGTCCAGCAGGCGCTGCTGAAGATACTCGAAGGGACTGTCGCCAACGTCCCTCCGCAGGGCGGGCGCAAGCATCCGCAGCAGGAATACATCCGCGTCGATACCACGAACATCCTCTTTATCTGCGGCGGCGCTTTCGACGGGCTGGAAAAGGTCATTGAGCACCGGCTGGCCGAAAAGAAGCTCGGATTTATTTCCGATGTCCGCAGCCGCAGGGAACTCAACATGGACCAGATCCTCGCGGCTGTGCAGCCGGAAGATCTCATAAAATACGGGCTTATTCCTGAATTTGTCGGGCGCGTCCCGGTAGTTACGACGCTTGAGAGATTGACGGAAAGCGACCTGGTGTGCATCCTGACGCAGCCGAAGAACGCTCTGGCCAAACAATACAAGAAGATGTTCTCCCTGGAAGGGGTGGATCTGGTCTTTACGCAGGACGCGTTACGCGAGATAGCAAGGCAGGCGCTTTCCCGCGGTTCCGGAGCGAGAGGGCTGAGGGCGATAATGGAGCATCTTCTGATGGACATTATGTACGAACTGCCCGAACAGAAAAACCTTGAACGGTGCACGGTCGATCTTGCCGTCGCGCGAGGCGAACGGGCGCCGAAGCTGACGTATGGCAATCAAATTAACAGGGAGTCGGCATGAGCGAGCTTGACCGTATGCAGAGTTCCGACAAAAAAGAGGGGGCTCCTCTCAATATACCGGCGCGCCTTCCGCTGCTGCCGGTGCGCGATATCGTCGTGTTCCCGGCGATGGTCCTCCCGCTTGCCGTGGGGAGGGAAAAATCGATCCGCGCCCTGGAAGAAGCCATGGCGACGCACCGCCTCGTGTTCCTTGTCGCGCAGAAGCATATCCAGACCGAAGACCCGAGCCCGGACGATATCTACCCCATAGGCACGGTGTCCGAGGTCCTGCAGCTGCTGAAAATGCCCGATGGAACGCTGAAAGTGCTGGTCGAGGGGGTGCAGCGCGCACGCTGGACGGATTTCCGTCTCAGTAACCGCGGTTACGTTGAAGTGGACCTCAATCTGCTGGCCGAGGTCTCCGAGAAGAACGCTGAGATCGAAGCTCTCATGCGCCGGTCGAACACGCTGTTCGAACAATATGTCAAACTGAACCCGCGCCTTCCGATGGAGATATCGGTCGCCTCGGGCAATATCACGGATCCGGGCAGGCTGGCGGACACGGTCGCGTCGCACCTGCTGGTGAAGATAGGCGACAAACAATCGGTCCTCGAGACCGCCGACCCGGCCGAACGCCTCGAGAAGCTGATACAGGTGCTGAATACCGAAATAGAGATACTGAATATAGAGCGGCGGATCCAGAACCGCGTCCGCAGCCAGATAGAGAAGACCCAGAAGGAATACTATCTGACGGAGCAGATGAAAGCCATCCAGAAAGAGCTCCGGCAGAAAGACGATTATACCAAGGAACTTGACGAGCTCAAGCAGAAGGTAAAAGCCGCGAAGATGTCGAAGGAAGCGCTGGAGACGGCTGAAAAAGAGATCGCCCGCCTTGAAAAGATGATGCCGTTCTCCCCTGAGGCGACCGTCGTGCGGACGTTCATTGACTGGCTTATCGCGCTTCCCTGGTCGGAAAGCACGAAGGATAATCTTGACCTGATCCGTGCTAAGAAGATACTGGACGAGGATCATTTCGGGCTGGACAAGGTAAAGGAACGTGTACTCGAATACCTTGCGGTGCTTCAACGGGTACAGAAGATAAAGGGGCCGATCCTTTGCTTCATCGGGCCTCCGGGCGTGGGGAAAACGTCGATCGCGAAATCCGTCGCCCGCAGCCTTGGCCGCAATTTCGTCCGCATTTCCATGGGCGGCGTCCGTGACGAGGCGGAGATCCGCGGCCACCGGCGCACGTACATCGGCGCTCTGCCGGGCCGTATAATCCAGTCCATGCGCAAAGCGAAATCCAACAACCCGGTGTTCATACTTGACGAAATAGACAAGATGGGCACCGACTGGCGGGGGGATCCCTCCGCCGCGCTGCTGGAAGTGCTGGATCCCGAGCAGAATTACGCCTTCGGCGACCATTACCTCGACGTCGATTTCGATCTTTCAAAGGTGATGTTCATCACGACGGCGAACACGCTGTACAATATCCCGAACACACTGCTGGACCGCCTGGAGATCATCCGGTTCCCGGGCTATACGACCGAAGAAAAAGTCAAGATCGCGGAAAACTTCCTCTTGACGAAACAGCTTAAGGAGCACGGACTTTCCGCGAAGGAGCTTTCGGTGTCCCGGGAGACCATAGAGTGCGTCATAAAGAACTACACGCACGAAGCGGGCGTCCGGAACCTTGACCGCGAGATGGCGAACCTGTGCCGCAAAGTGGCCAAGGCGCTGGCGCTGGACAAGAAGAAAAAGAGCATACGCGTGACCCCGGCGGAATTGCAAAAATATCTCGGCATTCCCCAGTACGAACGCGAAAAGATCGCGCAGAACGATATAGGCGTGACGACCGGCCTGGCATGGACCGAAGTCGGCGGCGAGACCCTGACCATCGAGGTCAACCGCATGAACGGAAAAGGCATGCTGAGCCTGACGGGTAAACTCGGAGATGTCATGAAGGAGTCCGCTCAGGCGGCGCTTTCCTACGTTCGCAGCGAGGCTAAGCAGTTGAAGATACAGGGCAACCTTTTCAAATCGACGGATTTTCATATCCATGTCCCTGAAGGCGCGGTTCCCAAGGACGGGCCCAGCGCGGGTATCGCCATCGCTACGGCGCTCGCGTCGGTAGCCATGAACAAACAGGTGAAAAAAGGGCTCGCGATGACCGGTGAGGTAACCTTAAGAGGGCGCGTCCTCCCCATAGGCGGGCTGAAGGAAAAAGTGCTCGCCGCACACCGTGAAGGCATTAACATGGTGCTGTTCCCGGAAGGCAATAAAAAGGATCTCGCCGATATCCCCGCCGATATTCTCAAGAAAGTAAAAATGGTGCCGGTCAGCACGATGGACGAGGTCTTGAAACTGAGTATTGTCCGCAAATAATCCCGATTGGAGGACGTTAGAATGAAAAAACATTACCTTTTGACTCCCGGACCCACACCTATACCGCCTGAGGTCGCGCTCAAGGAAGCTCTCCCGATCCTGCATCACCGGACCGGCGAGTTCTCGGCGATCTTCGCCGACGTGGCGGAAGGCCTCAAATATATTTTCCAGACGAAGAACGACGTCCTTATCATGGCCTCTTCCGGCACCGGAGCCATGGAATCGTCCATCTGCAACCTGCTCAGCCCCGGCGATGAAGCGCTGGTCGCTTCCAGCGGGAATTTCGGCGACCGGTGGGCGAAACTGCTCGAAGCATATGGCATTAAGCCGTATGTCATCTCGGTTGAATGGGGAAAAGCAATTGACCCGGCGGATATCGCGGCGCAGCTTAAGGCGCATCCGGCCGTCAAAGCCGTCTATACCACATTCACCGAGACCTCGACCGGCGTCAGTAATGACGTAGCGGCCATTGGAAAGATCGTCGCGGCGACGCCCGCGGTACTCGTAGTGGACACGATCTCCGGCCTGGGCAGCCAGGAGTTCCGCACCGACGACTGGAACGTCGACGTGAACGTCTCCGGTTCCCAGAAAGGGCTTATGCTGGCGCCCGGCCTCGCGTTCGCGTCGGTCAGCCCGAAAGCGTGGAAACTGGCCGAAGAAGCAAAGCTTCCCCGGTTCTATTTCGACTGGCGCAAGATGAAAAAATCGCTTGCGACGAAAGAAACGCCGTTCACTCCGGCCATTACTCTTAGCGTCGCTCTGCAGGAATCCATTAAGATGATCAGGGCGCAGGGCATTGAGAACGTATGGAAAGAAGCGAGCCTCCTTGCTAGAGCCGCCCGCGCGGGAATGAAGGCATTAGGGCTCGAGCTTTTCAGCGACCATCCCTGCGAAGTGGTCACGAGCGCCAAAGTACCGGCGGGTGTTGACGGCGGAAAGATCGTCAAGATGCTTCGCGAAGAATACGGCATTTCCATCGCCGGCGGCCAGGGCCAGGTCAAGGGAAAGATCATCCGTTTCGCCCACATGGGATACATTGGCAAAGCGGACCTGCTGGTCGGTTTCGCCTGCCTTGAGATGGTGATGACCCGTCTCGGCTGCAAAGTAGAAAAAGGCAAAGCCGTAGCAGCAGCTGAAGAGGTACTCCTGAACGGATGATAGAGGCAGCGCAGGGAAAGTGCAGGGAAAGTGCGAAGAGAGGAATGCAATGTTCAGAATACTGATGACCTACAAGAATACCGAAGGCATGGATAATCTGTTAAAGCACCCTGACTTCAAGATCGAGATCCATCCGAAGCCGACACCTGAGCAATTTAAAGAGCTGATAAAGGATTATGACGGCCTCATGATCCGGTCGGAAGTTAAAGTGACGCCTGATATAATCGCCGCGGCCGCGAAACTTAAATTCATCGGCCGCGCCGGCACAGGCGTAGACAATGTCGATATCCCGGCCGCGACCTCCAAAGGCATCGTTGTCGCGAACGTGCCGGGAGGCAACACAATTTCCGCCGCTGAGCACACCGTCGGCCTCATGCTTTCCCTGGCCCGGAATATCCCGCAGGCCTGCGCTTCCCTTAAGAAAAAAGAGTGGAAACGCGAACAGTTCACCGGGACGGAACTTCAGGGAAAGACCCTCGGGCTTATCGGCCTGGGCCGCATCGGCCGCGAGGTGGCGCACCGCATGATCTCGTTCGGCATGTCGGTCATCGCTTTCGATCCCTTCGCGAGCGAAGCATTCGCCAAGAGCTCCGGCATAGTGCTTAAGTCGCTTGACGAACTCTATGCCCTGTCCGACTATATCTCGATCCATTCCCCGCTGAACGACACCACCCGCAACATGATCAACGCCGAAGCCTTGAAGAAAATGAAAGACGGCGTCCGCATCGTCAACTGCGCGCGCGGCGGCATTATCGATGAAAAAGCCCTCGCGGAAGCGATCGCGGGCGGCCATGTGAAAGGCGCCGCCATCGACGTGTTCGCCAAGGAGCCGCCGATCGACTGGACCATCATAGAATCCGAGGGCACGGTCGTAACCCCGCATCTCGCCGCATCCACCGAAGAAGCTCAGGTGAAGATCGCGCAGGAATTGAGCGACGTCGTCGTAGATTACTTCACGAAGAACCTCATTCGGAACGCCGTCAACGTCCCGACAGTGGACTGGGAAACGTACAAGCAGCTGGAACCGTATATCAATCTGGCGGAAAAGATCGGTTCGTTCCAGGGACAGGTGATCGAAGGCGGCATCCTGGGAGTCGAAGTTTCCTATAAAGGGCAGCTTTCCTCGGTCAGCACGAACCCGCTTCTGGTCGCCTATCTCAAGGGTCTTCTGAGCCATATCCTCGATATCAAGGTCAATTTCGTAAACGCTCCCCATCTTGCCAAGGAACGGGGGATCAAGATAAAAGAGATCAAGATCGACGAGGCGGAAGATTACGCGGCCCTGCTGGAAGCAAAAGTCCTTACCGAAAAAGGCGATCTGCCGATCGCCGGAGCTCTTTTCGGCCACAAGAGCGGCCGTATAGTCAAATACAACGGCCTCATGACGGATATCAATCCCGCCGGATGCATGCTGGTCGTGCGTAACGACGACCGTCCGGGCGTGATCGGCCAGCTGGGCCAGTTCCTTGGGAAAAACAACATCAATATCGCGAACATGCAGGTGGCGCGCAAGGAAGCGGGCGGCGAAGCCGTGACGCTTATCAGCATCGACACTTGTATCGCCAAAGAGATGCAGGACCAGATACGCAAGATCTCCGGCGTCACTAAGGTAAAATACGTCGAATTGTGAGTTTAGTTTGCCAAATTGTGCCGGCAGTGAATTGTATACGTCCCTCATCCTGGCCTTCTCCCTTAAAGGAAGAAGGAATGAGTTCCCTGTTTCATTCCCTCTTCTTTTGGAAGCGGGCCGGGGTGAGGGCCCTTCCTCATGAATGCCATAGAAGTCTCCTCCCTTACTAAAATATACCGCCGTCAACACCTCGGCAGAGTATCGACATCCGTTGGCGTTGAAAACGTTTCATTTTCGATCGCGCCGGGGGAGATCTTCGGACTGATCGGCTTGAACGGTTCCGGAAAAACCACCACGATAAAGCTGCTGCTCGGGTTGCTTCGCCCCACGTCGGGCGCCATAACGATCATGGGCAGGCCTGTCCCCTCGAATGAAGTGCTCAGTCATATAGGATACCTGCCCGAAGTGCCGTATTTTTACCGTTATCTGACCGCGCGGGAAATATTGATGATGTACGGACGATTGTCCGGCATAGCTGATCCCGGCGCGCGCGCGGACGCTATCCTCGAAACCGTAGGCCTTGCCGGGTGGAGGGGAAAAAAACTCGCCGAGTTCTCCAAAGGGATGCTTCAGCGCGTAGGTATTGCGCAAAGCCTCCTGCATGAACCGGATATACTGATTTATGATGAACCGATCAGCGGGCTGGACCCGCTGGCGATCCGGGAAATGCGTTCGTTGATACTCCGCCTGAAAGAAGCGGGGAAAACGGTATTCTTCTCATCCCACATGATCTCCGAAGTGGAACGCATCTGCGACCGGGCCGCGATACTGGGCCAGGGAAAACTGCTGCGTGTGCTGGAACAGAAGGACTGGAGCGGTGCCCCGGGAGAACTGGAACGCATCTTCGTCGAAGATGTCAAAGACCACTCCGAAATGGGAAGGCTGAAATACTGAAAGCACGCGGCATCTCCTTCTACCCTCCGGGGAGAAGACCGGGATGAGGGGAAAATATCGTCATCTTATCGCTCAGGAACACACGAACACGGGAACACAAGAACGCCCTTTAAAATTTATGAAAAAGATCTTATCCATCGCCTATTACACCTACCTTGAGAATATACGCAACAAGATATTCTACGTTATCATTCTTTTCGGTATCGTCCTGGTCGCCACTGCTTTACTTCTTTCAGCGCTCGGAGGGGAACAGTCGCGGCGGGTGCTTCTGGATGTCGGCCTCGGCGCCATAGAATTCCTCGCGCTGATAACCGCCGGCTTCGCCGCGGTAACCCTCGCGCTTGAGGAAATGGAATCCAAGACGATATATCTCATCCTTATCCGTCCGGTCCCGCGCGGCGTTTATTTAGTAGGGCGTTACCTCGGGCTGCTGGGTGCGGTGTACAGCGGCATGCTTATCATGGCGGCGCTGCATGTCGGCATAATGTTCTTTCAGGGATGGATATTTGAACCGCGGTACATCCTTGCATTGCTGTTCTCGGCGGAAAAGATCACGGTGATCGGAGCTCTGGCGCTCTTCTTTTCGCTTTTCTCAACGTCGGCGGTCTCTTCCGTCAGCTTTACCGTATTTTTCTGGATCCTCGGCCACTTCAGCGAGGAAATACGTTTCCTTGGAGAAAAAGCTCACGGGATCATTGCCAAAATGACGGCGCTTTCCGTTTATTATCTTCTTCCCAACATGCAGTACTTCAATATTCGCGATTTCTGGGGCCTTCCTTCGATATCAAATGCCTGGGTGGTTTCCGCGGCACTCTACGGTTTTTTCTACAGCGCCGCCTGCCTCGCGTCAGCCCTGTGGCTTTTCCACCGCCGGGAATTCTAATGAGACAGTGCAAAGAGACTAAAGGCGTTCATTTGTTCATTGGTTCATCAGTTAATTGCTGATGTTACGCACGCGCCTGTCATCCCCGAAGGTTTCTGTCTATCGGGGATCCATCAATTTCTATCTATGAACACTTTTCGCCGTCTTTCTTTCTTTTTCATCGCCGCCGCTTTAACCGCCGTTTCCATCGGCTTTCTCCAGCGTTCCTACACGTACCCCTTTCCTTCAGCCGCTCTCTCGCCGCTGCCAGATCATACGATGACGGATCTTTCGACGGTTATGGCGGGTATCCGCCGCGCCGGCGCGGACATCGCATGGATACAACTGCTACAGTATTACGGCGCTCCGGAAAAGCCGCTGGATCGTGATACAACGTTCCGGCTCGAATGGGATATGACGAAGTATCTTTTCGGGATGGGCGTGGAAAAAGAAGTATGCAAAAAGGATGGGTGTACGAGTGAAGGGCATTATCATTCGCATACTGAGGGCGGCGTCTATCCGAAGCTGTATTCATACGCCCGCCGCGTGGTAAATCTGGATCCTTTTTTTCAATATGCCTATCTTTTCAGCGCAGGAGCGCTGGCATGGAACCTGAACCGTCCGGAAGAAGCTCAATCGCTCCTCCGCCGCGGCATAGAAACAATGGAGAAGTATCGGCCCTCGATCACTCGAGACCCATCCCAGCCCTACTGGCAGCTGCATCTCTACCTGAGCGCGATAATCTACAGGAACGAAGGCCGGCATGACGAGATGACCGCCCTTCTGGCGACAGCCGCCGAACAGCCCGGAGCCCCCAACCTTGTCAAATCGGTCCTTGCCAGCCTCTACCAGAAACAGGGCAACTTCCCGGCGGCCCTTAAGCTCTGGCTCGCGATCCATGACTCCGGCGATCCCATGTACCGCCTGAGATCCGAAGAAAAGATCGGCGAATTACAAAAAGCTCTCGGTATCGCCGGCTGATGTGCCGCTATTAGTAGTCTTACGCACGATACCTTGGCTGCTATTGAGTGTTCCATGGCGTCAAAGGTGATAGTATTGGAAATCTTGCGTAACACCAGTTAGTAATTCCTTTTTGTGCCATTCGCCGGCCGAACTCCTTTCATTTATACTATAATTGAGATTGATATGGAAGCAGCCGCGACTATCAACCATGTATTCCAGAGGTGTTTGCACTCGATATGCCGCATTCTGATCTCTTTCCCCGTTATCAAGGCGGCGGCGATCATCGTAGCGAACTGCTATCTCCTTTCTTTCGTTTACGGCCAGGCTGTCGCTCTTACCCTTGAAAACCACCGTGAAAATGTCCGTGCCTCTCAATTGTTTGAAGGCAGCCGCATACCCCGGGAGCTCGGGCAAATTACGGACGCGCGTTTTTTCGGCAGCGAACAGGTAGTCATAGCCATTCAGGATCTGCACTGCCACCCGGAAGTTCAGCGAAAAACCAGTAAACTCCTCTCCCTGCTGGATAACTCCTGCCATATAAAAGACGTTTATCTCGAGGGCGCCTTCGCTCCCGTCGATACTTCCTGGCTGTCGCGCATCAGCGACGAAAAACTTCGGAACTCTCTTGTCGAATCACTTGTGGATGACGGCACGCTGACCGGGGCGGAATACTATTCGATCGTTTCGGGGCGGCCGTCCATTATCCGCCCCCTGGAAGACAGGGAACTTTACCTTGCCAACTTCCGGCGGTTGAACACGCTCCTTGATCCGGGCACGGGAGCGGATATCGCGCGCGCGGTCGACACCATAACCCTCGCGGCCGGGCAGGCTGGGGAGAAATACTGCAACAGCCGCCAGAAAAGGCTTTTAAAGAATGCTTCTGATCATGCCGCGGGCAAAACCCCCCCGCGCAAATATCTTGCCTTCCTTGTTAAACAGGCAGGGAGATCAGGGATCTCCGTCGGGGCATACCGGAACATCAGCTCTTATCTGATGTCGATCGATCAGCAGAAAAGGCTTGATCACCACCGTATTTCCGCAGAGCTTGAACGGTGCGCCGCGCTGTTGAGGTCGACGCTTCCATACAATACGTACGCGTCCCTGGCGCGCGAGACGGAAAACTTTTCTGATGCTGACCGGCTTTGTGACGCCCTTTCTCAGCTCTCTCCACGGCATAACCTGAACATTGACGCACGTTTCCCGGCCCTGGCACGGTTCCTTGCCTGTAAACGGCTGAGCGGGAAGATCAATCCCGTTCTTCTTATCCGTGAAGAAAAAATGCTGCGCGCCGAGCTTTCGTCACGCCTTGCGAACGGCCGCTGTGAAAAAGAGATCACCTTCCTGCTCAGTTTCCTTCCGTACCTTCAGTCCTTTGCCGCCCGGAAGATCACTGCCGACGATTATGCTTTTTTTATGGAGAACTACGGGCGTTTCCGTCGGCTCTATGCCAAATATGCCGATATAAAGCTGCTTACCCTTCTTGATCCGTATTACGCCCTGCTCAGCGAATTCCATTCGGTCAACGTCCGGCGCAACGACGGTTTTGTGAAAGCCATGCTGGGGAATACGGTCAATACCCGTCCCGGAACGGCGCTTCCTTTTGTTGATCAGGGAGCGCAGGCCTTTGATTCAATAAAGGCCGGCGCGGAAGTGAAGGTTGTCGTGGCCGGCGGTTTTCACACGGAAGGGTTGTCGCGGCTGCTAAACGAACGGCGTATTTCGTATGTCGTGATCACTCCGAACATTACGCGGGACACGCGTTCCGCGGATGAAATTTATAGCCGGCTGTCCAGGGAGCAGGGCGCGTTCCTGTTCAACGCCATGAAAAATCCTCCGGTATCCCTTATCCCTCAGGAACAACTGGAATGCATAGCCCGCGGTATATGTAAGCTTGAACTGCAAAAAGGGATGAGCATGGAGGAGATCATAGCCTCCGTCAACAGGGTGTTTAACGAAAATGGATCACTTTCGCGCCTGACGGCGATCGATCCGGAAGGCGGCCGGCTTACTTTTTCCGACAGTGACGGAAAAGCCAGTCATTTTACCATGGCAGACGGATGGCAGGATGGCGGGACAGGAAAAGGCCGTTCAGATAACGCGGTGGCCACCGCAGCGGCCGGCATTCTTTTCCTTGGGGTTGCGGTCTTATTTCTCGGGCTCGCGGAGTTTTCCGTGTTTAATGTTCCTCTGGCCGCGATGATCTCTCCTTTCCTGGATCACGTATCCTCCTTATACACGTCCGGAAGCATTCTGCCGGGATCTTCCGCGGCTTTGGGTTCCCTGCCGTTTTTGTTCATATTCGGGATCATCGATTATCGCGAGCTGGAGAAGAATAACCCGGAGCTTGCCAGGATCCTGAGTATCCTGAAAGAAGACCCTCTGACGGCGATAGACATGCTGGGGAAGATGCGGGACGACGACGCATTGCGGATCCTTCACGACCTTGGCAGGACCTATATGGCAATGCCGCACAGCGTGATGAACCAGGCCCTGGATCTCGCGTATTATTACCATCATGCGCGGGTTTCCGCGAGAGCGGAAGCGCTTGAGAATACCCATATAGGGAAGTTTTACCAGTTCCTGGACGGCCAGCTGAAAGACGATCACGACTGCTGGAGGAACGGCAGGCTGGAAGCCGCGTACCATGAACAGGATGCCGCAACCCGTCGGTCGCTGATCGTAAGCTGCTTTGTGGTTGACGACACATCAGTGCCCGAGAAGATGATCCTGGATGCCGTTCTCGCGGCCGCCGTTCTGGACGAGGACGCGGCCATCCGCTCTCTGGCGGTGGAAAGGGCAAATGTGTGCATCGCCGACGCGGCCCGGTACGGCGTTCCGACCGATGATAATTCGCCTCTGATCGCCGCGCTTGAAAAGCGCGCGGATATTTCCGGCATAAGCTCCCCCGACGGATACGATGCCATTACGGCTCTCGTCATGATGAGAAAGGCATCGGTGGCGGGCGGAGTGATCGAACGGCAGCTTGAAAAAGATCCAGCGCTAAAAGACAACTCGATCGTGCGGCACCTTCTTAAAAACCTGGCCGCAGACCCTGAAAATGGCGGATTCCCGGAGATCGGTTTTGACAGAGCGTTCGAGCATCTCAAGGTTCAGAAGGACAGCTATTTCAGAGGACTATCAATGGTTGAACAGATGACCGGCGCCGTTACATTCCTTGCCCGTTACCTGGAACCGGGGATCCCGGATGACAAGCTGAATGAATGCTATGAACTGCTGAGCCTTTTCGGCAAGCCGGACAAGGAGCTGCCGTTGAGGCGGGCCGTTGACAAGGCTGTTATACGGATCTCGTCTATTTCACCGGAACGCGCCGTTGTCGTTAAAAAGAGGCCGTTGTACGGTGAGCCCGGTGACTATACCGCAGTTAAAACCAGGATGCGGCAGATAGAAGCTGCGGACACATGGACGCTTTTCGAACAGGCGGAATATGTTGATTGTTTCAGCATTCTCTCCCGGGCGCCGGGCGGCCTTGAGGATCTCGGTTACAGCCTGTACATCCCCGTTCCGGCGGCTGTCAGGGCGCTGAAACGCCCGCGCGGCCGCCCGTCAGTGGAACGCCTGGACTTGGAAAACCTGCGCGCCGAAATGCATCTTATCCGCCTGATGCGGCAATACTCGTTTCTGGAACGATATCCGTCGGACGAAAACCGGCGCGATGAGTTCTCGATGATGCTCGAGGCGCTTAAGGAAAGAGAGTTCCTGCCGTACATGCCTGAGGTAAAGGGCCTGCTCGAAAGAATGCGCGGATCCGGCCCGGACGGGATCAGGGGCGACATAAATAAAGCTTTGAGCTCGATCGACGATAACGGCGCCGGTTCACGTCATGAGAGCGGGAACGCGTCGTTGTACGGCATCGCCGTAATGACGGCAGCCGTTGTTATCCCCGTTGCTTTTTCTGATTATATCATTCCACTGGCTATACTGTCCGTCTTTTCGCTGGGCTTGTACTTCGTTGTCTTTAGCCCGGCAGTCAAGGAGCGTATTAATAACCGCGTGCTGAAACAAAAGCACGGAATATTTTACGCGAAAATGCGGGCCGGAGCGCGTGACAATACAGTTCCGCTCATGTTCTTTAAAAATGGATTTGTAGGGATCGACGGGAAAAAACTGGCCGCCTACCTGAAGGACAGCAGTAACGAGACGTTCGTTCTGACCCCGGATGTCAGCAATGTAAGAGCGCGGAAAGTCCTTGATCAAAATGGCGACGATCGCCGGCGGTACATTTTTGAAGCGTTTCTCGCGCTGGAAAAATGCTCGATGAGCCGGGACGAATGGATCGGCATGTGCGGCGGTATGCTGGATTCGCGCGATCCTGTCGTCGTAGCCATGGCCGTGCATAAACTGGGGGAACTGGGCGAAGTCCGCGGGTTCGGTCCGCTGATGTCGGAAGAAAGGTTGAACAGGCTGGAAGAAAAACACAGGAGCCTGGTTCCCGTTGAAGTATATTACCAGCTGCAGAATAATAACGCAGTTTCAGACAATGTACCCGCGGACATCGTCAGCCAGGGCCTTGTCATAGAATCGCCTTTGACGTACGGTTATTCAATGGAAGCGGCTGACGATTTCGCGGTACTCTCATTTTTATCCATCGACTTTATGAAGGCCATCATGGCATTGAGTAAGGACCCCAAAAATAAAGTTTTGAGGCGGAATGCGAAATCAGCTCTGGCAAAGATGAGAATGTTTTCAAATGAGCACGGGAATGAGAATGAGCTGGCATGGTATCTGAACTCGATACAACGCAAGACGGGAACGCTTATAACAGTGCACGCATGCGGCAGGACAAGTATAATTTTTCGCGACAGGGCAAAAGGGGTCGCTTCCGCGGCCGGCATCGGCGTAATGACGGCTTTTACCGCCGCGCTTGCGGGCTTTGCCGCGATGGTCCCGGCCTTTATCGGTAATACGTCAGCGGTCATGACGACGGGTCAGCTGGCCTGGGGGGCGGGTCTGGTTTTGGCGATGTTTATTGCTTTGTCGGCGTTCTCTCCGGCGGACGCGATGCCGGGCACAGTTGGACGAACCGCTACTGAAAAGCGGACGGATCCACTTGTACCTGTCGCCGCGCGTTATCTCAAAGGCGCTTCGGCCATTATCATCGCGGGCGAAGAACGGGACTTTCTGGAAGACAGGGACACGATCGGCCGGATCGAGGGAATGCGCGGGGACAACGTCCCGGTCGTCCCGATAGTTAAAGGCAACGGGAAAACGGGCATATTCGTCGGGCGTATCGGTGTTCAGGTCAATCAAGAGGTCCGCGAATGCGTGATATATCTTAAGCGGGGAGAAGTGAATTATCTCGCGCTGCACGATACCGGGATGATACTGGGTGAATCCCGGGCCGCGTCTGCGTATGATGATAGAGAGATCTTCTGCGCGGCGGCGCAAAAAGCCGTCGAGGAACTCTATTACAATGGCCCATTGCGCGATACCCTGAGTGAGGCCGGGATGCCGGTCGATCTTCGTAAGCCGTACATCCTGGAACTGGACGGGAGTTCTTACGATGCGAATCCACGGCTTTCCATGGACATGGATCCGGATTCCGCGGAAGTATTCGCCCATGCGGCTGTTATTATGGATAAAACAGACGGGCGGGAGGTTCCCGGTATTCCTGAGAACAGAAGCGATATGTATAAAGCTTTCGGACAGGCTCTCAGAGACACCGCCCGTACCGGTGTGACCAGGGGCCTGGAGATGGTGGCGGCGGTGCCCGTGTCCGCGATGATGACGCGCGATGACAGCGGTATCGCGCAGCTGAACAATATTTCGCGGTTCGTTGAAAATGATCTGGAAATGTACGGAACAGACACGGTCCTGCTTACGGGACTTGTCGATCCGTCAAGCCCTTTTGCCTGCAGGCCCGCTCTGGTGAACGTTGAAGGCCAGAAAGCGGTAACTGTGTCCGACGACGGCTTCGTTTCCGATGATGAACTGGTAAAGGCAAAGAATGACGCGCTCAAAGGGCGCTTTGAGAACGATCCCGCATTCCGGAAGTACCGGGATGATCAGGATCACTGGCTGTCCCGGTTTGGCGGGAACGCTGTTATCCAGTTCCTGGCATACCGCGAGCTGTGTGCCCAGATCGGCCGTGTGCATCGAGGGGAAAAAGAGATCCTTTTTGAAATGAGGGTCGACGGCGGCAATGTCGGACAAACGGCTGAAGCCGTCCGCGGCTGGTTCTCCTGCGGGTTTGACGGCATCTGCTATACCGTTAATACCGCGGTTACCGAAGAACAGGCGCTGATGCTCAGGGAGGCGGTACCGGCCGGCAGGAGCGCGTATGCCCTGGCGGGGAAGGACATAGACAGCGAACCCCTGCGGAAGGCCGGTTTTACTGTTACGGTCGCGGAGATCGGTTTTGGCGATGTGCGGGAAAAAGCGGGAGGCGTAAAGATCGCCGGAGCTATACGTGAATACGTCCGGCGTCTGCAGGGTATCACTGTGTTATTGATAAATACCGACCTGTTCCACGGGGAAAAGATACAATGGGTGATAGAGCCCGCCGAGGGGCAGGGCCGCCGGTATCGGGTACCCGTGAAAGGCAATGTGATCGCCGCCACTTCCCGGGAGATCCGCGAAGCGCTGAATGCCGCTAACCCCGTGACATTCCTCGCGAAAACGCCGGAGAGCGTTTTCCATCGCGGTTTTGACACGGGATATGCCTTGAACGGCTACCTTCCCGAGGCGCTGGTGATCGAGATGGTAAGGCTCCTGGACGTTCCCGGCGACGCGGCGCTAAGGGACATCGCCGCGTCAGCTCAGAAATACCGGCAGCATCCTTCCGTCGTCTCATTCCTGAACGCTTTTGAAGATATTGATACCCGTTACAGCGACGAAAACCGCGGTCTTGCCCGTCATGAACTGACAGGGTTCATGGAAGGAGCGGCCAAAAGAACTCTTTCGACGCTGTATGCCTCCGCGGTCCGCCGCGTTCCCGTCACCAAAGGGGACAGGGAGACGCTTGAAACCATGTTGTACGCGGCCGCGTATTCGGGATTGACCATCGACAAAATGCGGGACATGTGGAATAACGGCATTGACCTTACGGGCCAGGGCCGGAATGATTTCATCGATGCCGTGCGGGAAATAAACGTGATGGCCGATATGTCGGGAACTCAACGGGCAGCGGCCGGGAAACAGCTGGATAATATCCTGAATATTGTCAGGAAGAACGGGATGTCCCTTTTCTCCGGGCGGGTTGACGGGCAGGGATCCACCGCGGCTATCGCGAAGACGATCTATGCCATGGACCTTCTTAATGCCCGCAGGGAGATCATCGCGGTCGACGAATTCCGTACGATGATCAATAACATCCGTTCGGTGAGGGAATTATTTGCCGCGGCTTAACATCGGTGGCGTTGACAAGCTTCGGCCTATTATGCTATAGTTTGGCTGTTACAGCGATGGGCGCCCGGGCTGCCGGACATATCCCGCGGTTTTTTTATGTCAAATCGCCCCGCCGCGCTCTTTCCCGGCACTTTTTTGATGGGCCCGTAGCTCAGTTGGTAGAGCACCTCACTTTTAATGAGGGCGTCGTGCGTTCAAATCGCACCGGGCTCACATTTTTGCAGAGCAAAATTGCTGCCCCCATCGTCTAGGGGTCCGTGTTGCGCCGAACAGGCGCAACGTGCCACGGACGGGCTTAATCGCAGAGCGAGGAAGCCCCGGGTTGCGTAGCAACTAGGACACTGCCCTTTCAAGGGCCGCCGTCCGGGGAATAACCCGGACGAGATTGGCGGCGGGCGCGAGATGGTGAGCGCCCGGGCCGACTTGAAAGAAGAACACGCACAGAACGCAAGTTTGATAGAGTACAGAAGTTGCTGCCCCCATCGTCTAGGGGTCTAGGACACTGCCCTTTCAAGGCGGCGACAGGGGTTCAAATCCCCTTGGGGGCGCCATATTTTCCGGCGCCGTGAACAAGAACAATCGTTCTTATACCGTTTTAATGGAGACTCTGAGTCCCGCGTAGTGAGATCCCGCGTGCGCGGGATCGGAAGGGGCTTCATGCAAACGGTTGTTTTATGAAAGGTAAAAGATCATGTCAACTCTGGTAGTCGTGGGAACTCAGTGGGGCGACGAAGGAAAGGGTAAAGTTGTCCATTATCTTTCAAACCAGGCTGACCTGATCGTCCGTTACCAGGGTGGGAACAACGCGGGCCATACGATCATTGTAGACAACAAACCTTTCGTTCTGCACCTTATCCCTTCCGGTGTTCTCCTTCCCGGCAAAGTCTGTTGCATCACTAACGGCGTTGTGGTAGATCCCTCAGGGCTCTACGAAGAAGCGCGGCTTTTGAAGACCAAAAAACTTGATCTTCACGGCCGTTTTTTTATAAGTGAATCGGCGCACATCATCCTTCCGTACCATCGCTATCTCGACGAGCTGCATGAACGGGGCAAAGTCAAGATCGGGACGACCAAACGCGGCATCGGCCCCGCATACGCGGACAAAGTTACCCGCGTGGGTATCCGCGCAGTCGATTACCTTGAAGAAAAAGTCTTCATGGAGCTTCTGGAACAGAACCTGCAGGAGAAAGCGCCCCTGCTCAAAAAAGTCGTTTCTGTCGATAATGTGCGCAAAGAAACGCTTAAGGACTATCAGAAGCTGCGCCGCTTCCTGAAACCCTTTGTCACCGACACAGGGCTGCTTCTCGAAAAAGCCTGCAGGGAAAAGAAAAAGATACTTTTTGAAAGCGCTCAGGGCACCATGCTGGACCTCGATTTCGGGACGTATCCTTTCGTAACGTCGTCCAACCCGATAGCGGGCGGCGTCTGCGTCGGCGCGGGTGTGGGCCCGACGCATATCAATTCGGTGCTGGGCGTCGTCAAGGCATATACGACCCGGGTCGGCGAAGGGCCGTTCCCCACGGAACTGATGTGCAAGACCGGGGAATATCTTCGTGAACGCGGCCAGGAATTCGGCGCGACGACGGGCCGCCCTCGCCGCTGCGGCTGGTTCGACGCGGTGGTCGTGCGGCACAGCGTCCGGCTGAGCGGCATACAGAACCTCATCCTTACCAAACTTGACTGCCTTGAAGGCCTCGAGACATTGAAGATTTGCGTCGGCTACAAACACAAGGCGAAAGTTATTTCCGAGTTCCCGGCGTCACGGACCCTTCAGGCGGAATGTACCCCGGTTTACGAAGAGCATCCCGGGTTCAGCGAATCGATCCGCGGTATTAAACGGTTCGCCGATCTTCCGAAGAACGCGCAGAAATATGTGCGGCGCATCAGCGAACTGGTCGGCGCCAATATAGCCCTTGTCTCGCTGGGCAGGAAGCGGGAAGAGACCATAGAAGTCGGTAAACAAACATTATGGCGGTAAAAAAAGGGATCATCGCGCTTGAGTCGGGAAAAGTATTTGAGGGCCGTTCTTTCGGCGCCGAGGGAGAACGGGACGGGGAAATTGTTTTCATATAATTATAACAATCTGATTGTTGAAGTAGAAAATAAAATTGCGTTAGTTACTTTAAATCGTCCGCAAGCATTAAATGCATTGAACAAAGATTTATTAAATGATATTTCAAACTTTTTTACGGATGCGGATTCTGATTCTGCTATTCGAGTAATTATTTTGACTGGTTCTGGTGAAAAATCTTTTGTTGCCGGAGCGGATATCAAAGAGTTTGCAAGTTTTGATGGTCGTCAAGGTGAGCAATTAGC
>CAZNYG010000029.1:0-26262 GCA_964577205.1 uncultured Elusimicrobiales bacterium | reverse complement strand
ACCTTCGGCTGTCAGATGAATGCCTGCGAATCGGAACTGATCGACGGATATTTCCGTTCACGGGGAATGGCGCGCGCGGAGGGAAAAGATGACGCGGACATCATCGTCATCAATACCTGTTCCGTGCGCGACCACGCTGAAGGCAAGGTGCTCTCGCAGCTGGGCAGGTTGAAACCTTTCAAGAAACGCAAACCGGAGCTCAGGATCATCGTGGCGGGCTGCATGGCGCAAAGAGTGGGGGACAGCCTGCGCAAACGCTTTCCCATAGTCGACCTTGTGGCCGGCGCGAAAGACATCGAATATTTTCCGGCGATCTTCGAGAAAACGTTCGAGGAAGAATCAAGGGAAAAGCCGCCCGCCCTGAATACTCCCGGCCACCGGTACCGCCGTGACGCGGCCGTCGTGTCGTTTACGACGATCATGCGCGGGTGCGAAAACTTCTGTTCCTACTGCATAGTCCCGTACGTGCGGGGAAATGAACACAGCCGGCCCGCGGCGGACATCTTTTCGGAAATAGAAGAACGAGCGGCCGCCGGCACACGGGAGATCGTGCTGCTGGGCCAGAACGTGAACTCGTACCATGACGGGAAAACGGGATTTCCCGAACTGCTGCGGAAGATCGACAGGATGCCCGGTATCGCGCGCGTCCGCTTCATGACCAGCCATCCCAAGGACCTCAGCGGCTCGCTGATAGATGCGATGGCGGAATGCGGGAGCGTCTGTGACCACCTGCACCTGCCTCTGCAGTCGGGATCGGATAAAATACTGGCCGCGATGAACCGCCGCTACACCGCGGATGATTACCGTTCGATAATAGAAAAGGTTACCTCCCGCATGCCAGAGATTGCTTTCACCACGGACATAATGGTCGGGTTCCCGGGCGAAACGGAAAAGGATTTTGCTGAAACGCTCCGCCTTATAGAAGAGACGGCTTTTGACACCCTGTTCGCTTTCAAATATTCACCCCGGCCCGGGACCGCCGCCGCCGCCCTGTCGGACGATGTTCACGAAAAGGGAAAAGAAGAACGGCTCGAACGCGTGCTGGCGCTGTCCCGTAGCATTACCGTGAAAAAAAATGCTAAACTTATCGGCACTGCGCAGGAGGTGCTTGTCGAACGGGTACGTGAGGGCCGCTGCGACGGTCGCACCAGGGGCAACCGCAAGATGTTCTTTGCGGGTTCGACGGAAAAGCCGGGAGATATTGTCAGCGTTCGCGTTACGGGGTGGAGGGTGAATACGCTGTCGGGAGACAAACTCCCCCCAACCCCCTCTTTGTGAATAAAGAGGGGGAGAGAGGCCCCCTAACCCCCAGCAGTGGCCCACTAACCCCCAGCCGGGGATTTGGGAATAAAGAAGGGGGGAGAGTGGCCCTTGACCACTGAGATTGTGTGGATAAATCGCGCCCCCTCGTAAGAATGCAGTAATGACAGGCGCGGGCTTCAGCTCGCGCTCAAGAACTTTAGAAAGCATCCACGCGCCGGCTAAAGCCGTCGCCTACCGTTTCAAATATCGGAATTGCGGCAAAGTCAGTTATCCGAGTATCAAAAGCAAGGTTTTTAAATGCGCAAAATATTGATCATTTTCATCATCGCGGCGGGGCTGGCCTTCTCGCTGTTCTATTTCAAGCAGCCTCTGGTGCTGCTGCGGCCGGTGTTCCACGCTGATACCATAAGGCATTACGCCGGCCGGTACGGGTTCGATCCGCTTCTCGTCACCGCGCTCATCAAGACCGAGTCGAACTTTTTCCGACGCGCGCGTTCCCATCGCGGAGCGATAGGGCTGATGCAGCTGATGCCCGCCACGGCGAAGGAGCTGGCGCGGGAACTGGGATATCCGCGGATACAATCCTCCGACGATCTCGAAGACCCGGACATCAACATCCACCTGGGCACGTATTACCTCAGCAAACTGCGCGACGAGTTCGCCGGCAACGAGATGCTTGCCCTGGCCGCCTATAACGCCGGCGCGAGTAAAGTCGGGCTGTGGCACAACATGAACCCTCTAATGACGGCCAGGGACATCCCTTACCGGGAAACAAGGAACTACGTGAAAGGCGTCCAATCAACCTACCAATGTCTGAAAAAAATCCAAAAGCTGAAAAACCTGATACGGCCCTGGAAAGCCTGACCCCGCTGATGCGGCAGTATCACGACATAAAGGCCCGTTATCCCGGGATGATCCTCTTTTTCCGCCTGGGCGATTTCTACGAGATGTTCGGCGACGACGCGATAAAGGCATCGCCCCTGCTGGACGTCGTGCTGACGCGCCGCCAGAGCGTGCCGATGTGCGGCGTCCCGTTCCACGCGGTCAACGCGTACATCAAACGCCTTATCAAGGCGGGGGAAAAGGTTGCCGTCTGCGAGCAGCTGGAGGACCCCGGGCAATCAAAAGGGATCGTCAAGCGCGGAGTGGTAAGGGTCATCACGCCCGGCACCATCCTCGAAGACACGCTGCTCGACGCGCGGGAAAACAATTATCTGCTCAGCATATTTCCCGATGTGAACGACGCCCGTTTCGGGATCGCTTACGTTGATATTTCAACCGGCGAGTTCCGCGCGACCGAGCTCAGCCGCGAAAAACTGAAGCACGAACTGTGCCGCCTTTCGCCGGGGGAGATCGTCATGCCGCGCGCGCGCGGCGCGCTGCCGTTCGCGAAAGATATTGAGGCGCGTTCCGGTGTCACGATCAGCCCGCTGGACGACTGGTTCTTCGATCCCGGAGAATCCGGCGAGCGCATCCGTTCACAGTTCCGCCTGCAGTCCCTCAAGCCGCTCGGGCTTGAAGGCAGGCCGCTCGCGGCGGGCGCGTGCGGCGGCATCCTTGCCTATGTAGAACAGACCCAGATTTCCTCTTTCCCGTCATTGACGCCGTCCCGCTTCTACTCGCTGGACGATTACCTGCTTCTTGACGAAGCCGCGATCCGCAATCTCGAACTGCTGGAAAGCCTGAACACGGCCTCGAGGGACGCGTCGCTCATCGGCTCCATCGACCTGACCCGGACGCCCATGGGCGCGCGAATGCTCAAGCAGTGGATCCTGCAGCCTCTCCTGAATATCGAGACGGTGAAAGCCCGCCATGCAGCTACCGGTTTCTTCGTCGACGAAGGCCTCTGCCGCCGCGGGATCCGTGACGGGCTGAAAAAGATCGCCGACATGGAGCGCATAGTTGGAAGGATCTCCTCGGGCAGCGCTCAGCCGCGCGACCTTACCGGGCTCAGGCAGTCGCTGGAACTGCTGCCGCTGTTATCGGAAGGCCTTTCACTTTCGGGGGCGCTGGTCAGCGCCCCCGCCGCCATAACGGCGCTGCGCGATAACCTGCGCGCGCCTGGCGAAGTGGTCTCGCTCATACAGTCCGCCATCAACGATGAGCCGCCCGTCACCCTTAAGGAAGGCGGCGTCATCCGCGCGGGCCACTGCGCCGCGCTTGACGAACTGCGCGCTATAAGCCGGGACGGCAGATCCGTCATCTCGCGGATGGAAGCCGGGGAACGCGCCCGGACCGGCATTGCCAACCTGAAAATAGGATACACCTCGGTGTTCGGGTACTACCTCGAGATAACGAAAGCGAACCTGCATCTCGCGCCGAAGGAATACATACGCAAGCAGACCGTCGCCGGGGGCGAACGTTTCATCACGCCGGAACTGAAAGCGCTGGAAGAAAAGATCCTTTCCGCGGACGAGAAGATCGTGAGGCTGGAACAGGAATGCTTCCGGGAAGTGCTCGGGAAGATCATTGCGCACGCCCGCGAGCTCCAGTCGGTATCGGCAGCGCTCGCGGAGCTGGACATCTATTGTTCGTTCGCAGAGGCCGCTGCTCTTTACCATTACGTCCGCCCGGAGATGGACGAAGGACACGGCCTTTTCCTGCGGGATGGACGCCATCCCGTCATCGAGCGCCGCCTCAAAAGCGGTACCTTCGTCGCCAACGACACGTTCCTCAACGGCGACAGCGACCAGATCGTCCTGCTGACGGGCCCGAACATGGCGGGAAAATCGACCTATCTGCGGCAGGTGGCGCTTATCGCGATCCTGGCGCAGGCGGGTTCGTTCGTGCCGTGCGCGGAAGCGAAGATCGGCATCATCGACCGCATCTTCACGAGGATCGGCGCGGGCGACGATCTTGCCGGCGGAGAATCCACATTCATGGTCGAAATGCACGAGACCGCGAGCATCCTGAACCAGTTCACCCCGCGCAGCCTTATCATCCTCGACGAGGTCGGCAGAGGCACCTCAACCTACGACGGTATTTCCATCGCCAGGGCGTCCGTCGAATTCCTTTCGCGCGCCGGCGGGGAGGGGAAACAGGGGCCGAAGGTCCTTTTCGCCACGCACTATTTCGAACTTACCGGCCTTGCCGAAACGTATCCCGGCATAAAAAATTACAACGTGGAGGTAAAGGACTGGCAGGGCGAAGTCGTCTTCATGCACCGGATCCTGCCCGGCGCGGCCGACCGGTCGTACGGGATCCATGTCGCCCAGCTGGCGGGCCTGCCGAAAGAAGTGGTACATGCCGCTTACGGCATCCTGGCGGAACTGGAAAAAAAAGGGAAGGAACCCGCGGTTCCCGGGACAACCGATCAGCTTGAACTGTTTAATTCAAATTTTTCTTCACCTTCGCTTGAAATTATGATAGAATTAGAGCAACTTGACGTAAATAAACTCACACCGCTCAAAGCGCTTGACATCCTGGCGCAGTGGAAAGATAAAATTCCTGCGCCACAAAAGAAATAGGTCGGCCTCGCACGCAATAACACTGTTGTACTCTGTATGAATTCGTTGTCCGGTCCATTCTCCTGCTTGCATTGCCCGCTATTCTGCCCGCTTCTTCACGCGCGAAGCTCTCTTTTCCCTTCGGCGCGGCCCGCGGAACTGCAATGGGACACACCACCAGAAAGGGCCAGGCGACGTTTTCAATATGTACCCGGTATTAGCGCTCACCGAAGCGCGTAAAAACGGCGGAGCAATGCCCTCTAAAACGCCGGGGCACAGGAGCGGAACATGCATCAGGAGAAGCGCAAGCACAGCCGTCTGCCGGTCCTTCATGAAATGGACGAACCGGTACAGATAGCCCTGGACAAAAAAGCCATTCCCGGCATTCTGGTGGACCTTTCCGCCGGCGGTATGGCGCTTTTGACCTTCACCAGCATCCCGGTGGGAACCGAGATCAACCTTTCCATCGACGTGCCGGGCATCAAGACAAAGTGGCTGCTGGGGAAAGTGGTATGGGCCCGCGCGAAAGCCGAGATGTGGCGCATCGGCATCGCGTTCACGAAGATCGACCCCTCCGATTTCCGCCACATCAACCGTATCGCTTTTGACTGCGCGGACTGCGACACCAAGCAGGCCCTCGGCGTCACCGACATCTGTTTCGACAAATGCGCCTATTTCCCGCTCTGCGACAAACCCGTGAAACTGAAGAAGAACGGCGTCACGCATGCCCATAAGAGTCCTCTCTGAGGAAACGATCAACAAAATCGCTGCCGGCGAAGTTATCGAGCGCCCGGCAAATGTCGTCAAGGAACTTGTGGAAAATTCCCTTGACGCCGGCGGCACGGCCCTGGAAATAGAGATCAAGGATGCCGGACGCGGCCTGATACGGGTAAGGGACAACGGCTGCGGAATGACGCGCGAAGATATGTGCCTCGCTGTCATGCGGCACGCCACCAGCAAGATCTCCGGTTTTTCCGACCTCGACACCCTCCATTCCCTCGGCTTCCGCGGGGAAGCATTGCCGTCCATCGCGTCCGTCTCGCAATTGACACTCCAAAGCCGTACCCGGGAAGCCTCCGGCGGCTGGGGAATCACCTTAACAGGCGGCAAAGAAACATCCAGCAAAGCCTGGGCGGGAGCGCCCGGGACGACCATTGAAGTATCCCGGCTTTTCTTCAATACCCCTGCCCGCGGGAAATTCCTCAAAAGCGACACCACCGAACGCAACCGCATCATCCATATCATTGAAGAACTGGCCCTGGCGTGGCCGGAAGCCGCCTTCCGCGTCATTTCGGAAGGGAAGGCCGTTCTGGACACGCCCGCTGCATCGTCCGACAAGGAACGCTTTTTCGACGTTCTCGGCAGGGATTTCGCGGAGACGCTTGTCCCCGTTTCCGTCAAACATCCAGCGCTTGGACTGCGGGCTTATATTACGAAACGCGACAAGAGCCTGCCTTCCCGCGCGTACCAGTGCCTGTTCCTAAACCGCCGGCCGGTCAATCTCGGGAAAGTGATAATGCACGCGCTTTATGAATCCTACCGGGAGTTCCTGCCGGCTGGGAGGCATCCGGGCGCGGTCATATTCCTCGAGCTCGACCCCGCGTCGATAGACGTCAACATCCACCCGACAAAGAGGGAGGTCCGTTTCTCCGCGGAACAGGAGATCCACCAGTTCCTGGTCCGTGCTTTCAGGAACACTCTTGAAAACATCCCGTTCGGATCCATCCCTGTCTCTGCCGAAGCGCCCGCGGCGCAGCCTGCCGCGCGCCCCCCGGAATTCAGGGAAGATCTTCAAAATTTTCCGCCCGACTCGCTCAAGCCGCCCGCTCTCCGGGAGGAAAACCTCGCGCTTGAGGAAGAACCCCGCGTCGTCGGCCAGGCCTTCGGGCTGTATGTCGTAGCGCAGTTCCGCGATGAGCTCTATATCATCGACCAGCACGCGGCCGCCGAACGCGTACGCTACGAATCGTACAAAGCCCAGTTCGATAAACGCAGCATCCCGGTGCAGGGCCTTCTTATTCCGGTAACGCTGGAACTGCCGCCCAGCCGGGCGGGGCTCCTGCGCGAGAACCTGCCGCTGCTCGCTTCCGCGGGATGGGAAGCGGGGGAATTCGGAGCCAACACTGTCCGCGTTTCGGCTCTGCCAGCCGTCCTCGGCTCCACCGCGGGGGCATCCGACATACTCCAGGAGATACTCCAGGCGCTTACCGATGAAGGGCCGCTGCCCCCGGAGCAGAGGATCGAAGTCCTTATCCGAGCGGCCTGCCGGTCCAGCATAAAGGCCAACGAACGCATCTCCCCGGAAGAAAGCCTGCGCCTCATTAAAGACCTTTTCCGCTGCGCGTCACCCTGCACCTGCCCGCACGGCCGCCCGACCGCCTTCAAAATAACCCGCCATGAACTCGAACGGTATTTCGGAAGAACATAGGGGATGCCCTTGACAGTAAGGATGTAAAAATAGTATAGTCTTCATTAGCATTTGTTAACATTATCGCACTTGTTAACAATTCAGCAAAGGAAGGAGGTGTCACAAATGAAGAAAGCTCTCTTGGTCCTTTTCGCCCTTGCAGCAATTTTCGCCGGCTGCAGCAAACAGGAAGAAACCATGGTCGCCCCTGAGGCCGCCATGCCGGAAGTCACTGAAATGGCTCCGGAGGTCAGCGTTGATACGACGACTGTCCCGGCTCCCGAAGCGCCTGCTGAAGCAGCGCCTGTTGCAAAGTAATCATCCTTACTTCTTAACGGAAAAAAGGCAGGTACGTTCGTTCCTGCCTTTTTTCTTTTTATCAGACAATGAATACAAGGAAAAATGCTTTAATTATCATCGCGGGGCCGACGGCTTCCGGCAAAACGGCTGTCGCCGCAGCTCTGGCGCGCAGGATCAACGGAGAGATCATCTCCGTTGATTCGAGGCAGGCCTACCGGTATCTGGACACGGGGACGAACAAAACAGGCGTCTGGGACCCGAAAACCCGTACCCGCGTTACCGAAGGCATACCCCAGCATCTCACGGACATAATAGACCCGTCCGAAAGGTTCAGCGCGGGCGCCTTTGTCCGTGAAGCCCATCAATGTATCCAGTCCATCCGGGAAAAAGGGGCGATCCCTATCCTTGCCGGGGGCACGGGGCTCTATTTCACGGCACTGATAGACGGCCTCGCGGAAACGCCGGAATCCGTGCCCGCGGTACGCGCCGGCCTCGTAGAAGAGTTCAAGTCCAAAGGCATAGAACACCTGTACCATCGGTTGAACGAAGTGGATCCCGCCGCCGCGGAAAGGAATCAGCATAATCCGCAGCGCCTGATAAGGGCGCTGGAGATATACATCCTTTCAGGAACGGCGCCGACACTGCTGCATAAGACCACGAAACCGCTGACGGACACTACTTTCTGGTACGGGATCGACTGGCCCCGGGAAGAGCTTTACGGCGCCATCGACCGGCGCGCCGCCGCCATGCTTGACGAGGGCATGATCGAAGAGACCCGGGCAGTCCTCAAAAAAGGATTTACGGCCGAAAGCCCGGGCCTGCAGGGGATCGGTTACCGGGACGTTGTACGGCATCTGTCGGGGGGATTAGACCGCTCGGGACTGCTTGACCGGCTTTCGCGCGACACGCGCCGTTACGCCAAGCGCCAGCTGACCTGGTTCAGGGCCGAGAAACGCATGCACTGGTTCCTGACGACCGCGCCGAAATGGTCTCCGGAGCTCATCGCCGACGAGATTGTCACGAAGACGGGCAATGTGATATAATACCTTTCTATGGAAAAAGCCATTCTGGTCGGGGTTCAGCTTCCCGGCGCCCGGCGCGGTGAAATAGACGGATCGCTTGCCGAACTGGCCCGCCTGGCGAAAACCGCGGGGGCGGCCCCAGACACGATCCTTGTTCAGCACCGATCTTCGATAGATCCAGCCTGTTTCATAGGCAGGGGCAAAGCGGACGAGATCCGCGCGCTGGCACGGGAAAAGAACATCCAGACCGTTATTTTTGATGACGACCTGAAACCGGTCCAGCAGAAGAACCTTGAAGAGGCCATCGAAACAAAGATCATCGACCGGACACGGTTGATCCTTGATATATTCGCGCGCCGCGCGCGTTCCGGCGAAGGCGTTCTGCAGGTAGAACGGGCGCAGCTGGCGTACTACCTCCCGCGCCTGTCGAAAAAGGGGGCCATGCTGGACAGTCAGACGGGGGGCATCGGGACCCGCGGCCCCGGCGAACGCAAGCTCGAAGTGGACCAGCGCCGCGTCCGCGACAGGCTGACACTCCTGGACCGCGAGATAGAAATGATCCGGCGCAGGCGGACCGTGCTCCGCAAGCACCGCATGGCTTCAGGAACGCCGACGATCGCTATCGCGGGCTATACCAACGCCGGGAAGTCGACCCTTTTGAACACCCTTGCCGGCAGCTGCACGGTGTACGCCGACGACCTGCTTTTCGCGACGCTGGACCCGACCACGCGCAAGGTCAGGCTTCCGGGAGGCCGCACCGTCCTTTTCAGCGACACGGTCGGTTTCATCAGCAAACTGCCGCACACGCTGATCGCGGCTTTCCGCGCGACGATGGAAGAGATCGCGGCGGCGGACTGCGTCGTGCACCTGGTGGACGTATCTCATCACGACTACGCGGGACAGATGCAGACGGTCTTCGATGTTCTGCGCGAACTTGAAGCGGACCGCGTCCCGATGATCACAGTGTTTAACAAATCCGACCTGCTGACGGAGGGACAGAAAGCCAGATTGCGGAGGGAAGGCTGTTTTCTGGTCTCCGCGAGTACCGGAGCGGGCATCCCGGAACTCCTGGAACGAATAGAGAGCATAGTAACGCCGAAACTTTACCCTCACCGCATCACCGTCCCCTACGACGAAGGGGACGTACTGGATGATATTTACCGTCTGGCAGTGGTAAAAAAACTCGAATACACCGACAAGGGCACCCGCCTTTCAGTCGAAAGCTCGCCGGAACACTGGCGGAAGATACGCGCGCTCGCGGCGGCGCGCTCAGGGGATGGACGCCATGATGACACTCGCAAATAAGATAACGATCCTCCGCATCGTAATGATGCCGCTGTTCATCATCCTTTTTCTGCAGGGCATGTATCCATGGCCCGCCGTCATATTCACGCTAACGATCCTTACCGACGCGTTGGACGGGTTCATCGCCCGCTGGCGCAAACAGGCCACGCCGCTGGGAGCGTTCCTCGACCCGCTCGCGGACAAGATGCTGATGTTCTCTTCGTTCCTTGTGGGCGCGTACCTCCATCTTGTTCCGCTGTGGATATTCATCGTCATCATCAGCAGGGACCTGATCATCGTGTTCGGCTGGATGATCGTCTATTTCATCACCGGTTCCAAGGAAGTGCGGCCCCGCTTCATGGGCAAGCTGACCACCATTTTTCAGATGGTCACCATCTGGCTGATGCTTTTGAACATACCTCAGACGTATCTTCAAAACCTCCTGCTGACGACGGTCGTCGTCACCGTGATGTCGGGCCTCGACTATATCGTGACCGGCAGCAGGAAGCTCAACCGGCACATTTAGAAGCAACATATTTCAAATTGATATGTGCATTTTGCGATTACTACTGGAACTCTCTCTATGAGCAACGTTATCATCGTAGGCCGCCCGAACGTGGGGAAATCGACGCTGTACAACCGCCTGTGCGGACAGCGCACCGCCATCGTCCACGACCGCCCCGGCACGACCAGGGACCGCAACGAGGCGGAAGTGCGCTGGCAGGGGAGGCCCTTCACGCTGATCGACACCGCCGGCTGGGCGCAGGACGATTCCATCTTCTCCGCCGCCATGCGCCGCCAGCTTGAAGCCGGCATGAAGAAAGCCGATCTCGTCCTTTTCCTTGTCGACGGAATAAATGGCCTGCACCCTTACGACCGGGAACTCGCAGCGATCCTGCGCCGCAGGCAGATCCCGCTGATACTGGCCGTGAATAAGATCGACGCGCAGAACGACGAAACGAAGACCGCCGAGTTTTACGCCCTCGCCTTCGACCGCATGATCAGCATTTCCGCCAATCACGGGAGGAATATTGACGGGCTGCTGGATACCATTGTCTCCCTGCTGCCCGATCCTTCGACAGAACCGGCGCCGCAGGGCGGCCTCCGCATCAAAGTCATTCTGACGGGCAAACCGAACGTGGGAAAATCCTCGCTTACGAACTGCCTGGCCGGCGAGGAGCGCAGCATCGTCCACGACGCCCCCGGCACCACGAGGGATTCGCTGGATATCGCCGTCACCCGCAACGGACAGGACTTTCTCCTTGTCGATACGCCCGGCGTGCATCGCCGCAGAAAGTTTACCGACGACCTTCAATACCTCGCGACGCTCAGCGCCCGGCACGCCATGGAACGCGTCGACGTGGCCGTCATGGTGATGGATATTTCCCAGAGCATCGGCGATACCGAATCCAGGATAGCCGAACTGATCATCGACAACCGCAAGGCCTGCGTCCTTGTCGTCAACAAATGGGACCTGGTGGAAGAGCGGGAAGAAATGGCCAAAAAGGTACGCGCGATCATGGAGGAGAAGCTCCCGTTCCTTCACTGGGCGCGGGTCATGTATGTCTCCGCCAAAACGGGACAGCGCGTCGAAAAAATACTGGACGAGGTGCAGACGGTGTTCAAAGAATATTCCCGGATCGTCCCGAAAGACGAGCTGGTCGAAACCGTCCGCAAAGCGGAAGGGCGCATGCCCTACTCGCGCAAAGGGAGGGCCCTGCGGATACGCGCGGTCGAACAGAGCGGCACCATGCCGCCTTATTTCACGTTCACGGTGAATGACCCGTTGATCGTCCATTTCTCCTACCGCAGGCACATGGAGAACGTCCTGCGCGAACGTTTCGGTTTCGTTGGCACGCCGATAAAGCTCCGGTTCAAAAGCGAGCATAAGGAACAAGACAGGCCCCGCGGGAAAAGGTAACCCGCCAAAGGGATGACTCCGTATATGGAACTTTTTTTCATCGTGCTGGGCTCATATGTAGCCGGTTCTTTTCCGACAAGTTACATAATAGCGCGTATGGCCCGGGGCATCGATATCCGGGAACACGGTTCCGGCAACCCGGGCGCGACTAACGTGTTCCGCGTCGTCGGCCCGGCAGCCGGGGCCGTCACGTTCATCATTGACGCTTCCAAAGGACTGGCCCCGGTTCTTATCGCGGCCTCGCTTACCGGCCACCATCCCGTATATATGATCGCAGCCGGGATCGGAGCGATAGCGGGCCACATGTGGACATTTTTTCTTAAATTCCGGGGGGGAAAAGGGGTGGCGACCGCGGCCGGTGTTTTCACCGCTCTTCTTCCGCTGCCCACGCTTTTCGGGCTGATGATATTCGCGGCGGCACTGCTCGCTACCCGTTACGTTTCGCTGGGATCGATGCTCGGCGCGCTGTCGCTGCCGGTAAGCGCCGTGATCAGGAAGGAACCGCCGGCCTTTGTCGTGTTCGCGGCTATAGTAAGCCTCGCGGTCGTCGTCCGCCACAGGGCCAACATCGTCCGGCTCCTTGCGGGAACGGAACAGCCGATCATCAGAAAGGAAGAGAAATGAGGGTAACGCCATGACACAGAACATAGCCGTACTCGGAGCGGGGTCGTGGGGAGCGACGCTGGCGACGCTTTTGTCTGAAAATGGCCACAAGGTCTCGCTGTGGGAGTTCAATCCCGAACAGGCGAAACATCTTTCTTCGTGGCGCACTCTGAGCTTCTTTCCGCAGCTGACTGTCCCCAAGGATGTCGCGGTAACCAGCGACCTTGCCGCCGCCTGCGATGATAAAGGGATCATAGTGTTCGTCGTCCCTTCACACACGCTGCGCGAAGTGGCGAAAGCGGTATCAGCCCTGCGCGCCGACCTGTCGGGGGCCACGATCGTTTCGGCGACCAAGGGCATCGAAACGGATTCCCTCAAGCGCATGTCGGAGATCATCGCCGCGGAGATCCCCGAAGTTGGCAATTCGATCGTCGCGCTTTCCGGGCCGACGCACGCCGAAGAAGTCTCCCTTAAGATCCCGACCACGGTGACCGCGGCATCCAATAATTCCGACTCGGCGCTGCTCTGCCAGGAAACGTTCATGACGCCGTATTTCAGGGTCTATACGAATTCGGACATCATCGGCGTCGAAGCCGGCGGTTCTCTGAAGAACGTGCTGGCGATCGCAGCCGGGATCTGTGACGGCATGGGCCTGGGCGACAATTCGAAAGCCGCGCTCGTCACCAGGGGCCTGCGCGAAATGGTAAGGCTCGGCATTAGAATGGGCGGCCAGCAGGAAACGTTTTCCGGCCTGACCGGGCTGGGGGACCTGATCGTCACCTGTTTTTCCCGGCACTCCCGCAACCGCAACATAGGGGAGAAACTGGGGAAGGGAAGATCGCTGACCGAGGCGGAAAAGGAAACGGTCATGGTCGCGGAAGGAGTAAAGACGACCATGAGCGCGCACGAGCTGGGACGTCTTTACGATGTCGAACTGCCCATAATGGAACAGGTCTACAGGGTGATCTATGAGAATAAGCCTCCCAGAGAATCGGTACAGGAACTGATGGAACGCGGCGCAAAACCTGAGATGGAGCTGTATAAATAGGCAATCCAGCTTTTAGCTCATGAGCTCATAGTAAACAGCACAAACTCGCGTAGGGCAAGCTTTATCTCCCTTAAATTTGCAAGCAAATCTGGACAGGGGGGGACAGGGGCACCCTGACAAACATTGTTTTTGCAGCCTGCCGATTTATCGGCGCCATTGACCATAATCCCATGTCCCACATCCAATGTCGCTTTTAATTAAACCATGAACAAAAAAGATATTGTCAAATCATTGACCAGGGTTCTCAGCACGCATAAAGAGGCTCAGGACGCGGTGGACCGCGTTTTCAAGGAGATGGTGCGGGCGCTCAGGGACGGGGAAAAGCTAGTCATCAGCGAACTGGGAACGTTCCATCCCTACGTCACGAAAGCACGCCATGGCCGCAATCCCAGGACCGGAGAACCGGTAGATTCGATCCCCCGCAGGAAGGTCCGTTTCCGCCAGTCCAGGGACCTGTTCAAATTCTGATACTGTCAACGGCCCTTCGTCGACAGCTTGACTTTTTCTTCACGCTTTTGTTTAATGGTCCGATAGATGTTTCAGGAATACCTCAATGATAGACATCCCTCCCATACCTGAAAAGGAATATTTTTCCATCGGGGAAGTAAGCAGGCTGGTGCAGGTGCCACCCTACGTGCTTCGATATTGGGAAAGCGAATTCCATCTTCTCCGCCCCGCCCGCAGAACGTCGGGACAGCGGAAATACATAAAGAAGGACGTCGAGGCCATCTTTCAGGTCAAGGATCTGCTGTACAACCGGAAGTTCACCATCGAAGGAGCCCGCAAGTACATGATAGGCGACCGGCGGAAAAACAACCGCGGATCAATGCAGCTGAACGTGAACATGGGCGAGCCCGAGGCGGATGGAAGTATCCTGCAGGAAATAAAGTCGGAGTTGGAAGACATACTGAAATTCCTGAAGTAACAGAGAAAGCCGTTCAAGGTTCATAAGCTGGCGTCTTTGACGTGCCCTTGCCGTTACTTTCTCCGCACTGTCTTTGCACTTTCGTTGCACTTCTGTTGCACTGTCGTTATAGTCGGGGCGTAGCGTAGCTGGCTAGCGCACTCCCTTGGGGTGGGAGAGGTCGGCGGTTCAAATCCGCCCGCCCCGATTTCATTACCCGAGCACCCTCCTGCAGCATTTCCCCGCACTATCCCGGTCCCAGCAGCCTTTTTCCGCCTTCAAATTTGCTATAATACAATGATAAGCCGGCACGACTAAAACAGTCTGTGTCAGTTTTGCCGTCTTTTTCACTGGTTACTGGTTACTGAAAAGGGGTTTCACTTCAATGAGATGGGTACTGCGTTCCAAAATATTCAAGGCCACGGTCACTGAGGCCAACATCAATTACCGCGGCAGCATTACGATAGATGAAGACCTGATCGAACGCGCCGGGTTCTGGATAGGGGAAAAGGTGCTGGTGGTCTCCAATACGACCGGCGCGAGGCTGGAGACGTATGTAATCCCCGGCCATCGCGGCTCCGGCGTCATCTGCATGAACGGCGCCGCCGCGCATCTTATCAGGAAGGGAGAGGTAGTAATCATCATGGGATTTGAACTTACCGATACGCCGCTCGCGCCCGTAATGATCCGGGTGGACGAAAAGAACCATTTCACCGGTCATCTCTGAGAGAGCTCCGTTCCATGTGCCGCGTTCTCTTTCTTTATGCCACCGGCAACTCGGGACATCAGAAGGCCGCCGAAGCGGTCGGGAAGAGTATCAGGTCGCAGGCGCCATCTTTCAGAACCTTCGGGGTGGACTTTTTTACCTGTCATTATCCCCGGCTCGGGCCGTTCATCTTCCGAATGTACCTGGACCTGATGCAGTCGATGCCCCATGTCTGGGATTCGATTTACGATAACGCCGAATTCGCGGCGCTGACAACCGAACCACGCAGGTTCTTCAATCTCATTAACAGCCCAAGCTGCACAGGGTCCTCGCCCGGTGCGCTCCCGACATTATCGTCTCAACTCAGGCCGTTCCCGCGGGATTCATCGCCTCCGGAAAACAGAAGGGCAACATATCGATCCCCCACTTTGCCGCTATAACGGATTTTGTCGCGAACCCCTGCTGGCCGGCGCACGGCGTCGACCGTTATTTCGTCCCTCATGAACAGATCAGGGAACAGCTTGTCAGGCGTAACATCGCTGAGAACAGGATCCGCGTGACCGGCATTCTGATAGACGAATCATTCATAACGCGCGTACCGCCAGCGAGGGCGCGAACGCGCCTCGGCCTTTTGCCTGACGCGCCCACGCTCCTTATCATGGGCGGCAGCAGCGGCCTGGGAGCCATATCACAGGCTATCACCGAACTGATGGCGCGAAGCATCCGGCCGATGCAGCTCATAGCGATAAACCTTGACGTTACAACAGGAATTATGTACAATCGTTATGCTATTTCAGTATCCTTTTGTCATGGCTGACACCAGTCGCCGGCCATCGGCCGCTGAACACTGATCATTGGTCACTGGTAACTGGTAACTGTAAAAACGGGGCGTAGCTCAGCTGGCTAGAGTGCACGGTTCGGGACCGTGAGGTCGCTGGTTCAAACCCAGTCGCCCCGATATTTCCCTTACCCGCCGAAGAGGCGGACATATAAAGATGTTAAAGGTAAAAGACGGAGCAGCGCGCCGGCTGCATATTATCGTCAAA
This sequence comes from uncultured Elusimicrobiales bacterium, assembly GCA_964577205.1. Taxonomy (GTDB): domain Bacteria; phylum Elusimicrobiota; class Endomicrobiia; order Endomicrobiales; family CAIRNS01; genus CAZNYG01. The sequence continues at coordinate 10,312 of CAZNYG010000029.1, read as the reverse complement.
GGTACGGTGCAGGGGGTCGGCTTCCGATGGTTCGTCCGGAAAACGGCGCGACACCTGGACGTATCCGGTTGGGTGCGGAATCTGACAGACGGAAGCGTAGAGATCGAAGCGGAACAATCGCCCCAAATTCTGGAAGCTTTTCAGCGGACGCTGAAAAGCGGGCACCCCTGGGCCGGCGTTGACGACATTATCGTAGAGCCTGTACCTCCCGCGGAAGAAAAAGAGCCACAATTCCAAATCATCGAGTAAAGACAAACCTATGGAAAAATTCGATCCAGTCCAGCTGTATTTTCGCGAGATCAAAAGAATGTCGGCCATCCCCAGGGAAGACATGGACGCCCTTTGGGTGAAAGCGGTCAAAGGTGATAAGAGAGCGCGCAAACATCTCGTCGAAGCGAACCTCCGCCTGGTAATTCCCATCGCTAAAAAGTATTTCCGCCAGGGGCTCGATTTCCTCGACCTGATCGAGGAAGGCAACATGGGCCTTATGCGCGCGGTCGAAAAGTTCGACCCCGGTAGAAAGGTATATTTTTCCACATACGCGACGTACTGGATCGACCAGTCGGTCCGCCGCTCCGTAGAAGAACAGGCGAAGACGATCCGCATCCCTCCGCATGTGTGGGATGCCATCCACCGTCTGATCAAGCACTGGCGCCCGATGCAGGAAAAGCTCGGCCGCGATCCCACGATGGCGGAGCTCGCGAAAAAGCTCAAGCTTTCCATCTCTCAGATAGGGAACCTTCTGCGGGCGTCGAAGATATCGCAGGGGACCAGTTCGCTCGAAACGCCGATCGACGCTGACGGCAACATATTTATCCGCGACGTCATTTCCGACAAGAAAACGAACTGTCCCGAATCCATCACCGAACTGATCCGCCAGCATTCGGACCTTGAGAATGCGCTCAATTTCCTGGCGCCGCGGGAAAAGCAGATCATCGGGCTGCGGTTCGGCCTTTCCGGGAACAAACCCGAGTCGCTCGAACGGGTCGGCAAACGGCTGAAGCTGTCCCGCGAACGCGTCCGACAGCTGGAAGAACGGGCGCTGCGCAGGCTGAAAGTCCTCGCGGTGCGCACCAAACTGGTCGACCTTGAAGAAGGGAAACAACTGCTCATCGACAGCCGCGTGAAAAAAGGCGACCGCAGACAGGGCATGCCGGACCGCAGAAAAGTGAAGACCGAACGCCGCAGCCGCGACCGTCGCAGCTGACGGACGGGACGGCATCGAAGAAAAGGGAGCCTCCATGCAGGACACGGCCGATATCTCCGTCCTTAAGAACGCTATCCGCGATGTTCCCGACTTCCCCAGGAAAGGGATCCTCTTCAAGGACATTACGACCCTTCTGTCGCAGGGCGATCTGTTCCACCGGTCAATCGATCTCATCGCGGAGCATTACGCCGGCAGGGGTGTAAATAAAGTTGTCTGCGTTGAATCGCGGGGATTCATGTTCGGCGCTCCCGTCGCGTATAAACTGGGAGCCGGCGTGATACCGGTGCGGAAAAAGGGGAAACTGCCTTACCGCACCGTCTCCTGCAGTTACGCACTCGAATACGGATTTGACACGCTGGAGATGCACGAAGACGCGCTTGTTCCGGGAGAAAAGGTGCTCCTTATCGACGATCTTCTTGCGACCGGGGGTACCGCTCTGGCGACCGCAGGCCTTATAAAGAAGGCGGGCGCCGATGTCACCGGGATCGCATTTCTCATTGAACTCGGATCCCTGAAAGGCCGTGAAAAGCTTAAAGATTTCGACGTCTTTTCCCTGATAGAGTATTAACCGCTAAACTGTTTTTGCCGCTTTTTTGTTCTTTCACTTTCTTTGCACTTTTCCGCACTTTATGTGCACTGTCGTTACTGTCTGAAAATGCCCTGGTAGCTCAATTGGATAGAGCAGATCCGTCCTAAGGATAAGGTTGGAGGTTCAAGTCCTCTCTGGGGCGCATTCCCCGGTTTTTCATTTTTTTATGATCGATCTTCATACACATACGTTTTTTTCCGACGGTGAATTGTCACCTTCCGAACTCGTCTACCGCGCCAGGGTCAGAGGATACGATACCATCGCCCTCACCGATCACGGCGACTTCTCCCTGTTCGACCTGATCATCCCCCGTATCCGCCGTATCGAAAAGGACCTGTCCAGCTGCTACGGGATAAAAGTCATCCCCGGCATTGAGATAACCTATGTGCCTCCGGCCCTGATAGCGCGCGCGGTCAGGGAATGCCGGCGCAGAGGAGCGAAGATCGTCGTCGTCCACGGCGAGACGCCGGCCGAGACGGTCCCGCCCGGGACCAACCGGGCCGCGATCCTTTCCGGAGCCGACATACTCGCTCATCCGGGAAAGATAACCCCGGACGAAGCAAAGCTGGCGCGTGAAAAGAACGTATGCCTTGAGATAACCACCCGGCGCGGCCATAACGCGACCAACCGGCACGTGGCGCGGCTGGCAAAGGAATTCGGCGCGCCGCTCGTGCTGGACACCGATTCGCACTCGCCGGAAAACCTTCTGAACGAAGAGATCATTGCCGCAACGCTTGCCATGAGCGGCCTTGGAAAAAAGGATTTCCGCGTCATGCAGGACAACGCGCGCCGTCTGGTTTCGCGGCGCACCCGAGGAGCATAGAGATGGCCGAACAGTCCCGCAGGCAGCAACTCAAAAAGAACGAACTCGAAGACGTCGTCGTCCGTATCGCTGAATGGATAAAGAACAACCGCTCCGCCTTTTACACCGGCGCCGGCATCGTCGCCGGGATGATCGCTTTCAGCGTTTTTTTTCTTGTACGCTACCAGTCGCTTGCCAGCCGGGGAGAGGAACGCCTCTCCGTCGCGCAGTCACAGGCATACCAGGGACAGTCGGACCAGGCGATCGCTTCGCTTGACGCGATCATCGGCCAGTATTCCGGCGGCGTAGCGGTCCGGGCGCGCATGATGAAAGCCGACATACTCGCCAGCCGCAAACAATACAAGGATGCCCGGGACACGCTTAACGCCGCGATCGAAAAAGGAAAACCGGAACGGATCATACCGCTGGCGATGGCCGAACTGGGGAACATAGAGGAATCTGCGGAAGAGTATCAGGCGGCTGCCGGGACCTATTCCGGTTTTCTTGCGCGCTTTCCCGAGCATTTCCTCGCCGCGCGTGTCTATGAATCTCTGGCGCGGGTATACGCTCTTTCGGGGAACGTCTCCGAAGCGAAAAACACCAACGAGAAGATCATCACGCTGTTCCCTTCTTCCGTCTGGGCTCAGCGGGCGCAGGAACGTCTTTCACCGCCTTTGCGCTGATCCCATTGCCGAGCGGCGGGTCTGTCGGTACCTGAGGGTAATGTCCATTTGATTTGACTTCGCGTTTCTGGTATAATTCCAAATAAGCCGGCAGCATAATCCATGTGAGAGGTGAGGGTATGAGAAAGTTACTTGTCCTTGTGTGCCTGGTTTCGATGATGGCGGGAACGGCGACGGCGGCGGCGAAAAGGTCTTCAGACATGCGGTTTGGCGTGGGTTTTTCACAACAGCTTTCCGACCTTGGGCTGGATTCTTTCGCGGCCCGGTTCTGGGTCAACAGGACATTCGGCGTTGAAGGCCTGTTCGGGTTCATGTTCGGCGACAACAGGGTCTTTGATTTTGGTTTCAAGTTTCTCGCCAATCTTAAGCGCGAACAGAACATGAACGTTTACGCGTTCGGCCTCGTCGGCATGGAAAATTACGAGTTCAAGAAAGATGCCAACGGCGCGGACATCGCGAAGATTTCGGAGACAACGACGTCGGCAGGCGGAGGTTTCGGCGTTGAGTTTTTCCTCCAGGGATTGCCGAACCTGTCTTTCGGCGCTGAGACCGGACTGGCATTCCGCAACCCCGCGAAGGTCGGGCGTTTCCAGACGTTCGGCAACTGGCTTTCCAGCGTCGGCATGAGATACTATTTCTAACGGGACGAATGACCGGTGATATCACTTTCGGCAACAAAAAGATCCGCCGTACGTCTGTTGAGCCTGACGGCTGCTGCCGCCGTCCTTGTCTGCGGCGCTGTTCTTGCCGCGCAGGCATCGCAGCTTTTCCTGGATACCGATTACCGGTTAAGAGGCGTCAATTTCACCAACAATGACTATGATACTTCCACGTCGTCCGACGCGTGGAGTTATTACAGCCACAGGCTGAGGCTGACTCTGACGGAGCGTTTCGATCCCGATACCGAGATCGGCGCGCGCATCACGTCGCTGGGCATCGCGGGATCTACGACGACGCCGTACGCCGTCCCTTTCCCGAGAACGGATTTTACTCCATACATCGAGAACGCCTACGTCAAACTGTCAAACCTGATGGAACAGGACCTCTCCCTGACGGCGGGAAAACAACCGCTGGAGTTCGGGGACGGATTCGTAGTTTCTGACAACGGAACGGGAGCGACCGGGATCAGCGCCGCCGGACGATGGGACGTTCCAGTTCCGTTCGTCCGTTTTGTTTTTCCTCTGAGGGCGGAAGTTTTCACGGCGAAACTGGCCGAGAATTTCCGGTCATCGAGCGACAAGGATATTTCCGGCGCTGTTTTGAGCGTACCGTGGGGGAAATACCTTTACGAGATCAGTTACTTCGATCAGGCCGACCGGTCGGGAACGGCCTATACGCAGGGGGCGTTGTCGGTCCCGACGAACGCGATACTGAAACGATTCTACGATCTCCGCGTCGGGCGCAAGGAAGATATTTCTGAATGGCAGTTCGAGATCGCCAAAGAGAACGGGCAGATCACCAGGTCAGACACCAATGAATCCGTCACGATCAACGGCATGGGATACACCCTGTCGGGAAAACTGATCGGCAAGGACACGAAGCTCGGGCACGTCACGGCCAGGGCGCTCATCGCTTATTCTTCCGGCGATAACGATCCGCTCAGTTTCGACGATGACGAGTCCTTTTCACCGGACCTGACCCGCAAATTCGACGGGCTTGAACGGGTGGGCTACGGCGAACTTTTCGCCGCGACGCCCATCGACGCGCAGCTGCCCATTCCAGGCGGTTATTCGGGCATCGACACGCTGAGCCTGGGAGCGGATATTTCGCCGCTCTACGCGTGGACTTTCAACGCGACTTACTTCCTGTACGCGGCATCACAGGGCCCGAAGGGGGCGCCTGAGGCGTCGGGGTTCGAACGGATATACGGCGCCGAGTTCGCGCTGGGCATAGAACTGAACTTATCGGCAAAATATGAGTATTCGAAGAACGTCCAGATGAAAGTGTCTTTCAGCAGATACACACCGCCGCGTTCCGATCTGTGGCCGAAAAACGATCCCGCCACCCGTTATCTCATGGAAATAGCCGCCAAATTCTGACCCCTTTTCCCCGGGAACAAATGTGCCTGAGTCCAAATTGAAATGGTGGGGCAAAGCATTATGAACAAACTGCATCTCGCATTCTTATGGCACCAGCACCAGCCTGTATACAAGAATCCCGCGACGGGAATGTATGAGCTGCCCTGGGTCAGGCTTCACGCGACGAAAGACTATTACGATACCGCCGCGATACTGGACGAATTCCCGGCTATCCGCTCCAATTTCAACCTCGTACCCTCTCTTCTGGCACAGCTTGACGATTACGCCCGGGGTACGGCGCGCGATAAATTCCTGGACCTTACGCTCAAATCCGCCGACGATCTTACCGCCGAAGACCGCGTTTTCATCCTGATGAATTTTTTCATGGCCAACTGGGAGACCATGATATTCCCGTACCCGCGCTATCTTCAGCTCCTGGAAAAACGCGGACGGCAGATCTCGCTGGACAATCTTTCCCGGGTACAATCGTATTTCCGCCCTTCCGATATGAGGGACCTGCAGGTCTGGTTCAACCTTTCCTGGATGGACCCTTACTGGAAAGAGCGCGATCCCATGATCAAAGCCCTGTATGCCAAAGGGAAGGATTTTACCGAAGAGGAAAAACAGCAGCTCATAAAGAAACAGCTGGAGATCTGCGGCATGGTCGTTGGAAAATACCGCGAGCTGCAGGACAGGGGACAGATAGAGGTATCTACGACGCCGTTCTACCATCCGATACTGCCGCTGCTGTGCGATACCAATAACGCCCTGGGATCTACCCCGCAGATCACTTTGCCGCGCCGCCGTTTCCAGCACCGGGAAGACGCGGTCGTCCAGGTGCAGAAAGCCGTCGACTACTACCAGCGTAATTTCGGCCGCGCGCCCTCCGGGATGTGGCCTTCAGAAGGTTCCGTGTGCGATGAACTTGTTCCCGTCTTCGCCTCTTTCGGCCTCAACTGGATAGCCACCGACGAAGAGATCCTTTTCCGTTCGCAGCCCGGGCTCAGCGGCTCCCGCAGCAACCTTTACAAGCCTTACCGGGTATCGGTACTCGGCAGCCAGATAAACATCATCTTCCGCGATCACGCTCTTTCCGACGCGATCGGTTTTGTATACGCAAAGTGGAACCCCTCCGATGCCGTTGCCGATTTCATGCGCCGGCTTCACAGTATACGGGACTCCATTGGGGACGGGCACGAGAATTCGCTGGTCTCGGTCATTCTGGACGGGGAGAACTGCTGGGAATATTATTCCAACGACGGCTGGGATTTCCTGAGGATCCTTTACCAGGCCATAACCAACGACCCCACGATCGAAACGGTCACTGTCAACCGCTACCTTGAGAACAATCCGCCGCACGGGACGCTGAGGAACCTTTTCCCGGGATCCTGGATCAACGGAAATTACGGCATCTGGATCGGCCATCCTGAGGACAACCAGGCATGGGATTTTCTCGGCGAGACCCGGACCTTCCTGGCGGACTACGTTTCGCGCAACCCGGAGAAAAAAGATTCCCCGGCCGTAAAAGCAGCATGGGAGCGCATCTACATAGCCGAAGGTTCAGACTGGAACTGGTGGTACGGGGACGACCATTCGTCCGACAACGATGACATGTTCGATAAGCTGTTCCGCCAGAACCTTATCGGCGTTTACGAGATACTGGGGGAAAAAGTTCCCGATCATCTCTATAAGGCCATCAAAGGCCTGATGCGCAAGCAGCCCACGCTGGAACCTATTGACTTCATATCCCCCAAGATCGACGGCAGGGTGACCAACTACTTTGAATGGCAGCCGGCCGGGTACTATCTCGTCGGCCACAGCGGCGGATCAATGCACCAGGTTGAAACGATCCTTAAGTCTTTTTACTACGGCTTCGACCTGAACAACATGTACTTCAGGTTCGATACGAACATCCCCATGTCCGGAGCCATTGAAGAGATCTCCATAAGGATCGTATTCCTTGCCCCTGTATCCGCCCAGGCGATCATTACTTTTGAGGCGGGGGGGAATATCAGGAGTTTTTCCCTCCACTCGCAGGATGGAAAAGCCGAGCGTCTTTCCCATGCCGCCGCTCAAAAGATAATAGAATGTGCCATCCCTGTGGATAAATTGAATATTCCGCAGGACACAAGATCGATCGAGTTTGTTATTGCTTTATCCAAGAATAATCTTGAAACCGAACGCTGGCCCTACCAGAGCTCTGTCGTAATGCCAAAACCATCCGAAGACTTCACTCTGCAAAGCTGGTCCGTTTAGCAGTTAATGTTTTACTTTAACATCAGCAATATAACTCTTTAGTTTATAGATTTTTTCAGTCTTTAGACCATTATGATAAAGAAAAACATATTAACCGCATCCGGAAAAACAGCACAGGGGATCGAGATCCCTCTCCCAAGCACTTCTCTTGTTCTCGTTTCAGGTGAAAAAGGGTATATAATGTGCGGGTATCTTAACCTTTCGACTGCTGAAAAAATGGGCGACAGGGCGGGTATGGTCAAGGGTGTCAAGACCATTGACGACCTTCTAAAAGCACCTATAGCAGAGGCTACCCGGGCGGCAATAGCTGCCGGCATAGTCCCTGGTATGACAGGCAAAGAAGCTCTGGAATTTATCGTATGACTTAGAGATGGTTTCAAAATAACCAACTCTTAATATATTTCACATTATTTTCCATATGCGTTCACATTAAACAACAAGTGTATTCATTTAATACTTGTTGTTTTTTATTTGCAATATTTTTATCATTTAAGTGATATGATTTACGCATCCGTTGCACGCCGAAAAAGGCAGACTAAAACATTTAATATACCGTAACATTTACAATATTGAGACGCATTTAATCTGGATTGATTCATATCTCAACGACCTTAAAAACACCGGAAATGCCTTCTTTGCTGGTTCCTATAATATATGTTATGTTAAGTTATATGGCTATGGCGATAATTTATAATTTTTCAATATTCTTATTAAATATATTGCCATAATACAATATTTATATATCTATTGGTTTAATACTTAATAAATTACTTTCACTATTTTATATTAGCACTCTCTCAAAGCGGTTTTTTGTGATCGGATTTCACAAAATCCAGCTTTTTTGGATTTTAAAAACCTGCAATTTTTCTCCCAAATCCAGCCAAGTTTTTTGGCTGCTTCATCGGTTCGTTTTTTTGCGTTTTTTGAAAAGACCATGAAGTTTTTGGTCTTAATTTTTTGCTTTTTCAAAATCCGTGAAGCTCAAAAACCGGGATCTAAAAAAAACCATCAGGAAATGACGGTTCCAGGACGTCCAAATACCTTACCCCCCTTAAAATAATGGCTTAAAACGCATTTCTGTGCGTTTATCGTCGGAGAGAAAATTGGAAGAAAATTGGACGGAGCAGAAAAGGCCATGAGAGATGGGAGGATATAAACAGAGAGGATTTCACAATAAATAGCAGCGGGCCAACCAAGAAAACCACGGAAATAACCTTCAGAGCCGCGGAACCAGGCACATCATGCGGCTGATAGCAAGGCCTCGATCGCAGGCTGCAAGGGAGATCTCAGTTCTTCCACTTTGAACTCGTTTTCGCGGGGATCTTTCATCAGTAGAAGTATCAATTCATTTAAAGCCGTTAAGGAAGCGGGATAAGCCTGCAAACGCCGTATAAGGCCTTCACGTTGAGAACTGTTGTGAACAGCCTGCCGGCGGTAAACCCGGCTTTCACTGATCAGATCCGATTCTTCAGTTCCGGAAATCGCGGTGGCGGGGGGATTATCCCCATCATCCAGCATCGCCCTGAACTCGTCGACATCCGCTTTTCCGAGCACTACCGCTCTTTGAGCCAGCGCCCAATCCAATATCGCCCTGTGTTCTTTGTCAACCAGGTCCCCTTCGGGCGTTAACCGTGTGTCTATCATGCGCCCCAGAACCTGATGCAGGAAACCCATGACTTCGGGGGAATTATACCCCCCCGTGACATCCAGACGGCGCATTCCCGCCAGGAGCAGAGGCGACTTTTCTATTTCTGAAAACGCCTGAGCCGGCAACTCTTCATCCGCCATCCCCGGTTTAACGACGGTGATGAAGGCCTGCATCAGTTCTGGAATACCTTCGATACCCTGAATATCCTCTCTCTCAAGGCGTTCAGCGAGCTCACGGCCTTCATCTTCCCTTTCTTCCGCGTTTTTAGCCTCGGAAACTCTTTTGAAGCGGGCTCCCAGCACCTTCATTATGAAGGGGGCATCCTTTTCCTTGATCTCGCTGTTAACAGGCTCAAGTTTCTCGTCGTAGGATACTGTTCCGCAGTTCAACTCGAGAAGCTTTAACATCATTTCATTGAACGTGTCAGTGTCGAGGCTGCTGTCCAGCCCGTTTTTTCGAAGTTCCACCCATGCTTTTTCGCCAAAAGGCCGGTCAAGTTGGCCTGCCGCGAAATCAGCATCTCCGACGACGATCGTATGTACCGTCCTTACTCCCGCGTTGGCGAGTTTTTCCATCGTTGTCGTCGTCCATCCACTCGGCGCTATACAGGCCAGGTCTTTATTGCCGTATTTACGCTTGATCTGTTCCGCCAGAGCGATGATCTTACTGATTTCTCCCTCACCGCTGCTCAGCATATCTATGCGCACCCCGTCAAATCCCATGTTGAACAGGCCCGAGATATCCTTTTGGTAAAGAGGATTGTTGTACAGGCGCGTGTAATCAAAATAAAGGTTGGCCGCGCAGCCTTCCTCACGCACCTTGTTCACGAGCTCTCTAAAGTCCTGATCCTTACGGCCGGCATCCCCGTCCGCTATGACGAAAGAATCGATACCGCGGTTGAAATCTTCCACTATTTCCTTCACGATAACATCCGCTTTTTTCCCGTTCACCGTGATCCGTTTGGCGGTTATAGGAAAGGGCCGCATGACGTTTGCCGCGGCGTTGATCTTTTGATGCGCATCAAAATATTCTTTAATGGACGCCGCCGTTGCCCCCTCCTTTAGCTCAATGATGCCTGCATTCCCGGCAACCGTCGGATCACTTAATCG
>CAZNYG010000028.1:0-26577 GCA_964577205.1 uncultured Elusimicrobiales bacterium | reverse complement strand
TCGCCCGGTAATGTGACAGCAATCCCTCCAGAGAGCCGCGCGCCGCGGCATTCAGCTCCTCATTGCCATTCCCTTTCAGAGAAAGCGCTTTCCGGCGGGCCTGTTCAAACATGATTGCCGGATCCTTCACGAGGGCCTTCAAACGCTCTTTGATCAGCCGCGCGAGATATTCATCGAAGCTGTTAAATGAAGTTTCGAACTCCTCCTTTGCCTGCATATAGATCCGCTGATCAATGCCCACAATGCCGGCTGACGGGCAGGCGCGAAGGTACTCGAGATCCGCGACAATGCCGTTTACATCAGACTGGAGGTATTCGCCGCCGTCGAGCGTCATTTCCACCCATGCCCGGGCAGGAATGATCGAAGGTTTTGCCCCCCGCGAGAATGGCACATACCTCTGGATCCCGCAGCGTTCATACGCCTGTTCGATCGGCGCGTAGTCCGGATGCCCGGTCCAGCGGCCCGCGATAAGCGCGTCCGGATTGATACTGTTCATCGAGCCTCGGACATCGTCAAGCCACGCGCCCGCCATCTCGCGGCCGCCGGGATCAAGCGCTTCAAAGGAATCGAACCGGATGCCGTCCGCTCCGGCGCGGACGAGCTCTTCGATCAGCTTCAGGCTGGTACCGGGATCAAAAGAAGCATCGGGGGAAAGGCTTATGATGAGCCGTACCGGCGAATCCTTCTGATGCGCTTTCCTGGCGGCTGACTTTACCAGTTCCACCGTACCCTTCCGGTCTTTCTCAAGCAGGGGTTCAATATTCTTAAGGACGAACGTGTCAGCCAGATCGCCGCCGTAGCGTTTGAAATGATCGGTTTGCGCGAGGCGCGGGAGCCCGCCCGCGAAAGAGGAAAGATCGATCGTCTCCGAGAAGACCGGCATCCCGCGCGTGTAGGAGACAAGCCCTTTCCTTCTCAAGGCCGCGGCGGCCATTTTCAGCTTCAAGCCGATCACCTCTCCGTTCCAGATAAGATCGAAACCGCGGAACGTTTTTTCGGCGGCAGCGATATCCCCGCGCGATCCGCTCGCGTAAACGAACACCGGATCATTGAACAAAGGATCGCCGTTAAACCGGTCCGCGGCCGCCGAGGGAAGTTGTCGTGGATCGTCCGCTTCGATCAGCCCGATCTTAAACCCGTCTTCCGACATACCGAGCATCGCGCGCAGATCAGGGTTGTCTGAGAGCCACTTTACGATGGCAAGCGGCGCGCGCGCGGCGAGAGCTTCCTGTTCAGAAACAGCCAGAGGGCGGCCGCGTTCTTCCGGCATATACCGCAGGACCAGGGCGTTCCCGCCGGATATTTTTTCGGCCCGCACTCCGCACAACAGCGTCTCCGCGCCGCACGGCACCTCTACCCGGCTGAACCCAGGCGAACCGGAACCATGTTCTCCGTTCAGCTCAATAAGCTCCGGCCTCGCCGCGCGTTCGGGATCCACAGGCGCAATGACACACGCGTCCAGTCCGGCGGCTGCCCAGGCGGCGGCATCGTCCTCCCTGATCGCGGGATCTGATGAAAACTGGAAGAAAGCGCATCCTTTCAAGACCCGCGCCGCGCTGCGGGCATCCGCCAGGGAACTCGTTACCGGTTCCCCGTAAACCCATTCGGCCAGCGACACTATTCCCGGATTAGCTCCGGGAAGCGACGAAAGAAACGATTCCCTCTCCTTGAATATCTGGTTGCCATCATTGTCCCTGAAGTCCACGGCCATCTCTTTCAGCATTACCCTGAGTTCTTCGCGGCCTGAATATGCCTGTATGACGGAAGCAAGATGATCCCAGTATTCCCCGGGTATCGCGTTTATGCCTTTCTCCCCCCGGTAGTGCGGTACGGCATCTTTTGCCGCCGTATAGATGGCCATACGCCATAACTCGCCCGCGATTATCCGCTCGACATCGAGGCCTCCGGTCAAGGCGTAACTTCCCGGAGATTTTTTTCGATAATCAACCGTGCACGGTATTCCCTCACAACGGCCACTGGCAGTTTCATCCGCGAATACCCTGTAAAAGCTTGCAGTGGTACGCAGCATCTGGAGCGGCTTCTGCATATAGGCTGCCCGCAGCGGCCGGTCTTGTTCCATCTTCAGCTTTTTTATCACTGCGGGCATCAGCTTGAGGGAGTTCACGAAATTCAAATAAGTATTCGATGATTTTGTGTCGCAGGTGATAAAATCCTCGGTACGCGACACCATATCCTCGCAGCGGCCGCGCTGATCGGCCGATCGAGAGTCCGTTTTGCCCGCGCAACTGATTATTTTCTTTTTGGCCATCGCGAGGATGACCTTTTTGATGATATCCGCCTCGTTAATGTGCGGATTGGGAGAGAAATGCTTCTTGATCTCGATATTGGAAAGCTTTCTCAGGCGCGCCGCCTCCTTCTCATCGAAACCGGCAAGGTCGAACCCGGGGATATCCACCCGGATATCCATTTTTCTGACTGCCGTCAAAAGATCTACGGTAAGCCTCCCCACGCCGCCTGATATCAGGAGATGTTTCACCCTGCCGCCGGCGAACAGTTCAAACGCTTCGGCGATGGTATCAATATCGTCATTGCCGCAGACGATAAGGACATCCGCCGGATCCTGCGCGGAGATCTTTTCCCTTTCGTCCGTTGACAGAAGACCGGCCAGGAGGTCAAGCTCCGGCGATCTGAAGAACCTTTCGGAAGCCTCGTCAACAACGCTGGCGGCGATCCCGTAAACCGTTCCTTTTTCCTCGGTGGTCATTTCCATCGCTTTTCGCGCCTTCTCTGAAAGAGACGGAAGGATACGTGAAAGCTTTTCTGCGGCTTTCTGTTCTTTGACCCAGTTGATCAGTTCGCTTTTTTTCCTGCCGATCGCTTCATTCAGTTGCTTAATATCTTCATCGATATCGGCGTCGGCATCCTCCCCCCGCGCGAGAGCGTCCGCTTTACTCTTTTCCTTTTCGGCTTTCCGCTGTTCGAGTTCCTCCGCCTCGTTGACGATCCGGGAGTATGTTTCTTTCTGCTTATCCGAAAAATCGTAATAGAGTACCGGCGCGTCCACGACGACCACGCGGGCGAACTCGGAAAAACCCCATTCGTTGGTAAAATAGGGCGCCGGCGTGCCCGCGCGCTTGTCGCCGATAAACACCCTCATGCCCTTTTCGGTCGGCGCGGCGAAAACGTTGAACGTATTGCCTTTGTCCGTGATCTTTTCTATTACGGCATGAGCTGTCGCCGCGATCTTTTCGATGTCTTCTTCCCCGCACCCGGGCACTTCCAGCACGATCCCCGACCCGGGCTCGCTGTCGTCGAGAACGGAAACGCTGACCCCGTTCGCCTGTCCTATCGCGGAAAGCCGGGCATGCTCTATCGGAAACTCGAACCGCATAAGCTGGGCATGGGCATGGTTCTGGGATGCCCCGGATTTGGGGGCGTCGTCACCGTCGCGATAGTACCAGCCGCTGATCCCCATGCGGAATTTCCGCCGTCCTTCCATTGAAAGGGACGCGTTCATTTTGGCGAGGAAATGGATCGAATCGTGAAGGTTCTCTTTTCTGCTCATTTCCGCCTGAGGCACATGCCGGTCGCCTCTGGTCAGAAGGATATGGTAAGGTTGCTCATAACCGGGCATCTTTTGCGCGTTATCGTCGCCATACGGCCAGATGGGGAACGTGTTGAGCTTGTGATCATGCCACGGGGGGTAATAAGGAGCGCGCTGTCTTCGTTACCGGTAAGCCGCCGGACCCCCGTTCCCTGACGGGACGGGCGGTTGACCCTTGCGGCATTCAGCATGCAGATAAGCCCGGCTTTCCGTGATATGTCATCCGGAATGTTCCCTCTATACAAAACGGGGGAATCGCCAAAGTCATTGAACACCGCGTAATCAACGGTCGTTCCCGTTTCCTTCATGGTAAACGGGCTGCCTGCGACCGGCTCCCCGTTTTCCAGGCGGGCGCCGTAACCGATATTGAGTTCCTCTTCCATCTGATACATCTCTTCAAGGGAACCGAACAGGTCATTTCCATCCGCCTTGATGAGCCGGGGATACAGCGCGGCGCCGCCGTCTTCCCGGGGGTAGGACACCGCCTTCGCGTGCAGCTTTGCCGCCTTCAGGATAGCCGGCCAGCCCAGCTGCCGGATCTCTGAGGCGGTAACGATGACCGGCTGTTCCGCTGCCGCCAGCCGGACATTCAAACCGGTTATCGGGCCAAAAGAAAAGCCGGCCGCGGCCAGCAGGGGAATAAACGAACGGTAGATTTTCCGCAGGGCGCGCTCAGACAGGGCCAGATATTCGACCTGATCATCGACGATCGAGCCGCTCGCGGGCGACGCGCCCCCCCCGCCGGTCAGGAAGAGCTCTCCGACACCGGCTTCAAGCGCCTGCTGATTATATCCGGCATGGAGAACGGCGCTTGCCAGGAACGTGATCGAGGGTACTGCCGCTGCCGTCACCCACGCGGGCATACCAAGATAAAGGGTCACAAGCGAGCAGACAAAACCGACAGCGACTTCAGCGGTGAATAGCCTGAATATCATCGATCGTTCGACGCCGGTCGAGTCCCGCGGCTGCTCTTTACCCTGTTCGAAAACCGTCTGGTGGAACACGTATGACATGAACCAGCATCCAGCCAGCGCGGAAACCGCGAACAGCGCGAGAGAAGCGGAAAGATTTCCGGAAAGCATGAATACCGCGGCATGGATGAACGTCGGGATAAGCAGTACCGATCCGTTCTCTATCACCGGGGCGAGCAACAGAACCGTGCGTTTCATGTCCGCGCGAAAGCAGCTCTCCAGGAAACGGGCGGTCATGAACGGTTGCTTCCGGGCCTCTTGTGCCGCGGGTTCAACTTCTTCCGTCGTTGTGGCGGTTCCCGAGGCGGGATCATGGGTAATATAAAGCCTGGCGCTTCCGCTCTCGCCGCGGTAAGTATAAACGTAGCGGCCGCCCGGGCCGTTGAAATCTTTTTTGTATATGATCGTTCCGTCATATTCTCCCAGGTTCGCGTTGATGGCTGCCGCTATCCGCTCAGGCGAAAGATCTTTGTTCTTTTGAAATGCGAGCGTCAAAGCCGCTTCTACCGTGTCTTTTTTAAGCAGTTCGGCCCGTTTTTCAGCGGGCGTTTCGAGCAGCCTTTGCGAATACAACCGGAGCGAGATCGTCTGGCCGTTGATCGCCGCGGCCTGTTCCCGGGCAAGCGCTTCGTACGTCGAGCAAGCGAACGAAACGTCGCCGCTCACGTTCGGCGTAACGACCGCATAGGATATCTTTTTCCGGCCAAGCAGCTCTGTGATCCCCCCGGTATGGAATCCCCCGGCCACCATTACGCTCACACGAGCCTTTTTCAGTGACGCGAGAACGTTCTTCGAGTGTTCTTCCGGGGACATGGCAAACATGCGGCCGGCACCGTCCCGCGTGTCGCCCAGCATATTCCCGATGAACCGCCGGTTACGTTCAAGGTTGGCCCTGTAAAAATCGTTTGACAGAGCATACCGGGCGCCAAAAGAAGGTATCTCCCGGGAAGAAACATACTTATGCCACAGGGAAGTGAAAGCCGGATAGTTCAGGGTAAAATACCGGTAGTCTTCCTCCGATATCCTCGCGTTCAGGAAGTCGTCGACATACGAGGCATATCCCGCGATGAAAGCCGCCTCTTTTTCCGCGCCGCTTTTTGCGCAGGCCGTCCGCAGCGTCCGGGAAAGCCGCCGTTCCTGGCCGGCCAGTTCCAAAGGGTTCAATGCGCGGCTGAGAGCAAGGAACGAGAAGAACTTATCCAGCTCCGGATACCGGTCCCGCAGTTTAATGCCGCGCTCCCGGGCAACCGAAGCGAGCTGCAGGTAAAAACCTTCTGTATCCCGGCCCCTTTCCGCGCTAAGCGCCGCGTATTCGGCGTAGGGAAGCGTTTCTTTCAGGAAAGCCGTGTACTTTTCAAGCTCGCGCATGGCCGCGCGTGCATGGAGCCTTTTGCGCATTTGCGCAACGGTGCAATAGCCGGTTACCGCGGGGTAGTCATACAGGTCGATACCCTTTTTTTCAGCATACCGCGCCAGCGTCCGGTAGTAACGCTCACTGTCCACCGTGCCCGCTCTACGGCCTGCCATGAGCCTTTCCAGTTTCAGGTTCTCAGGCGAAAAGTACCGGCCTTTCAATGCGGCAAGTGACGCGTTGATGTTTTTCATTACCGCCGAAACGTCCTGGCGGCGCCGTATGATCTCTCCCAGGCGGGCAAGGTTTTCCCGGTATAGAGGTTCGTCTTCAAGCCCAGAAATAAGCACCGGCCTGCCGGCATTTATCGCATAGTATTCAGCCCCGGTCAAACGGCCCGCGGCAAGGAGGGTCTCCACAGTTTCCCGGCGGGCGCTCCCATCTCCCGCCAGCGCCGTCCAGGACGTATCCACCGGCCCGGACGCTCCTTCCACGAACACATGCGAAAGCCCGTACGATCCATCCAGCCTTTCCAGGATGCGCGCGATATTCCGCTGCACTTCACCGTGGCAGTGAAGGTCCTGTATGACCACGACCGTTTTCTCTGACCCGAAATAACGCGCGCCGGTAACCCGTCCCGCGCTGAAAGGAACGGGTGGCTGCGCCATTGCCGCGGCAGCTGTATAGTCCGTCCGCTCAGGGGCACTAAACGCGGCAAAAGCCTGGCCCGCCACCGACGTCTGTATTAAGCTGACAGCGGTAATGACCGCCACCGCTTGCGGCAGCCGGGCGATCACTTTTCTGACCAGGGAAAACGCGATTGAAAATTGAAAGCCCCTCATGATAATTTCTCCGCACGTACTCTTACGCTCACTACGGACCTGCCCACGTTTTGAATATCCTGTACCGCAATGGAAGAATTGCTGCTGATCAATTGAGCAGTGGGGTCGTTCGCCATATCCTCGATGGGATACATTGCCTCCGCCATCACCCGCACATCCCGGAACCCGGCGTTACGTATTTCTTCGAGATACTTTTCTTTCATCATCGCACCGGAAAGACAGCCCACGTACATCTCCACCGACCGTCGCACCGCATCCGGCAGTTCCCGTATCAGCACGAGGTCTGAGATCAAAATTCTTCCCCCAGGCTTAAGCACGCGGAACGCTTCTTTAAAAACTTTACCCTTATCCGGCGACAGATTGATGGCACAGTTGGAAATAACAACATCCGCGCTCCCAGTCTCCACCGGCAGGTTTTCTATCTCGCCGCGCCGGAACTCAATGTTCGATATGCCGGCCATTTTAGCGTTGTTAGTCGCTTTCTCGACCATTTCGGGTGTCATGTCGATACCGATGACTTTCCCTGAAGGGCCGACTTTCTGTGCGGCCAGAAAACAATCGAACCCCGCGCCTGACCCGAGGTCCACTACGGTTTCCCCTTCAGTAAGAAAAGCGATCGCCGTGGGATTGCCGCATCCCAGGCCGAGATCCGCTCCCTCCGGCGCTGCCGCGATCTCCGCGTCGGAGTAACCTATGTCCCTGCTTATGCGCCGGGCTGACCCTCCACCGCAGCACGATCCGCCGCAGCAGCACGATCCGCCTTTTGTCGCGATCTTCCCGTATCCTTCCTTAACCGTCTTTTTTATTTCCTGATCTTCCACACCAGCTCCTTTTGCTGATTGTATGCAATTATACGCATATATTAGCATGGAGCAGCATGTTTGTCAAACGCTTTCGTGACGACGAATGCCGCGTTGCGGTAACGGTTGCACTGGACACTGGATGCAGGCCGCAGGATACTGACTGCAAGTCCCCGGCATCCCGCATCTTTAGTCTTGAGTCTTGCGTCCCGCGTCTTGTCATTTAAATTCAAATTTCTTTTCCTGCGCCTGTTTTCTGACGGCGGAGATGACGGCGCGGTCAAGCGTATCTTCCTTGCTCCCGCCGCGGGCCTGCTGTTCCAGATGCACGCGGCGTTTTTCCTCAAGCTCGCCGATACGCGCCTGGATCGTCTTACGTTCCTGTTCCTTGCCGGCGATATACTGTTCCATTTCTTTCGCGTTCATGGCACGCATCTCAGGCGGCAGCTCGGTTTTTTTCAACGACGACACGGGGACGCCTCTTTCGCGCACCATCGAAACGGCATCCGCCTTCGCGGCGGAACTGTACTGCGCTTTCGCCTTAAAAAGGGCCCGTTCCATGGGTGCTCCCGCGGCGGCTTCGGACTCCGCGCATTTGTCCATCGCGTTCTGGCGGGATCCGTACCTTCTTCCTTCCTCCCCGTAATAGATATACGTGGTATTCAAACGCTGCCCCAGTATCAGGATCTCTTCGTCGTACGGAGTTTTCGTCACGACGATCACCCTGTCGGGATCTATGTTCATGTATTCGCCGCGGCCGATCTCCGCGCCGTCTTTCCAGTTCGTGGAAACGCCTTCATGGTAATCGCCGCAGAAAACGGTATTGACGACGATACCGTGATGAGCGGCGCTCTGGATCGTTTTACGGTAGGAACGCGGCCCCTGGGTAAACGGTTCGTTGCCCGCTATGAATATCGCCTTGTACGTCGCGTCATCCCCGTCCCAGTCCAGGCGTTCCAGCGCTTCGTCGATCACCGCGCCGCAGTATTCATCCCCGCCGCAGGTAGAAAGCCTGAAAAGCCGTTCGGAAACCTCGTCAAGGTCGCGGGTAAAGGGCAGCACGCGCCGGATATAGCCGTCTTCCGGGCTCAGGCGGTTGTTGCCGTATTCGAACAAAGCGACTTCAATGACCGGGTCCATGCCGCGCCGGCGTGCCGTCGCCAGTTCGTTCACCATGCGCCAGAGCTGCGATTTTGCCTGCGAGATAAGCCCGTCCATACTGTTGCTGGTGTCCAGCAACAGCGCTATCTGCATCAGCGGCCGGCCTTTGGGCCGGTCCCATGTCCTGTTATGCTTCCCCTGATCCCCCATAGCCGCGCTCAGCCCGAAGATCGCTATCGCCGCCATCATCAACAGTCTCTTCATGTTCTTCATCGGGTTTACCCTCCTGTTTAAAATCTGCCGCAATGCTTTCACCCGATAAGACACCATCTCCCCAAAAAAGTTCCCACCACATAACCCCCATAAAAAAAACCCCCGGTTTATCGAGGGTTTATTCCGCTATGGGTTCCCGCGAGAGATCAATCTTTGGAAAACCGCACGGGAACATACTGGCGTCCGATTATGACAATGTGGTACGGCTGCGTCATTGCCGCGGCGGCCATGGCATCGGGCGAAGGCAACGTTTCCCGATACCACACGGTTATCCGGTCGGATGACTGCTCTATCCGGGTTATGGTCACGGCGTACCCGCCTGAGTTCTTTTCTCCCATGAAAAGCGCTATCGCCATGTACCGGCTGAAATCGATCTCCGGGGCCGGGGGGCCCGCGTGGCGGCGCCACAAAGACCGCCATCCTTCCACGGAGACCTCAACGGTTTGAAGAGGATCGGTTATGCCGCTGGACGAGCCTTGCCACTGGTCTATTACCGCGATGCCGGGAGAACGGGCTCCTTCATCGGCGCCGGAGAGATCCATATCCTGCCGGGAACGGGTCCGGCCCTGGGGTGCCGCGACAAGCCCGCCGGTCACGCTCTTTCTCATTAATTGCGTGATATCGTATGCCTGCGCGGCCTTTGACGGAACGGCCTCTTTACGCGCCGCGGGTTCTTCCACAAAACTCGAAGCGGCCCTCTCGCGCGGCGCCTCATTCGTCAGAAACGGGGATTCTTCTTCATTTACGCGGGGCGACAGGATCGCCGCGTCCTGTTTGCGCTCCATCACCGGTGCTGCGGGTGCGGCAGGGAGTGCGCGCGCATTCTTCTTCGCGGTGACGCGGACCGGACTTTCTGTCCCTCCCGGGACGGGTCCCCCGGCCTGCAAGGCGGGCTCCTGAATGATCTCCGCCTTGGCTTTCTCAGTGCCGGCAACAGCGGCAGGGGACGACTCTTTCATAATTTGCGCGGGCGGCCGCATGGTCTCCTTAGCGGCGAAAACGACAATAAGCAGAGACAGCACCGCGGCCATCGTCGGCCACGGAAAGACCGCGAATATGCTTTTTTTGCCGCCTTTCCTTTCCATTTCCCTGTCCAGCCGTTCGTTGAGCCGGACCATGAAATCCGCGGGCAGCGGAACCGGCCCGGCGCTTTTTACCGAGGAAACCGCCTGGCGCGTCTCTTCCAGCAGGCGGCGGCACTCTGCGCACGAGGCAATGTGTTCTTCGAAAGCCTTTGCGTCAGCACCGGATAATACGCCGTCGATAAAGAGCGAGAGGCGTTCTCTTATTTCATCACATTTCATGGCATTCCACCCACACGCGCCGCAGCGCTTCCCGCGCCCTGGCGATCCTCGATTTCACCGTACCCAGGGGGCATTCCAGCAGAGCCGCTATCTCTTCATAGCTTTTGTTCTCGATCTCTCTGAGAAGTATCATCGAGCGTTCTTCCGGTTCAAGGCGGGACAGCATCCGCTGCACCCTTTCGGATTCATTCGAGCGTTCGGCCGCCGTCAGCGGGTCGGGCCCTTCGTCGGGTATCTGCGGCGCCGAAGGGCCGTCCTCGTCGTCCCCTCGGCTGTTCGCGTCCAGTGAAAAATGGTCGTAAAAGAACCGGCGTTTCTCGTACTTGACCCTGTTCTTCCAGAGGTTGACCGCGATACGGTACACCCAGCTGCCGAACGAGCACTGGCATTCAAACGTCCCCAGATGGCGCCACGCGCTGACCATCGTTTCCTGGGCGATGTCGTCGGCATCGGCCTTATTCCCCGTAAGGCGGTATGCCAGCGAATAGACCGCCGGCGCGGCGGCGCGCGCGAGGGCTGCAAAAGCTTCCCGGTCGCCGCCAGCGGCCGCCTTGACCAGTTCTTTTTCCGAATGTTCGCGATCAACGTTCATCTTATTAAAAGACACCATGTTAAAGAATAAAGTTCCGGCCATTCACCGGTTTTACGCGGGATTTCCAATACTGAGCCGCTCCCGGGGGGCATAGCCTTACTGCCGGCCGTATCGCAGCACATCTGTGCCGCGTAAATTGTAACTTTATGACACGATACTGTCAACAGAAAACCATGATTCCCCGTATCATTTTTTCAGCTGTGCCGTTGTATGGTATAATGATCGTATGACACATCTCTGGGAACGATTTCAAAAACGATGGAAGGAACAAGGCGGCTACCGCGAATTCATCGCTATCGCTTTTCCTCTCATCCTCAGTACCGGGGCCTGGTCCATCCAGCATTTCGTCAACAGGATGTTCCTGACCTGGTATTCTCCGGAAACGATCGCAGCGTCGATGCCGGCCGGCATGGTCAATTTCGTGGTCTTCAGCCTTTTCCTGGGGACGGTCAGCTATGTGGATGTCTTTATAGCCCAGTATTATGGCGCGGATCGCCGGCCCATGATCGGGCCGTCGCTGTGGCAGGGAGTTTTCCTTTCCTTTGCCGGAGCGCTGCTGATGCTCGTTCTTGTCCCTCTTACGCCCTGGATATTCAACACCATCGGCCACGCTCCGGAAATACGTGTGCATGAAATGACCTATTTCAGGATACTGACTTTCGGCGCATTCCCCGCGCTGGCTTCCGCCGCGATTTCCGGTTTTTTCGCGGGACGGGGGGAAACATGGGTGCTGGTAGCGGCCAACATGACAGGCACCCTGGTAAACATCGTATTCGATTATCTGCTGATATTCGGTAACGGAGGTTTTCCTCCACTCGGCATCAAGGGGGCGGCTATCGCGACCATCATCGCGTCCTGCTCGACCTTCGTTCTATACCTTGCCCTGATCTCCCGGCGCAAATATTTGGAAGAATACCACATCCTTAAGGGCATGAGGATCGATACCGATCTGCTGAAACGGCTGATCCGCTTCGGGCTTCCCAGCGGCATCCATTTCTGCCTCGACATGGCGGGCTTTACCGCGTTCGTTCTCATCATGGGAACGCTGGGAACCGCGCCTCTCGCGGCCACGAATATCGCTTTCAATATCAGCACGCTGGCATTCATGCCAATGCTCGGATGCGGTATAGCGGTCTCGGTCCTGACAGGACAATACCTGGGCAGAGAGAGGCCCGACCTCGCCGAAAAAAGCGCGTTTTCCGGTTTTCACCTTACCTTTTTCTATCTGGCTGTTGTATCGTCCCTTTACGTCCTGACGCCTGGTATTTTTACGGGGGCCTACGCGGCGCACGCCGATCCGGCGCGGTTCGCGGAAATAGAATCACTTGTCACAGTACTGCTCAGGTTCGTGGCCGTATACTCTCTGTTCGACGCGATGAACATTGTGTTCGCCTCGGCGCTCAAGGGAGCCGGCGACACGCGTTTCATCATGCGGATTATCGTCTTCTACTCTATATTCGCGCTGGTCATTCCCACATATATCACCCTGCACATACTCCATCGCGGCATTTTTGCCGGATGGACGCTGGCATCCTTTTACGCGGCATTGCTCGGTATTTCCTTCTTCCTGCGGTTCCGCATCGGAAAATGGAAATCCATGAGGGTCATAGAACCCGCCGTGCCTTTTGTCCCCCCGACCTATCCTGAACTGCCTCATGAGGAACCCATATAAAAAAGCCTCCCGGAAAAGACGGCTTTTTTTCCGCAAAATGCAAATTGAGCCGATTGAAAAACCCCTGCCTTTCGCGGGAATGACGCGCGAAAGACTTTTTCAATTGACACAAATTGAAATTCCACCACCAAGGCGGTTTTGGATTGCCGGCGGGAATGTGCTATAATAAGGTGACGCTTCACGACAGTGTCACGTGAGGCGCTTTTTTTTGGAGTACCGCCTTCCCCCGTTCGGAACACCCGGGGGATCGCCGTTGTGGAATAATCCAGAGGAATCGCTGCCATGCTTACCGCGGATAATGTCACCCTCTCTTTCGGGAAGAGGGTTCTTTTTGAAGACGTGTCGATAAAATTCACGCCCGGCAACTGCTACGGGCTGATCGGGGCCAACGGGTCGGGAAAATCGACCTTTCTCAAGATCCTTTCCGGAGAGATCCCTCCCACGCACGGGACAGTCTCCATGCCGCCCAACGCGCGGCTGGCCGTGCTCAAACAGGACCATTTCGAGTTTGACGAGATCCCGGTGCTCGAAACCGTCATCATGGGCCACAAACAGCTTTTTTCCATAATGCGGGAACGGGACGCGCTGTACGCGAAAGCGGATTTTTCCGACGCGGACGGTATCCGCGTCGGCCATCTTGAGACCGAGTTCGCCAATCTGAACGGATGGGAATCGGAATCGGAAGCGGCCACTCTACTCAGCAACCTCGATATCAGGGAAGAACTGCACGCGAAAAAGATGAAAGAACTGAACGGCGGCGAAAAAGTGCGGGTGCTTCTCGCGCAGGCTTTATTCGGCAACCCGGACATCCTCCTGATGGACGAACCCACCAACAATCTTGACGTGGAGACTATCTCCTGGCTGGAAGAGTTCCTCCTGGATTTCGAGAACACGGTCATCGTCGTCTCGCACGACCGCCATTTCCTCGACAAGGTGTGCACGCACATCGCCGACATAGATTTCAACCGCATAGAACTGTTCACCGGCAATTACAATTTCTGGCGGCAGGCAAGCGAACTGGCGCTCCAGCAGAAGAAGGATTTCAACAAAAAAATGGAGACGAAGATCGAAGAGCTCAAGGCCTTCATAGCCCGGTTCAGCGCCAACGCTTCAAAAGCGCGCCAGGCAACCGCGCGCAGGAACCTGCTGGACAAGATAACCCTCGAAGACCTGAAACCGTCGTCCCGGCGCTATCCCCGCGTCCATTTCAAGCCGGACCGCGAGGCCGGCAACGACCTGCTGTCCGTGGAGAACCTCAGCGCTTCGTCGGAAGGCGAGCTCATGTTCAAAGATATATCATTCACGATCAACAGAGGCGAGAAGGTGGCTTTCGTCGGCAGGAACCGCAGGGCGGTCACCGCTCTTTTTCAGGCGCTTGAAGGGAAGGAGCCGGCCTCCGGCGGGACGTACAAATGGGGCGTTACCACGACGCAATCGTATTTTCCCAAGGATAACGCGGACTATTTCACGCGGGAGGTCAACCTCGTCGACTGGCTGCGGCAGTACTCGAAGGAAAAAGAGGAAACGTTCATACGCGGCTTTCTCGGCATGATGCTGTTTGCCGGCGATGAAACGCAGAAAATGGCTACAGTTCTTTCCGGAGGAGAGAAAGTGCGCTGCATGCTGGCGCGGATGATGCTCTCCGGCGCCAACGTCCTTATCCTCGACGAACCGACCAATCATCTCGACCTGGAATCCATCACGGCGTTGAACGACGGCCTGATCGACTTCAAAGGCACCGTGCTGTTCACTTCGCACGATCACCAGTTCATCCAGACGATCGCGACCCGCGTCATCGAACTGACCCCGAAAGGCATCCTCGACAAACCGATGGCCTACGACGAATACCTTTCCGATCCCCGCGTCAAACAGCAGCGGCAGGAGATGTACTCACTTTAAGCGCCGGACGATCTGTTCCAGCGGCTGCTTGTGCGGGCCGGACGCCGGCCGGACCGCGGCATATCCGACGGGGATAACGGCCATGAACTCGCCTTTGGGTTCCCCCAGAAGTTGCAGGACGTCATCCTGAACAAGGATCAGAATGCCGAGCCACACGGTGGCAAGGCCCAGCGACGCGGCGGCAAGCAGCAGGTTCTGCACCGCGGCGGCGGAACTTTGGATCTCCATGACGCGGAAAAAATCGTGGGCGATCTCTTTGTTGATCTTGAAAAGGTCCGTCCCGTGCCGCACCATCTTGCCGGTATTCACTACCGCGACAACCAGGGGAGCGCTGGCGATACTGCGGGCCGCCATGCGCAGAAGGACGCTGGAAGGGCGCGGGAACTCCCCGGAGCGGGTATTGACCAGGCTGGCAAGGGATTCCTTCATCGCGCCTTCAAGCACGATGAACTTCCACGACTGCTGATTGTGCGCCGAAGGCGCCTGGTTGGCCGATGTAAGGACAGCGTTCAGGTGTTCGTCACTGACCGGCTGGTCGGTAAACATGCGGATACTGCGCCGCGCGGCTATGGTGTTCAGCACCTCGTTCGCGTACTGTTTTTTCGGTGTATTCATGATCACCTCTTTCCCCCTGCCATATTATACAAAATCTCTTCCCCTCTTCGTTGAAACCCGTGCTTGCGCGGGCAACCCTTATTTTGGTAGAGTGACTGATCACTAATGAAAGGCGTCACGCATGGCATTTATCAGTCTGCGTAATATAAGCATTTCCTTCGGCGAACCTCCTATTCTTGATGATATTTCACTGGACATCCACAAGGGCCAGCGTGTCTGCGTTCTTGGGCGCAACGGCTCCGGGAAATCCACGCTCATGCGCATAATTGCCGGGGAACGGAAACCGGATTCCGGCGATATCGGCATCGCGCCGGGACTGAAAATATCATATCTTCAGCAGGAAGTCCCCGACACCATTGCCGGAACCGCGTTCGAAACCGTCGCCTCAGGCGCCGGCCCGATGGGAGAAACGCTGGCCGCGTATTACCGGCTGCTCGCCGCTCAGTCGGGCCATGAGGCGCTTGACAGGCTGCAGCGCGAGATCACCGACCGGGAAGGATGGAAGGCCGAAACCGTCATCCGGCGGGTCCTCGAGCAGGTGGGCGTCCATCCCGATGCCGATTTTTCGTCGCTGTCCGGCGGGATGCGCCGCCGCGTTTTGCTGGCGCGGGCGCTGGCCCGGGAGCCGGACGCGCTGCTTCTGGACGAGCCGACCAACCACCTGGACCTCGGATCCATCGTCTGGCTTGAAGATTTCATTATCTCGTCGAAGCTGACGGTACTCTTCGTGACACACGACCGGCGGCTGCTCAGGAAGCTGGCTACGCGCATCGTGGAGATAGACCGCGGCAAAATAGTCGACTGGAGCTGCGATTACCCGACGTTCCTTGAACGCAAACAGGCCGTCCTCGACAACGAAGAAAAAGAGTGGGCGCGGTTCGACAAGAAGCTGGCACAGGAGGAAGCCTGGATCCGCCGGGGGGTCAAAGCGCGGCGGACGCGGTGCGAAGGGCGGGTAAGGGCTCTCCTGAAGATGCGGGAGGAACGGAAGAAACGGCGCGAGCGTACCGGCCAGGTTTCCATGGCCATCAACGCCGGCCGGCGTTCCGGCGACCGCGTCCTTGAGGCCCGGAACGTTTCATTCGCCTACGGCCCAAAGCGCGTCATCGACAATTTTTCGTTCGGCCTGACCCGCGGCGACCGCGTGGGGATCATCGGGCCCAACGGCTCCGGAAAAACCACGCTTTTGAACCTGCTGCTGGGAAAACTACCGCCGCTGCGGGGAAGCATCGAACTCGGAGCGCAGGTCCTTCCCCTGTATTTCGACCAGCTGCGCGAAGGCGTCGACCCTGAAAAGACCGTCTGGGAAAACCTTGTCCCGGAAGGCGGTGACACGGTCTTTATCAACGGGAAACCGCGCCACGTCGTCAGTTATCTGCAGGATTTCCTGTTCACTTCCGAACGGGCGCGCACGCGCGTCAGGCTGCTTTCCGGCGGCGAACGCCACCGGCTGCTGCTGGCCAGACTTTTCATCTCGCCGTCCAACCTGCTCGTGTTCGACGAACCGACCAACGACCTGGACACTGAAACGCTGGAACTGCTGGAAGAAGTCCTCCTTGAATACAAAGGAACGCTTATCGTCGTGAGCCACGACCGGGAATTCCTGAACAACGTCGTAACTTCCGCCCTGATCTTCGGTAAAGACGGGACGGTCAACGAGTTCGTCGGCGGCTATGACGACTGGGAACGCCAGCTGGCCAATACCCCGGGCCCCTCCGTCCCGCCCGCCGCAGAAAAAGAAAAAGTCCCCGCGCGAAAGAGCGCGGAGACCGTCCGGAAAATGACGTTCCGGGAAAAGAAAGAACTTCAGGATCTTCCCTCTCTCATCGAAAAACTGGAAGCCGAACGACAGCAGATCCATCTTCAAATGGCGGATCTGTCACTCTGCCGGAAGCCGGGCTTTGTCGCCAGGGCAAAATCCCGCCTTGCCGAAATAGAGACCGCCCTCGCGAAAACCTATGCGCGCTGGGAAGAACTCGATGCCCTGCCGCAGGCATGAAACCATACACTGCACCCGCGCGCCGGGACACGGTACTTTATTTTTTTCCCATCGATGCTCCGCACTTCGGGCACTCCAAAGATGAAAATCGGAACCCGGGTTTGAACGGGACTTCCGCTTTGCATGCCGGGCACGTACCGCTGCCGTCGGCTTTTTTGCCGTTCGCGTTCAAAGTGTCCTTCGATGTATTGCTTCCATGCTCATAATTGTTTGTTTTTCTGACGGGGTTCTGACCGTTTCTCTGTGGCATTACAAAAGCCTCCTGATATTGAATTAAAACTCGACTTTGGGCGCCTGCTTTGCCCCTTCTTCGGCTTTGAAATAAGCATCCCGCGGAGAAAAGCCCGTCATCGAAGCGATGACATTGCCGGGAAAAGTTTTGATCGCCGTGTTATAGGAGAGAACCGACCCGTTGTAACGCTGGCGTTCCACCGCGATGCGGTTCTCGGTGCCGGCCAGTTCGTCCTGCAGCCGGATAAAATTCTCGTTCGCTTTCAGGTTCGGGTACTGTTCCACGATGACGAGAAGCCTGGCGAGCGCGCTGTCCATCTGCTCGTTGGCCCTGACCTTTTCGTCCACAGTGCGGGCTCCGGCCAGCTTTGAGCGGGCCTCCGCGATGGACTGGAATACCTCTTTCTCGTGCGCGGCGTATCCCTTGACGGTATTTACCAGATTGGGTACCAGGTCGTTCCTCCGCTGCAGCTGGGACTCGACCTGAGACCACTCGCCGGCGATGTTCTCATTCAGTGTCACGATCCTGTTATAGCGCCCGATAAAACTTCCCGCGAATATCACGACGAGCAGCACCAGAACCCCAAGTACGATAAGCCCCTTCTTCATTGTTTCCTCCGTTCGTCAACTTTCTTTCCAATCGCTTCTCTCCCGTCTTTTATCTCAAAGCCGAATATTATGCAGCCATCCCCCCCGTATCCTCAGGCGGTAGTTAAGTGATCAGCATCTCCCCCTCTTTATTCCAAAGAGGGGGCTGGGGGTTAGGGGGCCTGTCACCCCCTCTTTACTCACAAAGAGGGGGCTGGGGGGAGTTCAATGATCCATCCCGTCCACCGCCGCCGCGATCTTTTCCACCTGCGCGAGATATTTTTCCATCATCGCCTCAGGATCCATCCCGAGGGCATCTCTGTCGCCCTGTTTAATCAACTGCACTTTTTCGAACGTTTCCGGATCGAAATCGATGAACCGGCCCAGCGAGCGAACCGCGTCCTTTTTCAGCGCCGGCGGCGTCTCGTTATACAGCCGCAGTATATGGCGGATGACCACCTGCAGCGACGACAATGAATCGGTCATCAACCGCCGCGTTTCTTTCGGTTTCCCTGCTATCGCCATGTACGCCTGACGCAGTTTGAGCAGTTTGCCGGTCATTTCGAACTCGCACTGGTGGCGCAGATGCTTGAGGTCCACGTTCAGGCCGTTGAAAGGATCCTCGCCGAAAAGGATGCGGTGTTTGTCCTTCATGTCGAGGAACTCTATGGGAAAGATATCCGCGGAATTCCGGAACAGCTCCTTCGAAAAAACCAGGGGCGGCGGATTCCCCTGCCGTACCCACTTTGACAGGATACCGCCCACATGGAGCTGTTCAAAGGAAACATCATCCAGTATGACGAGGATATTGTAATTCGAAAATCCCGGGGTTTCCTCGCCGCTCGCCCGGGAACCGTACAGTACCAGCGACCGCAGCCGCGGCCCATATGCCTTCTTGAGTCCTTCAACGAGTTTTTCCAATATAACTTCCATATCCGCTCCTCTTACCAGCCCCG
Source organism: uncultured Elusimicrobiales bacterium (assembly GCA_964577205.1). Lineage (GTDB taxonomy): Bacteria > Elusimicrobiota > Endomicrobiia > Endomicrobiales > CAIRNS01 > CAZNYG01. The sequence continues at coordinate 7,818 of CAZNYG010000028.1, read as the reverse complement.
CGAAGCGCCGCCGCCGCCACTGCTGCCGCCGCCAAACCCGCCGAATCCCCCTCCGAACCCTCCGCCGCCGCCACCCCGGCCGCCGCCGCCGAGCAGCAGGAGAAGAAGGAAAGGATTGCGGATAAAGATAAAGAAAAGGATAATCAGGAATAAAATACGCACGGTCGTTTTGAGCGGGCTCGGCCGCGGCCTCTCTGGTTCAACGGACAGCCCGCCGGTGATCTCAACGCCGGCATCTTTCGCGATCACCGAGGCGACCGCCAGAGTTCCCTGAAAGAGCCCTTCGCCGTAGTTCCCGGCTTTAAACTGCGGCACCACGTACCGGTCCAGTATCGCGCCGGTTTTTCCGTCGGTAAGTATCCCTTCAAGCCCGTAGCCGGCTTCAATGCGCATCCTGCGGTCTTCGATGGCGGCAAGGATAAGAACGCCGTTATCTTTCCCCTTTTTCCCGACACCCCACGCGCTGAGAAGACCGGCGGCATACGATTCTACCGTGCCGCCTTCCAGTTTCCTGATCGTCACCACCGCGATCTCCGCCGAGGTTTTCTGTTCCAGTTCGCGAATGACCGCCTCGGTTTTTCCCCTGGAGGCCTCATCCATCGCTCCGGCATAATCCGACACCCATCCCGCGGGCTTCGGAAAATCCGCCGCGTATGCCGCGGCTGCGCCTGCCGCGATACAGAAAGACAATAAAAATATTTTAAAATTTTTCAAGGTTAACCTTTTTGCCGCTTCAAAACCGCCGCCGCCATCGTAAGTATATCAAATATACGCGTTCCCGTCAGCTTAATAACGGCCGCAGTAAACACATCACTATTGATCAAGCGTGCGCGCGCGCCTCGCGCATAAAAAAAAGCGCCTCGATCACTATTGATCGAAGCGCCTTCTCTTTTTGAAAAAAGATCAGGAACGTCTAAATCTAAAGGCCGGCATCCCGGCTCTCATATCCATAGTTCCCCGCGCGTTCCACGACGTGCTTGAAGTGCTCGGTTGTCCCCGGCTCCAGCCGCTGGAACCCGCCAGTCGTGATGCGTTTGCCCGTCGAACTCACAATTTCACGCGCCCTGCCGCCTTGCCGGTACGCGGCCGAGTTCAGGAACTCGGCGAACTCCGCGTCGTCCACTTCCACCACAAGCTTTCCATCGCGCAGCTCGGCAAATCCAGCGTAGCGGGATTCGAGAGCGGACGGATTTGCCACCTCAGCTTCATGATAAAAAAGAGCTTTCTTGTTCCCTTTTTCCGCGCCGTATACGAAAGCGCTCCCGCACATATAAAACACAGCTGCCGTTACGACAAGAAATCTATTCATAGTGTTTCTCCTGTTTCCCCTGAACGCGGCCCCGACAGCAGTAATTACCTGGCCGTAGCCCCGTCATCATCTGTCGGCGTGTAATTTTCCAATTTGCCCTTGGAATTGACGCGAAAATACACAAGTGACTTTATTATTCCCGCCTCAAAAGGCCCGATCTTTGTATGCTCTTCGATATTGACCGTGTTATTTTTCCCCGTCTTGTCCAGCGGCATGCTGTTCATGCTGCTGGATCCCGGTTGAACCAGGCCGTCGTCCTGCGGCTCGAAAAACAGCCATTTGGACTGGTCCTTTATGCTGTCTTTCGCCGAACCTATAAATACCGCGTTGATCCCGTGAAACCAATCCGCGGTATAATTAGTCACATTGACATACTTTATCGGAATGCCGTATGAATACAGGGGCAGCGTGTATCCTTCCCGCGCGAGCCCCGCGGGATCCTGCGGCTGAGCCTTTGCCGGACCCTCCCCGGCCATCGTCATCTGCCGCGCGTAATTATGGCAGACAAAAACTTGTTCTGACAGCTCATTCGTGACGACGTATTTTTTGTAATTCGTCGTGTCAATGCTCAGAACGCGCTGAATGTATTTTTTCTTCTCGTCCGCGTTCGTCAAAAGGCCATACCACTTTTCAGCCGTACCGGCACGGAACGCGCCCTGAAGCTCGGCGTCACTCCGCTGCGTTTTCATGACGAGCCCTTTTTTCGCGTCATTCGCGAAAAAGTAAGAGCGCATCCACTTCTCATCCTTGATCATCGCGGCAGCCGCCGCTTTTGTCAAAGATGATTTCGCTTTCGTCAGTATGTTTTTCCACTGTGCTTCCGAGTATTTCTTTGTCAGGTCGACATTTTTGTCAACGACGAAAACTCCCTTTGCCGCGCATGCCTTATATAAACTTGCCGCTGTCGAACCGGACTTCCCTTTTTGAACCTGCGACAGAAGATCAAGGAAGAATTGATCCCTCATGGGAGGATTTTCCGTCAGTTCCTCCTTGATCGTTCCGAGCAGCTCGTTCCATTTTCCCGGCATGGAAAGGAGCGTCTCGATCGCCTTTTCCCAGGCGGCCTGGCCGCCGTTATTGCGGGCACATCCTGTCAGCAGCTGAGCGGATACTGAAGCATCGATCTTTCTGCCCGTCGGGCTTTTCGACTGTATCAACTTCGCCAGCTGCCCCGCGCTTAAGGATTGAGGGATCAGATATTCCAGCATCATGTTGATCTTGCCATTTTCGTCGTCTTTGGCGGAACTGTACCCGAACGTTGTGGTAACCAGTTCCACGGCCTTATCCATCCTGGCGGCGCAGAGCGCCTTGAATGCCTGCTGGAACAACCTGAATCCGGACTTCATTCCGCTTTCCATAAATTTCTTAAGGATCTGCTGGCGTTTTTGTAATGGAGCGGACGCGAGCGACGACCCGATCTCTTTTTCGAACGCCTCGTTAAGAGCCTGGATGGCGAGAGATGTTTTTGTGGTTTCAGGACACAGCGTGTCAAACACAAAGTTGTGGTCCGCGGCGCTGTCCGCGAGGACCTTTGCCAGCTTTTTTATGCTCCCCTGAGGATCTTTCGCGGCGGCAGCCGCGTCCCTGTCATCGCATTTCCCGTTGCGGTCAAAATCAAGCTGCTTGTATAACTTGACCGCGACATCGCCGTCGTATGTGCTCTTGCGCAGTTTGTCAATTAGCTCCTTAACGTAAGCGCTGACCTGGCTTTTTAATGTCGCGGCGATCGGGGTTGTCGATTTGTTCTGATCGGCCTGATCTTTTAAAGCGGAGGTGTCGATGGATTCGTTGACTCTGGCAGGAACCTGCTGCTGCTGCTGCGCGTCTAACTGCACGGGCGCGCCGGCAGGGACAACTTCATACGCGTACGGCGATGGTAACTGAAACAAAACACAGAAAAGAACCAGCACGCAGAATCGATACATGGGAGAACCTCCTCGCCCCGAAATCTCTCACTATCCACAGTCACATATGGCTTTCCTGGTAATAGTATGCACAAAATATCAAAAAAATCAATGGTTTTCCGGAACCGGCCAATCACTGCGTGCGCCTGTTCACATTATATGCGTCACAAAGGAACTTGTTCAGGAATACATGAAATTTTTTTGTGATATTCACGCGGATAAGGTTTAGTATCGGCGCGCGCCCTTTCAGCGTCAGCCTGCCGTGCGGACAAAAACCGTCTGGGTCGGGTACGCGAATTCTATTCTCCTGCGCTCGAACTCCTCCTTGATCTTGAGATTGATCTCCTGCTGAATATCGGCATAATGATTGAAATCACTGTCAAGGACGATATAAACGACTTCGAACACAAGCGCGAAATCACCGTATGACAGGAAATGCGCCCGGTCAAAGGATGCCCCCTTTATTCCGGCAATGATGTTCTTAAGCAGCCCCGGGATCTCTTTCAACTGAGCGGTGGATGTTTGATAGGTTATCCCCAGCTTGAAAACGATGCGCCGCTGGCGCATCCTTTTAAAGTTCCTTACTCTCGCGTTGGTCAGATTGGTGTTTGAAATGATCAGCTGTTCTCCGTTAAGGCTGCGCAGGCGCGTGGTCTTTACGCCTATATGCTCCACCGTTCCCATCAGATCGTCGATGATTATGAAATCACCCAGTTCAAAAGGACGGTCGAAAAGTATCACCAGGAAACTGAACAGATCCGCCAGCACCGCCTGGGAGGCGAAGGCCACCGCTATGCCGCCGATACCAAGGCCCGCGACAAGCGCCGAGATCCTGATGCCCATGTTGTCCAGCGCCAATAGTAACGCGAGGCCCGCCAGGATCACCTTCGCGGCCATAACCGCGCCCTTCAAACTCCGCAGGCGTGTTTCTCCGCCGCCGTTTTTCCTGTTCCAGGCGCCGATCCCGTAATCCATCAGGGACATGACGAATTTCAATCCCATGACGGTCATAAAGATCATGCCGGCTATGTAAATGCCCCGGCTGATCATGGAATTCAACTCCAGTCCCTTGACGCTCAGGGTAAAGGATCCATAGAAAAGCAGGGGAAGGAGCGTGCCGCCGATGTGCTTTATCAGAAAATCATCGAAGGTAGTCTTCGTTTTCGCGGCCCGGGCCGTCAGCCGCCTTATCACCACGATCCTGATAAGTACGATCAACAGCGCCAGCGCGGTGAACAGCCCGATGGCCGTGAGATAATCGTAAACCGTGTTCTGAAAATAAACCTGCCGCAGAAAAGACGAAAGCATGTCGCGCACTCCTTTATTTTTTCATGTTGTATCCGTCACCGGCTGCCAACCGGGAAGGCCGGCGGGCAACATTATCATTCTATCAAAAAGCGATTCTTTCATGAAGTTTAATAAACGGCCACGCGTCAACGCGCGTGCCGCGCGCACAAAACGGGCCCGGGGTTGATGGAACCCCGGGCCCGTGAGAGATCGCCCGCGTTGACACGCAGTCGGTTCAGGAACGGGTGGGCGTTGTTATTCCTTTAAAACAGAAGTCGAGGTGTTCTTTATCCGGCGCTTTGGTGAAAGCGCTGACCGCGAAGGTCAGGACGATGGAAACGGGCAGCGAGATGATCAACGGATCCACGAACTGCCAGTTCGAAACCCCCGCGAGAGTGTCCACTCCAAAGATCAGTTTGCTAAGGCCGAGAGGCGCCGACTCTTTTGAATGGACGAAAGCGATCCACAGCGAACTGCTCAGGAATCCTCCGAAGAATCCGGCCAGCGCGCCTGCCCGGGTGATGCGCCGCGTGTAGAGCGCGCCGAAGTACATCGGCAGGAACGTCGCGGCGCAGAGCCCGAAGAATATGGAAGTGCCGATCGCGATGATAGCCGAACCCTGCTCGAGGAACTTCGGCAGGAAGTAGGCGACGAACAGGCTGATGAGGATGCCGAACGACATGGCGACGCGCGTCACGGAGATCGAGTTCTTCTGCTGGTGGCCCAGCCCTTTTTCGTAAACGTCGCGTCCCGCCGCGGTACCCATGGTGTGGAACTGGGAACTGAGCGTTGACATGGCCGCCGCCATCAGCGTAACGAAGAACACCGATGTGAACCACCAGGGCATCGCCGAAGTAATATACAACGGGATGATATTGTCCACGTTCTTGCCGGCCGCCAGCATCGCTATCTTTCCGAAAGCGGGATTGTTAACGAAGTAAACGTTGGAAAGCGCTCCGACCACGAACGCCACGCCGGTCATCATCAGAATGAATACGCCGCCCACCAGTACCGCCCTGTTCAGTTCGCGGTTGCTCTTGACGGTCATGAAACGGACTATAAGCTGGGGCTGCGCCAGCACGCCGATGCCCACGCCCATCACGATAGTGGTCACCAGCTGCAGCCACAGCACGGAACCAGCCTGCGGCATACTGGTCCATCCCAGGTGCCCTTTGGCGCCGAATATCTGGACGGCCTGGTCCTTGAGCGCTGACAAAGCCTGATGAGCGTTCACCACGCCGCCGAGAAGGTTATAGGTGAATACCAGGAGAAAACCCATACCTATGAACATGACCGTGCCCTGGAAAGCGTCGGTGTACATGACGCCCTTAAGGCCTCCCATGACCACGTATACCGCTACGATGGCGGTGAAAAAAAGCAGGGCCACCTCATAATTGATGTTCAGCGTCTGGCAGATGAACTGAGTGGCGCCGATCATCACCGAACCGGCATAGAGCGGCATGCCTAAAAAGATCACCACGCCGGAAGCCGCCTGAAGAAAACGCGATTTGAACCGTTTGCCGAGCAGTTCCGGGAATGTGTGCGCGTCCAGATTGTGGCCCATCTTGCGGGTCCGCTTGCCGAAAAACACGAACGCGATGAAAATACCCACGAAAATGTTCATGACGGTCAGCCACAGAAGCCCCATGCCGAACACCGCGGCCGCGCCGCCGAAACCCACGATCGCGGACGTGCTGATAAAAGTGGCCCCGTACGAAAGGGCCATGACGAACGGATGCGTTTTTCTTCCCGCGACCAGGTAATCGGCCGAGGTTTTGGTCTGCCGGTATCCCAGATACCCGAGGTAGGCGGTGATAAGCAGGTAAACTATCACGATGAAAATGAGCAGTAAAAGATTCACTGGGTTCCTCCTAAAGCTGTTCGGAGATATTCGTATCCTTCTTTTCCCACTTCATTTCCTCTTCGATCTCCCTCGACTGGTCTTCAGGCGGTTTGTTCCAGTTCATGATCCCATAGGCCACGCACAACAACGCGCAGGCGACGCAAAGCAGATAAGCCACTACGACCCCGGCTCCTTCAAGACCCAGCATAGAACGGCCTCCCAAGGGCTGATGACAACTGCCCTGAAATAAAGCGCACTCCTTTCCATGAAAGGAGAGGCATCGAAAAAAACTTTCGGGAACTGCTCTGATTTTAACTATATTCTGGAATGCCCGGATCGGACGCGGTATGGAGATATGAAAACGCAAAGCCCGGCTCCATTCTATCTCTTTGCCGTATGCAAGTCAATACCTGTCAACCCGGCTCGCGTTATGAAATAAAAGCTCCTCCCGTTCCCGGAAAGAGCCTGATCAAACGTTTTTCTCCCCTCTTTACGCTCAAAGAGGGGCCGGGGGAGTTATGTAAATCTTAAGATGCAAGATGGACATTGGTCTTTCATGGTTTAAAGCCATCATTAACTCATTTTTCTTTGAATATATAACAAGAGAGCCTTTTGCTGTGGAATGTAGTTTCAATTGCAAGTGATAATTTGTGAAAGCTATATTGTATTAATCAAACTCAAGTCTGTACTCATTATTTCTCACAACACCTCAAAACCAATACCCTTCAAATAGTCATAAGTGGCATCATAGAAACTTGAATGTCTTGTGGGGTCATTAGCGTCGCCTTCGGGGACTACAATCACCATGCCTTGACGGGCGCGGGTGAGGAGGACTCGGTATGCATTTTTCTGGTAGGCTTTGCGTTCATCCTTCTTTATGTGATTCCATTTATGCCCACAAAATGAGCGGTGCTGCCAACCCGCGTGCGAATAGCGGAAATCTGCATCCCAAGTGACACAAGCCCAGTCCAGTTCCAATCCCTGCACATGGAACTCGGTCGCAGCATCCTCAAGGTAGTATGAAGAGCGCACATCCTCTTTCTCATGTAAAAACCAATGGATAGGATCTATCTCCGCTTTCACATCAATAGCATGCGGCTTGAGCCTGTAAGCATATGATGAGGCGATCAATCCGAAGCGCTGATTGCCTAATGCTTTACTCCTCAACCACTGTTTTGCAGTATTGAGATTGCGAGTGAGCATGATTGGATACTTGTCTTGAATCTCACGAAGGGTTCGACGAGCTTCTTCACTTTCAAGGTCCAGTAATTGCTTGACTAACAGTGACACCTTTTCTGCTCGGAAGGATCTCATTGAGACGGAAAGATGCAACGAGTCCACATATCGCACATTCTCGCGGTCTTTCAGTTGTGCTAGGACTCTTCCTGCCCCATATTCGCTATCTGTCAGTCGTGGAGAGATATAAATGTTCCAGTCTGGGAAGGACCGCAACAATGAATTGATCCATTCGCTTA
>CAZNYG010000027.1:0-26709 GCA_964577205.1 uncultured Elusimicrobiales bacterium | reverse complement strand
CGACTGGGTTCGAACCATCGGCGCGTGTAACCACATAAAAGAACGCGAATTCGTCGCGATCAAGATCCATTTCGGCGAGGAAGGGAATAAAGGCTACATCCGTCCCGAGATGGTCAAGCCGGTCGCCGAACAGATCAAGGCCGTTAACGCCTGGCCGTTCCTGACGGACGCGAACACCATCTACGTCGGCCAGCGGGCGGATGCCGTGCATCATTCTATCGTCGCCGAAAAGCACGGGTTTACCGTTGACAAGGCGGGATGCCCCGTGATCATAGCCGACGGTCTGCGCGGGAACACCGGCATGGATGTCAAAGTCGATCTAAGGCATTTCAAGCGCGTCTCCATAGCCAACGCCATATTCTACGCCGACAGCCTCATGATCATGAGCCATTTCAAAGGGCATGAAATTACGGGCTTTGGCGGCACGCTGAAAAATATCGGCATGGGCTGCGGCACCCGTGCCGGGAAATACTCGATGCACGACCGGGTGCACCCCACGGTGGACCACGACCGCTGCATGGGATGCGGCCACTGCGTCAAATGGTGCAGCGCGCGCGCTCTGGAAGTAAAGGGCAACAAGATACATTTCAATGAAGCCGCCTGCGTCGGCTGCGGCGAGTGCATCCTGAGCTGCCCGATCGATGTTTTCCGGATACCCTGGGACGAGAACACCGGCGCGGTCCAGGAAAAGATCGTCGAATACGTGTACGGCGCGCTAAAGGATAAAAAGCATTTCTGCTTCAATTTCCTTAACAACATCACGCAGTACTGCGACTGCTACCCTTCAAAGGGGGCCTCGCTTCTGCCCGATATCGGGATCATGGCCAGTTCCGACCCGGTCGCGCTGGACCAGGCAAGCGCCGATATGGTAAATAAAACCTTCGTCGGCGATTTCTGGAAGCACATCTTCCCCGAGATCAACTGGCGACACCAGCTCGAATATGCGGAAAAGCTGGGCCTCGGCTCCCGCAAGTACAAGCTGGCAACCGCAGAATAGTCGCAATTACAAGCAGTTTGAAGCATGCCTTTCCGCTTCAGGCCGCCTGAAGGCAGGTAAGTGTATGGGGACTTTTTCCAAAAGCACGGATCCGCGCGGCGAACCCCGGTTCCTCGTGGATTTCATGCTGGGCCGTCTCGCAAAATGGCTCCTTGTATTCGGATTCGACACCGAATATATCACGGAAAATGAACGGCAGCGCCTTGTTTTGCGCAGCCTTAAGGAAAGCCGGATACTTCTGACAAGGGACAACCGGCTCAGCAGGAAACGCGCGTGGAAGCTTGTGCTCATTCGCGCTGACCGGCGTGAAGATCAGCTGCGCCAGCTGATCACGGAACTTAAACTGACGTTAAGCCGTGACCGGCTTTTCACGCGTTGTACGGAATGCAATGTCCCGATCGTCCCGGTCACCGACCGAGAGGCCGTCAGAGACCTGGTCCCGCCCTACGTGTTCGAAACGCAGACCCTGTTCACCTGCTGCCCGGGATGCCGCAAGGTGTTCTGGCAGGGCACGCATCTCGACCTGATGCGCAGGGAACTGGAAAAAGCCGGCCTTGCCAAATTACTGGTGAGTAAGTGAGTAAGGATAACCAACAAATCCAGGCAGGGGGTACAGGGCTGCCAGGAGCATCAGGCGATCGACCAACTCAACCTAAAGATATCATGAAAATCACTCGCGTCACGCAGAAGAAACGCCATAAGGGCCGCTGTTCCGTTTACGTAGACGGCGAGTACGCCTTCTCGGTCTCGGATGAGAATGCCGTAAAATGGAAACTGGCGCCGGGCCGCGAGATCTCCCCCGAAGATCGCGAAGGCCTTCTGACGGATGAAGATAAAGGCAGAGCCTTTGAAGCCGCGCTGCGATTGCTTGAGGTCCGTTCCCGCAGCCGCAGGGAGCTTCAGGACAGGCTGGCGCGCAAGGAACTGCCTCCGGCCGCGATAACAGACGCGATCGCGCGTCTTTCCGGCCTGGGCTATATCGACGACCGACGCTTTGCGAAGGACCGGACAAACCAGTTATTTGAAAAGGGGAAAGGCCCGTCCATCATCCGCATCGAGCTCAGACGGGCGGGAATATCGCCCGACATCATCGCGTCGGTCCTCGAAGAAAGCGGCCCGACCAGGGACGATGAGCGCGAACGCCTCCGCCGGCTGGCTCAGAAGAAGTTCCGCCAGCTTAACGGGCTTCCACCGGAAACCGCGGCACGGCGGCTCGCGTCTTACCTCGGCCGCCGCGGCTTTTCCTTGGACGCCATACGCGATGTGCTGAAAGAAATGAAAAGCGAACTTCCGCCGGATGAATAAATGCACTAAAGGCGTTCATTGGTTCATTAGTTCACTGGTTCATTTGAAAGTCAACGTCTTAATTTGTACTGTCAATGAACAAATGAACCATTGAACAAGTGAACGCTTTTAAATTACTTTTGTAATTCCAAACCCCAGAGGAGAACCGTACCCATGAACATCCAGCAGGCGTTACTCAGCGTTTCAGACAAGAAAGGTATCGTCGACTTCGCCCGTGAACTCAATGCCCTCGGCATCAGCATCATTTCCAGCGGCGGAACCGCCAAAACCCTTAAAGATAAAAAGATCCCCTGCACCGAGATCTCTGAAGTTACCGGGTCACCGGAAATACTCGACGGACGCGTAAAAACCCTTCATCCGCGCATCCACGGCGGCATTCTCGCCCGCCGCGACCGCCCGTCGCATCTGGATGAACTCAAAAAGCACGGCATCAACCCGGTGGACATCGTCGTCGTCAACCTCTACCCGTTCGAAGACACCGTCGCCAAACTGGGCGGCAGGACGAAGGAGATCACGGACGAGGGTATCGAGAACATCGACATCGGCGGCGTCGCACTTATCCGCGCCGCGGCAAAGAACTTCAACGATGTCCTGATCGTCTGCGATCCGGCCGACTACGCCCCATTAACCGAAAAGATCAAAGCGGGCGCCCTCACGCCTGAATACCGCCGTGAGCTCGCGGCCAAGGCGTTCCGCCATACAGCCTACTACGACGCTTTGATATCGTCCTATTTCACAACGGAAAAATTCCCGATGCAGGCGGCCATACCACTGCGGCGCATCTCCACGCTCCGTTACGGCGAGAACCCCCACCAGGACGCCGCGGTTTACCGAAGCGGCGTCGAGATCGACACTCCTTTCGCGGTAAACGCGAAGCAGCTGCAGGGCAAGGAGCTTTCCTACAACAATTACCTCGACCTCGAGTCCGCCTGGCGCCTTGTCGCCGAGTTCAGGGAACCGGCCTGCGCGATCATCAAGCACAACAACCCCTGCGGCTGCGCTGAAGCGGCCACCGTCGCGGAAGCCTACCGCAAGGCTCTGTCCTGCGACACGATCAGCGCGTTCGGCGGCATCATCGCCCTCAACCGCGAAGTTGACGAGGAAACGGCGTCCGAGATCACGAAGCTTTTCACTGAATGCGTCATTGCTCCGTCTTATTCCGAAAAAGCCAGGGAACTTTTCACAAAGAAGAAGAACCTCAGGCTTCTCGAACCGCCGGTCAAAAACATGGTTGATCCCTCGGCCGCGGGGCTCGAATACCGCTCGCTTTCCGGAGGTATGCTGGTCCAGGACAGGGACAGTTCCCTTCTCAAGGAAGTCCGGATTATCACCAAACGGGACGTAACCCCGGAGGAAAAAGACGCGCTTCTGTTCGCCTGGACAATTTGCAAGCACGTTAAATCGAATGCCATCATCCTTGTCCGCGGCAAGCAGGCAGTCGGTATCGGCGCCGGACAGATGAGCCGCATCGACTCACTGAACATAGCCAATGAGAAGATGAAAGCAGTTACGCACGGCCTCAACGAGAAGAAGTTCCCTCTGGTCATGGCCTCCGACGCGTTCTTCCCGTTCCCCGACGTTGTAAACGCTTCCTCGGAGATCGGCGTTACCGCCATCATTCAGCCCGGCGGCTCGATAAACGATGCCGACTCGATAGAAGCGGCCGACAAGCACAACATCGCCATGCTCATGACCGGAATGAGGCATTTCAGGCACTGATTTACAACTCGGGTAACGAACGGAACAACAACACCGGATACGAAGCCCGTTTACGACTTTAACCGGCATCGTTACCGGCCTTGTCGTTCCGTGTAACGAGTTTTTAAAAACGGGCCTCGTAACCGTCCCGCGTGGCGTTGTTGTTCCGAGTCGGTTATTGGGGGATTTATGAAAAACAAAGAAATCGCGAAGCAACTGACTGAAATAGCGGAACTCCTGGCGCTGTCCGGACAGGAGAACCGATTCCGGATCATCGCCTACGAAAGAGCCGCTCAGGCGCTGGAATCGCTCCCCGGATCCATCGAAGACGCGGCCCGCGATGGCAGCCTTGAGAATATCCCGGGCATCGGTTCCAGTATGGCGGAAAAGATAAGGGAATACCTCGAAACGGGAAAGATGGCCGCGCTGGAAGGACTGCGCGCGAAATTCCCGCAGGGCCTCCTTGAGATCATGACCGTGACCGGCATGGGGCCCCGAAAGGCAAAGGTCATATTCGACAAGCTCAAGGTGGTCAGCCTTGAAGAGCTTCGCCATGCGGCGGAAGCTGGAAAGATCCGCGATCTTCAGGGCTTCGGCATCAAGTCTGAACAGAATATCCTGAAAGGCATCGATCTCCGGGTGAAAGTCAAAGATCGGGCCCTTCTGCCTGAAGCCGGACTCATCGCCCGGGAAATTGTCGGCCAGTTGAGAAATAACCGGAATATTCTGGAGATCGTTCCCGCCGGCTCTCTTCGCCGCGGCAAGGAAACGATCGGCGATATTGATATCCTCTGCGCGGTGGAAAAGGGGAAGGAAGATCCGGTCGTCGAACAATTCGTTTCGCTGCCCCGGGTGCGGCAGGTGCTGGCAAAAGGCAATACCAAGGTCAGCGTCGTCATGGAAAACGGGTTGCAGGTGGACATCCGCCTTATCGACCCGTCCACATATGGCGCCGCCCTGCAGTATTTCACCGGCTCCAAAGAACACAATGTCGCTCTGCGCGAACATGCGCGGCAGAAAGGCCTTACCGTCAGCGAATACGGCGTTTTCAAGATCGGGGAGAAAGATGCTCCCATCGCGTCAAAGACGGAAGAAGACGTGTACAAGGCCCTCGGCATGCAGTACATCCCGCCGCCCATGAGAGAGAACCGGGGGGAAATCGATGCCGCGCTTAACCATAAAGTACCGGAACTGGTCGAACGCGGGGATATTAAGGGAGACGTTCACGTCCACTCGCGTTACAGCGACGGCGCCAATAAGATCGAGGAACTGGGCGAGCGGGCGCGGGAATCGGGATACGAATGGATAATAAGCACCGACCACTCGCAAAGCCTGCGTATCGCCAACGGGCTGAGCGCCGCCCGGCTGCGTGAAAAGATCAAAGAGATCAGGGCCTTCAACCATTGTTCCCGCGACGTAAAAATACTTTGCGGCACGGAAGTGGATATTCTCAACGACGGCCGTCCCGATTACCCGGACGAGATACTCGAAGAGCTGGATTTCGTTATCGCTTCAATACATGGCGGCTTCAAGCAGTCGGAACACCAGATAACAAACCGCATCGTCAAAGCTCTGCAGCATCCGCTGGTCGATTGCCTCGGCCACCCGACAGGACGCCTTATCGGCAGACGCGACTCGTACGCCGTAAACATGGACGCGGTACTTCAGGCCGCCAGGGACAATGGCAAGATGCTCGAGATAAACGCATCGCCCAACCGCCTCGATCTCTACGACTATTACGCAAAAAAGGCCGGAGAAATGGGCATCATGATCGCTATCGGCACCGATTCCCATACTCTTGACCAGTTCGAGTACATGGATATCGGCGTCACCTGGGCCCAGCGCGGCTGGCTCGAAAAGAAAAACGTCTTCAACACCCTGTCCCTGACTGAAGTAGAGCAATACTTACGAAGGCGAAGCAGGATTTAGATCAAACTTCAGGCGTCCAGTGTCCTGAATCCCGTATCATTTTTATATGAACACTTTTCAAAAAAAACGGATTAATCTCGGGGAAATAACGCGGCTGAAAAAAATGCTGTGCGATGCTTCCCTCCATACGGTATGCGAATCTGCCCGCTGCCCGAACATCGGCGAATGCTTCTGCAGGGGAGTGGCGACATTCCTCATCGCGGGGGATACCTGTACCCGCGGCTGCCGATTCTGCGCCGTTAAGAAGGGGGAACCGCTTCCGCTGGACACTGAGGAACCCGGGCGCATTGCCGCTCTGGCCGACAAACTTAACCTCAACTACGTTGTCATAACTTCGGTCACAAGGGACGACCTTCCCGACGGCGGCGCCGCCCATTTCGCGTGTACCATGCAGGCCATCCGCGCCGCAAGGCCGTCCATGAAGGTGGAAGTCCTTGTGCCGGACTTTAAAGGCGACCGGAATTCCGCGGAAAATGTATTTGCCGCCAAACCGGACGTTTTCGCCCACAACCTTGAAACCGCACCACGTTTGTATAAAGAAACCCGCGCGGGCGCGGATTATCGCCGTTCACTCGAGCTTCTTTCATGGGCCGCCGCCGCCGGCCTTACAGCCAAATCCGGCCTCATGCTCGGCCTGGGGGAAACACGAGAAGAAGTCCTGTCCGTCATGGACGATCTGCGTTACGCCGGATGCTCAATTCTCACCCTGGGCCAATATCTCGCACCCACCGCCGCTCACCATCCCGTCAAAGAACATATAACAGACGAACAGTTCGCGTCATACCGCGCCCACGCCCTGAAAAAAGGGTTCACCCATTGCGCCGCCGCATCGTATGTTAGAAGCTCCTACCGGGCAGACGCGATGATCTAAACAATAACGGCGTTCACTGGTTCATTTGTTGATTTTTTCTCATACTTAAATACGTTTTGTAGTTAACATATGGACCAGTGAACTAACGAACCAATGAACACCGTTATATTCTGGAGGTTAACTTGAATAACTTTCTTGCATCCACCGTGCTTCTATCGCTACTCGCCGTCTCCTTCGCCTTTGCCGGCGATAAGGAATGCCAGCGTGAACTAATGAACGGCCGCGCTAAACTCGGCATGAGGGCCGCCGACCAGAGTTTCAGTTCAATGACCGGCAGCGGCGGCGACGTGGATCCCTTGAACCTGTCCCGCTTTTTACGCGTTAAAAAACAACTGGCTCTCACGCCGGAACAGGCCGATCTGATCGAAAATCTCCGCCTCGGCCTGAAGAAAGACGCCATTGAAAAGAACGCCGAGGTCCGTTCCGTCAGATCGGAGCTGAACGCGCTCCTCCGTGTCCCCGCTCCTGATTTCGCGTCGGTCAGGGAAAAGATCGAGAAGATCAGCTCACTTCAGCTGCAATTGAAGAGCGCCGTCATTGACGCCTACGAACAGGCTTACAATGCCCTCACCCCTGACCAGAAAACAAAGTTCACAGCCCTGCTTTCCAGCAAAAAGGAATAGAAGGGAATAGGAGTCCCCTATTCCTACGGAGATCATTATGCCAAAATTGACAAGCGGGCCGGGAGGGACCGTAAAGAACGGCGCTATCGAGATACAGGGCGACCGCGTCGCCCTGGCGCAGGAATGGTTGAAAAAGAATGTACTGCGTTTCCTTGAGCAGCCGCATATTAAGAAAACGCATATACATGGGCAAATGGCTTCCGGAAGCCCTGAAATTCGTCGAGAACAACAGTGAAGCGCTCCAGAAAAGGCCCGTTGCCTATTTCGTCGTGTGCGCTGCGATGAAAGACGATACCGAAGCGAACCGCAAAAAGGCCGATGCCTTTTCGGACCCCGCGAGAACCGTCGTCAAACCGGTTGACACGGGCAACTTCGCCGGTGTCGTGGACTTCTCAAAAATGAATTTCTTCACGCGCTTCATGATGAAGAACATGATGAAAGCCCCCGAAGGCGACTTCCGCGATGAAGACGCCATCAGAGCCTGGGCGAAACAACTATATCCCCGCCTGACCGGTGAACGATCGGGATCATAAAACGGAGGAAGGGGTGGATCACCCGTTGTGTTCGTCCCTTCTTACAATGGTGATGAGACGTATCCTGGATCAAGCGGAGTAATCCCTCTTTCGTTTTGTTTATCAATACTTTTTTGCTAAAATGCTAAATGCCGACCGGGCTGAAGCCGGTGCGCTGACAGTATGAAGCGAATAACATAACGGGGGAAATACATCCGGAAAAAGGGTATCATGGACACAGGGAAATCATCGTCGGACATCAGGCAGTCGTTTCTTGAGTACTTCAACAAGCAGGGATGCAGGATCGTCCCGTCGGATTCACTTATCCCTTCGGGAGATCCGACGCTTCTTTTCACTTCCGCGGGAATGGTGCAGTTCAAAAAGCATTTCCTCGGGCAGAGCAAGGATACCTTTACCCGCGCCACCACCTGTCAGAAATGCTTCCGGACCTCGGACATCGACCAGGTGGGCGTCACCAACCGCCATCTTACCTTCTTTGAAATGCTGGGCAATTTCTCCTTCGGCGACTACTTCAAGAAAGAAGCCATCGCCTGGGGATGGGACTTTCTGACCGGCGTCATGGCCCTGCCCAAGGACAAACTCTACGTCACCATATACAAGGATGACGATGAGGCCGGAGAGATCTGGAAAAAGATCGTCCCCTCCGGCCGCATCATCCGCATGGGCGAGGAGACCAACTTCTGGAATATGGGGCCGACCGGCCCCTGCGGCCCCTGCTCCGAGATCCTTCTGGACCTTGGCCCGGAAATGAGCTGCGGCAAACCGGATTGCGGCCCGGCCTGCAGCTGCAACCGCCACCTTGAGATCTGGAACCTGGTATTCACCCAGTTCGACCGCCAGGCCGACGGAACGCTGAGACCGCTCCCCCGCAAAAACATCGATACCGGCATGGGCCTTGAACGCCTTGTAGCAGCGGTGAACGGCAAAAAGAACGTCTTTGAGACCGACCTTTTCACTCCGACGATAGAAGCCATAAGCGACGCGCTGAACGTCCCGGTACGGGATAATCTGCCGAAACTGCGCATGATGGCCGACCATTGCCGTGCGATCACGTTCCTTATTTCCGACGGCATCCTTCCATCGAACGAAGGGCGCGGCTACGTCCTTCGCCGCATACTCCGCCGGGCGCTGCGCCAGGCGAAACTCTACGGAGCCAAGGAACCATTCCTGTACCGCATGGTGCCGGTCGTCGCGGGCATCATGAAACAGGCGTACCCGGACCTCATGGAACGCCGCGAAAGCATCGCATCCATCGCGAGGATGGAAGAAGAGAAATTCCTCGAGACGCTGGAATCCGGCACAAAGATACTGGAAGATGTGATCGAGAGATACCGGAGCGCGGGCACGGTTAAGGGCGGGGGCGGCCTGGCATCGAAATTCGTCATCCCCGGCAACGAAGTCTTCCGACTGTACGATACCTACGGATTTCCGCCCGACCTTACCCGCGAGATCGTGAAAGAACAGGGCCTTGAAATTGATGAACCCGGTTTCGCGGCCGCCCAGAAGGAAGCGCAGGAAAAATCCCGCGCCGCCTGGAGCGGTTCCGGTGAAAAAGACATGACCTTCTACGCGACTCTGAACAAAAAATACGGCAACACCGCGTTTACCGGCTACGAAACGATGTACGGTACCGCGACGGTCCTCGCGATCATAAGGGACAACGCCGCGGCGGATGCGTTGAAGGAAGGCGATACGGGGGAAGTGATCCTGGACAAGACCCCTTTTTACGCCGAGTCCGGCGGCCAGTCCGCCGATACCGGCACGATCGATGCCGGTCCCTTCAAAGCGGAAGTATCAGGCGTTCAAAAGCCGGTTGGGGGCATGTTCGTCCATACTGTCAAGGTGATCCGCGGAGAATTGAAGGCGGGGATGACCGTTACAGCGGCCATTGACGTAGAACGCCGCCGGGCAATAATGCGCCATCACACCGCGACGCATCTTCTTCACAAGGCTTTGCGCCAGATCCTCGGGACGCATGTCACGCAGGCGGGCTCGCTGGTAACGCCCGACTATTTCCGTTTCGATTTCACCCATCTTGCCGGCATGAAGCAGGAGGAGCTGGACGCGGCCGAAGAAATGGTCAACGCGGCTGTCCGCGGGAATCTGCCGGTCTGCATAAAGGAAATGAGCATCGACGAAGCGCGCAAAGCCGGGGCCATGGCCCTTTTCGGAGAAAAATACGGCGAAAAGGTGCGTACCGTCACGGTCAGGGAAGATGAAAGCCGGCCTCCGTACTCGATGGAACTGTGCGGCGGTACCCATGTTTCGCGTACGGGAGACATCGGCATGTTCAAGATCCTTTCCGAGTCTTCGGTCGCCGCGGGCACGCGCCGCATTGAAGCGGTTACGGGCGCCGCCGCGGAGAAATATGTCGCCGGGCTTGAACGCCTTATCTCTGACATAGCCTTAAAAATGAAGTCCGCGAGATCGGACCTGCTCACGCATATCGACCGTTACATCGCCCAGGACAAAGAAAAAGACCGTGAGATACAGAAACTGAAGACCCAGCTGGCCCAGGGCGGAACGGCCGACCTGACGAAAAATATCGTCGAGATCGACGGAGTGAAGCTGCTGTCAGGAAAAGTGGCCGATGTCGATGCCGGTTCGCTGCGAGAGGTCGCGGACAACCTTAAAGTGAAGATGGGATCGGGCATCGTCCTCCTGGCCAGCGTCGAAAGAGACAAGCTTTCCTTTATCGTCTGCCTGACGAAAGACGTGGCGGAAAAAGGATTCAACGCGGGCAAGATAGCCAAAACCTTTGCAGGCATCATAGGAGGTTCGGGCGGCGGCAAGCCGGATTTCGCCCAGGGCGGCGGCAAGGACGCATCCAAAGTCGACGAAGCGCTGGACAAAATAAAAACACAACTGAAATAACGACGGATATCGGACACAGGACGCGGATACAGGATTTAAGACACAAACACTGCCCGAATTATTTATCATTTATTCAAAACGCTTCTTTGTGCAGTAAATCCAGTGTCCAGCGTCTTGCGTCCGCTTCTGGAGGTTTTTTTATGTCAAAACAGATCGCTGTTTCGGTGCTCGGGAAGGATCGTCCTGGTATCGTCGCCGCCATCACGAAAGTGTTTTACGAGACCGGCTGCAATATCGAGGACTCGTCCATGACGCTCCTGCGCAGCGAGTTCGCCATGCTCGTGCTCGCCGCTTTGCCCGCGGGCATGAAGGAAGTGACGCTCCTTGAAAAAATGGAGAAGGCGGCGAAACCCCTGGGGCTTTGCGTGTCGCTCAGATCGTTGTCGGCAAAAGAAGCGGAGACAGAAAAAACAACCGGCGAACCCTGCATCATTTCTGTTTACGGAGCAGACAGACCGGGCATCGTTTATACGATAAGCAGGCTTCTTGCCGATAACGGAGTGAACGTCACCGACGTCCAGACCAGCATTTCGACGCGGGGGAAAAAACACGTCTATATCATGTTCCTGGAAGTGCGCCTTCCTTCCAAATTGGCTATCGCGGCGCTGAAGCGCAAACTGGATAATGCGGGCAGGAAGCTTAACGTGGCGGTTGCCCTGCGGGCCTCAGAATCACCGGTGTTGTAAGCAAACAGCGCTTTCATCGGTCAGCTGACCGATGAAAGCTGATCGCTGACTGCTCGTTATTTTCGGTTTATACTATGCCCATATTATCTATAGCGACCATACCCGATCCCGTCTTAAAAGCAGTCTGTGCTCCGATACATGAGATCACGCCGGAAATACGTGAACTCGCGGCAGCTATGACGGACACCATGCACCATTCGCCCCACTGCGTCGGCATAGCCGCTCCGCAGGTGAAAAAACCGGTTCGCCTGGTTGTCATTGATGCATCCCTTTCTCCCAAACCTCAGCCGAATCACGGGCTCCTGCTCCTCATCAATCCTGTTATTACCAGAAAAGAAGGAAAGCGTTCTGGAAGGGAAGGATGCCTCAGTGTCCCTGATTTTACCGGCAATGTGAACCGCGCGGAAAAAGTGACGGTGCAGGCTCTGTGCCTGGAAGGATCCCCTGTTTCGATCAATGCGGAGGGATTTGAAGCGGTGCTTCTTCAACATGAGATCGATCATCTTGACGGGCTTCTTTTCCTTGACCGGGTCAGTTCTTTGAAGACTGATGTTTTTCGCCGTAAACTCCCCCCAGCCCCCTCTTTGACAAAAGAGGGGGAGATGCTGAGCGCTAACCACCGGGGCACCTCTTTGAACATAAGAGGCGGGGATGGCTGCCTCTGATTTCTGCAAACTCACTGAACTCAGACTGTGCCTTGTTCACAGATGGTACGCTGGTATTTCCTTCTCCCCTTTGGGGAGAAGGTCAGGATGAGGGGCCAGACAAGGCGGCGATAGAACGCTCTCGCTCTTCATTCTTCTTCGCTATCCCGCTCGGCCCAATGACTTACCCTGACAGGGCTGGCTTTAGCCGCCCAGGACATCGATGATTTTTGTTTGACATTTCGTCTGAAAACCGCTACAATTATCAAATTATAAGCTTGCGCCCGTAGCTCAATTGGATAGAGTACTGGCCTCCGAAGCCGGTTGTACAGGTTCAAGTCCTGTCGGGCGCGTATGTTTTGCTTTCTACCTATCTTCCAAAACCGGTCACGCTGAAGGCCGCCGCGTCCGCGGGAGACATGCTCGTGATGCTTCCCACCGATTCACTCAAAAGCAGTATACATTACTCCATGTCCACCGCCGTAAACGCGCTATATCGCCGCATGAACCCTTGCGTGCTGTGCCCGCATCACTGCGGCGTCAACCGGTTCGAGAAATCGGGCGGGCGCTGCCGGACAGGGCGGGAGTTTTCCGTCGCCAGCTGCAACGTTCATTCCGGCGAAGAGCCGCCCATCTCCGGCTTTGCCGGGTCGGGCGCCATATTCTTTACCAACTGCAACCTTAACTGCGTGTTCTGCCAGAACTATCCGATCAGCCAGCTGAACAACGGCAACGTCTGTACCGTCGATAAACTGGCCGCCATGATGCTCGGACTCCAGGAAAAGGGCGTCCACAACATTAACCTCGTCACGCCGACGCACGTGGCGCCGCAAATTGCGGAAGCCCTGCTGATCGCCCGGAACAAGGGGCTGTCCGTACCGATCGTCTACAATTCAGGAGGATATGAGGCAGTGGAAACGCTTCGTCTCCTTGAAGGGTTCATCGATATTTATATGCCCGATGCCAAATATTTCGACGACGCGCACGCCGAAAAGTTCTCGAACGCGGGAAATTACCGCGCGGCGAACCAGGCGGCCCTTAAGGAGATGTACCGGCAGGTGGGGACTTTATCCATAAACAGCGACGGCATAGCCCGCAAAGGCCTTCTGATCCGCCATCTGGTGCTTCCAAACGATCTTGCAGGTACCCGGGATGTGCTCACATTCATAAAGAACGATATCTCGCCCGATACGTACATAAGCCTCATGGCTCAGTACCACCCCGCTCACCGGGCTTTCAAACATCCTGAACTCTCTCGTCCCCTGAATCGGGAAGAATACGAGCAGGTACTGAAGTTCCTTGAACTGCTCGGCCTTGAGAACGGATGGCGGCAGGAACTTTAATAACAATGCAAATTGAAGAATGCAAATCATTCAACAAACGAAAAAAGCGCATCCATTACCAGGGAGGGCTTTATGATACGGCACAGCATACACGCGGGAAGCTGGTATCCGACCGACAAGGCGGAATTGCATTCCTTCCTCGGAAAACCTCCTAAAAAGAAGATACGGGCTGTCGGCGCTGTCTGTCCCCACGCCGGCTGGATATACTCCGGGAACAACGCGGGTCAGGTATACGCCCGGATGTCTCCCGCGTCCCTTTATATCTGTATCGGACCCAACCATCGCGCGGCCGGAGCTCCGGTCAGCGTGTACCCCGAAGGGGAATGGGAAACGCCGCTTGGCCCTCTTGCCGTCAACGAAGAGATCTCCCGGGCGATCGTTGAACAGTGCCCTTACGCGGAACTGGACACGACAGCGCACAGGGAAGAGCATTCTCTGGAAGTGCAGATGCCTTTCATAAAAATGGCCAGTCCCGGCGCGGGCATCGTTGCCATTTGCCTCGCGGATTACATCCCTGAAACCTGTCACGCGCTGGGGGAAGCCATCGGACGGGTCGTCAGGGAAAATAAACTCGCCGAAAGCGTTACCATCATAGCATCCAGCGACATGAGCCATTACATCCCGGCCGCAATGGCCGAGCGCGCCGACCGGCTTGCCCTGGACAGGATCGAATCCCTCGATCCTGAAGGGCTGCTCGCGGTGGTAAGGGAAAATGAGATATCCATGTGCGGCTCTGGGCCGGCGGCAGTCATGATGTGGGCCGCTAAAGATCTGGGGGCGACAAAAGGCACGCTGGTCACCTATACCAATTCGGGTGAAATAACGGGAGATTTCGAGCAGGTCGTCGCTTACGCGGGAATGATCATTTATTAACTGGTCCTGCGCACGATACCTTAGCTGTTATTGAGTGTTCCATGGCATCAAAGTTCATGTGTCAGCTTTCACGTTGTAACTCTGCAACATGAGGGTTGTTATTGTCCGTCAGTCGTTCAATTTGAAAGGAATGGAATTCCCTGTCTATGGCCTATGGAAGCACCTCAGCAGGGGCGGCTAAAGCAGCCCCTACGAAACAGCATTGCCTGTTGTTTTTATGGTATAATCAGCTGATGTCCTTGAAAGGTGTTCATGTGTTCAAAATCATCATTTCGATCTTATTGACCATATTCCTGGGGCCCGGCGCGGGGCATCTGTACCTGCGCAGGTTCAAGCAGGGTCTTCTGCTTATCGGAGGCACGTTCGCGTTCGCCCTTATCCTGGTCTGGCAGATCGGCAGGGAGGTCGGGCTCGCGGCATTGCGGCAGCAGCCCTTTAACCTTATCTACCAGGAATTCGCCAGAGAGCATCCGAATGCCTTTCTGTACCACGATGTCGTCCTTGCCGCCCTGTGGACATACGCGCTGATCGATGCCTTCAAGATCGCCCGTTCACTCATGCCGGCCCCGGAAACACCCGATGAATGACCATCCCGCGACGGTCTCCGCTAAGGAAATGCGGGCCCTGGACCTGCGCGCGCAGGCAGAGTTCGGTATCCCGGGCCTGATCCTGATGGAGAACGCCGGACGCGCTGTGGCTGAAACCGCGATGATCCGGATGCCGGAAGCATCGTCGAAGATCGCGATCCTGTGCGGACCGGGCAACAACGGCGGCGACGGGCTTGTGGCAGCGCGTTACCTTTGGAACCGCGGCTATCCCGTGTCGGTATTCCTTTTTAAGGAACCCTCGTCGTACCGCGGCGACACTCTGATAAACTGGCATATAGTCGAAAAAATTGGGATCCCGACGGAACGTTTCAGCCCGTCAATTCCCTTAAACGCTTATTCACTGGCGATCGACGCCCTGCTTGGCACGGGGTTGAACACTGATGTTTCCGGCTTGCATGCCGAGGCGGTCATCCAGCTCAACGCGTCGGGTATTCCCGTCATAGCGGTTGACATACCGTCGGGGCTCGATGCGGATACGGGAATACCACGAGGAACCGCCGTAAAAGCCGAAATAACGGTCACCATGGCGCTGCCCAAAACAGGCATGGTAAAAAGCTGCGCGGCCGCCTATGTGGGCAAGATGGTCATCGCGGACATCGGATTCCCGCGCCGGATGCCGTAACCGATAAGAGAACCATGAAACGTTTACTGTTCGTTTTTTTCGCGGCAATTCTTTCCATCGCGCCTGCAGAAGCCTCGCGCGCGAAAGGAGTCACCAAGGTGCAGCTCGATAACGGATCAACCGTTCTCATAAAGGAAAACCATGCGCAGCCGGTAGTCTCCGTCCAGGTGTGGGTCAAAGCCGGCTCGGTCAACGAAGCCGACGATACCCGGGGGCTTTCCCATTTCATTGAACACCTGCTGTTCAAGGGATCGGATAAGTATCCCGGCGACACGATGAGCCGCCTGGTGGAAACCCAGGGCGGTATCATCAACGCGGCCACATCGAAAGAGTATACGCAGTACCACATCGACATCCAGAGCGGCGCCTACAAAGACACGATCCGGCTTCTGGCGGACGCCTCGTTCCACGCTGCCTTCCCGGCGGAGGACATCGACCGCGAACGTCCGGTCGTCATAGAAGAGATCCGCCGCCACAAAGACAATCCGGGCGCGACGCTGTACGACCACTTCAACCAGTCCCTTTTCCCGACGACCCCGTACCGCCACAGCATAATCGGATCCGACGAGGTCATACGCACCGTCACCCGCGAACGCATACTGGAGCATTACCACCGGTATTATGTCCCCGGCAACATGATAGTGACCATTACCGGCGACGTAAAGACCGCCGAGGCGCTGGCGCTTGTCAGGGATACCTTCGGCGTTGAAAAGGGATCGCCCGTACCGACGCAGCCGAACCTGATGGAACCTCTCCACGCGGCAGTTTCATTCAAAGTGGACAGGGACGTTGAAAACGCCTACTGGATGGGGGGGCTTGTCGGGCCGGACCTGCAGTCCGGCGATCAGTTCGCCGCCGACATCACCGCCGTCATTCTCGGCGGGGCGAAATCGTCGCGCCTGTACCAGAAGCTCCGCGAGTCGCGGCAGCTGGTGTATTCCATCGGATCGTCCTTCTGGTCGCAGAGGGGAAGCGGCATCCTGGCGATATCCGCCGTCTTTCCGCCGGAAAAAGAAAAGGAAGTCCTTAAGGGAATCACCGATGAGATCGAACTGCTCCGCCGTGAAGGGCCCGATCCCGCGGAACTGAAACGCGCCAAAGAAATTGAAAAAGCCCAGTGGTTCTTCGGGCTGGAGACTTTCCACGACCAGGGCGCGGCGCTGGGGTACTGGCATCTGCAGGGCAATCCCGGCATGATCGACGCGTACGTGCAGGGTATAGAGAAAGTCACCGCCCGGGACGTCCAGCGTTTCCTCGACGCGTACTTCGAGAAACAGCAGCTTTCTGAGGCCCTGCTTCTGCCGGCAGCCAAATCGAAACAATGACGTTCGTTCAGCTTCCGATGCCTTGAATCCTGTGTCATTGGTCTTGTGTCTTGTGTCTTGTGTCCAGCATCCATCGTCTGACAAATCAATGCTTCTACAATCGATCACTATCGCCGCCATTATGATGTTTCTTCCTTTGACGGTCAACGCGAAAGGGGGCTCCTTGAATTCATTCACCCTGCCCAACGGTTTAACCATCATTCATAAACAGACTTCCGATCACCCTCTGGTGACGGTTCAGCTATTCCTGCGCGGCAGTTCCCTTCTCGAACAGCCTTCCCAGGCAGGGCTTGCCAACTTCACGCAGACGCTCATGTTCCAGGGAACCAAATCAAGGGACGCTGAAAAATTATCTCAGGAAATCGAGGACATCGGCGCGAGCATCACGTCCGACGTGGAACATGATTACTGCAGCCTGGGCCTCTCTCTGATGAACACGAGTTTCCCGAAAGCCATGGAGATATTGTCGGATATCATAATCAATCCCGCGTTCTCCGAAAATGAAATCGAGAAGGAACGCGCAAACATACTCGCCGGCCTGCGCAGCCGCAAAGACCATTTGTCGCAGGTGGCGAGCGACCGGTTCTATGAAGTGTTCTACGGCACCCATCCCTATGCATGGCCTGAGGCGGGAAAACCGGGAACCATCACAAAGACGACCCGCGCCGATATTGTCGCCTGGCATCGCGATCATTATACCGCGAAGAACATGCTGATGGCCGTCATCGGCAATGTCCCGGAGGATGCTGTCCGGAAGGAAGCGGTGAAATACTTCAGCGCCATAACCGCTGGAGAGGCGTTCACGCGGTATCCCGATCCGGCCAGCCCCAAAGCGGAAAAGGTCGTAAAAACTTCGGTAAAGTTCCAGCAGGCTTATGTCATCATGGGGCTTCCCGCGCCGGCTATCGGCGGGCGGGATTTCACAACGCTCAAGATCATCAATGCCCTGCTCGGCAGCCGCATGACAGGAAGGCTTTTCACCGAACTCCGGGAAAAGCTCAGCCTGGCATACGACGTCAACTCATCATTCCCGACCCAGCGCAAGGCGAGCAGGTTCACCATATATCTCGGCCTCGAAAAACGCAATGTTGAACTTGCCAAAAAACGCATTAACGAGATACTGACCGACCTTACCGTCACCCCGGTCCCCCAAAAGGAACTGGAAGACACCAGGAACTTTATCCGCGGCGTCTATCTGCTGGACCACCAGCCCATACACAGGCAGGCATGGTACCTCGGATGGTGGGAAGTGATGGGAAAAGGCTACGCCTACGACCAGCAGTATCTCGAACAACTTATGGCGGTAACGCCGGAAGACATACAGAATGCCGCGAAACAGCTGTTTACCGGCAATTACACGACGGTAGAGATAGTGCCGGAGAAATAAGGGCGACGTGCGGACTGGCAGATTCGCAGACCAGCAGCACGGGCTAAAGCCGGCGCCTGCCAGAACAATAAACAATAACTCGAGAACACAAGAACTCGAGAACGCCATTTTTCTGATGAACTCATCATGCCTGTTTTTCATCCCGTTCTTTCTGAGCATCCCGGGCATCATCCCGGGATGCGGACGTTCAGTTCCTCATACATCATCTCCGGTTTCCACCTCCACCACGCCCGTCCATGGCGACATGTACGTCGCTTCCTCCATCGGGGACGCGACGTATCTGAACCCGATCCTTTCTTCGGACAGCGCCTCGCAGGACATCGTCAGCCTCGTCTATAACGGGCTGGTGAAATACGATAAAGACATTCATCTGGCCGGCGACCTCGCGGAAAAGTGGGACATATCCCCGGACGGGATGTCCTTCACGTTCCATCTCAGGAAAAACGTCCGCTGGCAGGACGGGCGGCCCTTCACCGCCGACGACGTCCGTTTCACCTACGAAAAGCTCATCGACCCTTCGGTAAAAACCGCCTATGGGGCGGATTATCTCCTGGTAAAGGATTTTACCGTTGTCGATCCACACACGATCCGGGTCACCTACCGGGAACCGTTCGCGCCGGCCCTTGAATCCTGGGGCATGCCTATCCTTCCACGGCACATTTTTTCCCGTGGCGATTTCAACAACCATCCCGCCAACCGCCACCCGGTCGGCACGGGGCCGTTCCGTTTCGTCGAATGGAAGGCCGACGAAAAGATCGTCCTCGACGCGAATCCGTCCTATTTCGAGGGCATGCCGTACCTCTGCCGTTACGTCTACCGCATCATCCCCGATCAGGCCGTCCAGTTCCTCGAGCTGCGCAAACAGTCCATCGACGAGATGGGCCTGACCCCGGACCAGTGGAAAGCCTATCCCGAGTTCTTCGGGCATTACGAAAAGTACCGGTATCCCGCGTTCGCGTTCACCTATTTCGGCTTCAACCTCGCACGCGAACCGTTCAACGACCGCCGTTTCCGCCAGGCCATGGCGTATGCGATCGACAAACGTGAGATCATAGACGGAGTGCTTCTCGGCATGGGGCGCGCGGCAAACGGCCCGTTCCCGCCGCAGTCCTGGGCTTTCGACCCTGCGGCGCCCGACTACCCGCACGATCCGTCCAGGGCCAGGGCCCTGCTGTCCGAACTGGGCTGGAAAGATACCAACGGCGACGGATGGCTGGACAAAGGGGGAAGGCCGCTCGAGTTCACGATCATCACCAACCAGGGCAACAAGATGCGCGCCCTGTCGGCGGAGATCATTCAGGCGCAGCTGAAAAAGCTCGGCATCAGGGTGAACGTCCGGATCATCGAGTGGAGCACGTTCATCCACCAGTTCATCGACAAAAGGAATTTTGAAGCCATCATCATGGGCTGGTCGCTCGCGCGCGATCCGGACCAGTACGCGCTCTGGCATTCCGGCCAGACCGCGGAAGGCCAGTTTAATTTCATTTCATACAAGAACCCCGAAGTAGACCGCCTGCTCCTGGAAGGCCGCCGCACTTTCGACCAGAAGAAACGTGCCGAGACTTATCACGCCATACACCGCATCATGGCCGAAGACCTGCCCTGCGTGTTCCTCTATTACCCGGAAACGCTCGCGGTAGTGCACAAACGAATACATGGCATCGCCCTGGCCCCCGCCGGCCTCAGCTACAATTTCCCCAAATGGTGGGTACCGGAAAACGAACGGAAATATACGATGAACTGCAGGATGAAAACAGAAATGGAGCCTTAACGGCATTGCAAATTTCCATATGATAACCTTCATTCTCAAGCGCATTATCTCAATGATACCGGTGCTGATCGGGATCACCCTGATCACGTTCGGGGTGATGCATCTCGCGCCGGGCAAACCTTCGGACGTCATGACGGACATGAACATGAAGATCACGGCACAGGCGCGGGAGCGGCTGGTAAAGCTCTACGAACTGGATAAACCGTGGTATGTTCAATACGGCCGCTGGCTGGGCCGAATGGTACGGCTCGATTTCGGCGAATCGTTCCGCGACGGGCGGCCCGCCATACGGAAGATCGGCGAACGCCTGCCCGCGACGCTGCTGTTGAACATCCTTTCACTCGGCCTCATCTTCATCGTGGCTCTTCCCATCGGTATTTATTCTGCTATTCGAAAAAACAGCGCCTTTGACCGCGGAATGACCGTTTTCGTCTTTCTGGGGTTTTCCATTCCCACGTTTTGGCTTGCGCTCCTCCTTATGATCCTTTTCGGTTTGAAACTGGGATGGCTTCCTGTTTCAGGGCTGCGTTCCCTCGATTACGCCGAAATGTCTTTCCTGATGAAGATCCTCGATATCGCGAAACATCTGGCGCTGCCGGTATTCATTTCCGCGTTCACCGGGCTCGCCGGGCTTTCACGCTACACCCGGGGCAGCATGCTTGAAGTGCTCCGGCAGGACTATATACGCACCGCGTATGCCAAAGGTCTGCCGCAATCCGCCGTCATCTTCCGGCACGCTCTCAGGAACGCTTTGCTCCCGGTCATTACCATACTCGGGCTTTCGCTGCCGGCGCTGATAGGCGGAGGGTTTATTTTTGAGACGATATTTTCGTACCCCGGCATGGGCCGGCTCGGGTATGACGCTATCATGTCGCGCGATTACCCGGTGGTCATGGCGGTAGGAACGATAGCCGCGCTTTTGACGCTGCTCGGAAATCTTCTGGCCGACGTCGCGTATTCTATCGCCGACCCGAGGATAAGATATAAATAACGACGAAAGGCGTTCATGAGTTCATGGATTCCTGAGTGAGTGGTAGGCGCAGGCTTTAGCCTGCGCGAAAACAATAAACGCACGGGCTAAAGCCCGTGCGCTACCAAAGCTAATTATGATTCATTTATTCCTTCAACGATCACGTTCCAACAAACTGGCTATGGCGGGGATGGGGATCATCCTTGTCATGTTCGTTATCGCCGTCGCGGCGATATGGATCGCGCCGTACGAGCCTTCCGCGCAGCATCTGCCGGACCGCCTGAGCGGGCCTTCACTCCGGTATCTGCTGGGGACGGACGAACTGGGCCGGGACGTTCTTTCCCGCATACTCGCGGGAATAAGGGTCTCTCTTGCCGTCGGGTTCGTGGCGGTGGGCATCAGCGTTTTTATCGGCACCATACTGGGCCTTATCAGCGGTTATTTCGGCGGCAAGATCGATACGGTCATCATGAGACTGGTCGACATAATGCTGTGCTTCCCGTCATTCTTCCTGATCCTGCTGGTCATCGCCTTCCTTGAACCAAGCATTTACAACGTCATGATAGTGATCGGGGCAACCTCATGGCCGGGCCTCACCCGTCTGGTCCGCGCTGAAGTGCTGTCACTGCGCGAGCGGGAATATGTCCAGGCGGCGGAACTCCTTGGACTGAGCCATCTGCGGATCTTCTTCGTTCATCTTCTGCCGAACGTGATGACGCCGGTCATCGTTTCCGCCACGCTGGGCGTGGGCGACGCGATACTCACGGAATCCGGGCTTTCGTTCCTCGGGCTCGGCGTCCAGCCGCCCGCGGCGTCGTGGGGCCAGATGCTGACCGCGGGCAAGGAATATATTTACATGGCGTGGTGGCTCTCACTGTTCCCGGGCCTGGCCATCCTCGTCACCGTGCTTTCGTTCAACCTTCTCGGCGAAGGATTGCGGGACGTGCTCGATCCACGCGGCGGGGAGCGTTCACAATGACCCCGCTTATCGAAACGTGCGATCTCTCGGTCGTCTATCGCAGGGGAATATCGGCCATTCCCGCTGTACGCGGCGTTTCCATGTCCATTGAAGAAGGGGAAACACTCGCGCTCGTCGGTGAATCCGGCTGCGGCAAAAGCACGCTGGCACTGTCCATGATGGGCCTGATCCATCCCGACGAAGGCTCGGTGACCGGCGGAAGCATCCGTTTCCTTAACGAAGATATCGGCGGTTTTGATACCGCGCGGTGGCGGTCTTTCAGGGGGAAAGAAATCGGGATGGTGTTCCAGGACCCGTTCGCCGCGCTGAACCCCGTCATCCGCATTGAAGAACAGCTGACCGAAGGCTTGCGGGCTCATGTTCCCGGCACCACAGCGGCACAATTGAGACAAAAAGCCCGCGCCGCGTTATCCGAAACGCTTTTTACCGATCCCGACAGGATACTCTCCTCCTACCCTCACCAGCTTTCCGGCGGGCAGCGGCAACGCGTCGTCATGGCCATGGCCATCATCAACCGCCCCCGGCTTCTGATCACCGATGAACCGACTACGGCGCTCGACGTCACCATTCAAAAAGAGATCCTTGACCTCCTTGAAAAAATAAAAAATGAGCTTTCGCTGACCGTCCTCCTTATCACTCATAACCTGCCGCTGGCGTGCACCCGCGCCCAACGAGTCGCCGTCATGTACGCCGGACAGATCGTCGAATGCGGCCGGACGGAGGACATTTTCAAGCATCCACGCCACCCGTACACCCGCGGCCTTATCGCTTCGGTTCCACGGCTGTTCCACCCGCTGGCATCCCGGCCGCTCAGCGGTCAGCCTCCGGACATGTCGTCCCTGCCCGCCGGCTGCGCCTTCGCGCCCCGCTGCCCGGAGGCGGCGCCGCAATGCGGAGACGTCCCGCCCGTCACGGGCAAAGAGGACGAGCCCTTCGTCCGCTGCCATCATCCTTTCAACAAGTAAGCTTCCCGCCTTGACAAAACAATCCGCCCGGAGTATACTACTTATATGCACATATGTGTATTTGTGCAACAGGAGGCTATTAATGGCCGATCTTGCCGGCATATTTAAGGCGCTTTCCGATATCAACCGACTGAGGATCATGACGGCGCTGCTGAGATCCGGAACGGAACTCTGTATCTGTGAGATCATGGACACCATCAATATCGCGCAGTACAACGTTTCCCGGTGCGTCAAAGAACTTCGCGTAGCGGGCCTTATAGAAGAAAGGCGGGAAGGCAGGTTCATGTTCTATTCGGTGGTAAAGCCGCAAACCGACGTGGTAAAATGTCTTTTTAAGGCGCTCAAAGCGTTAACTGACGATATTTTCGCCGAAGATCACCAACGTCTGACCCGGCGCCTTTCTTTGCGGGAAGGCAATAAGTGCGTCATAGGAATGCGAGGAGGAAAACAATGAAACTGGAAATTCTGGGTACCGGGTGTTCCAAATGCAAAAAGCTGTATGACCTTGTGTCTGAAGCGGTAAGGGAATCGGGAATTTCGGCAGACGTTATCAAAGTCGAGAATCTCAATGATATCATGAACTACAACGTCATATCGCTGCCGGCGCTTGCGATCGATGGCAAGGTAGCTCTCGCGGGCAGGGTCCCTTCAAAGGATGAAATCAGGAAACTTATCACGGGAACCCCTCCGCAGGGCGGCTGTTGCGGTTGTTCCGGCAGCGGCTGCTGCGAATAAACTTTCCTGGCGCGCACCCATAAGGAGCTGTTTCATGAACCACGTGAAAACATTGATGCTGCTTGCTGCAGGAGTATTCTTTTTCGGCGTGATGAGCCTTTCCGGCATCGAAGCGTACGCGGCAGGAAAAACAGCCGCTCCCAAAAAACAGCAGGCCACCGTTCAACCACAGGAAAGAAGCGGTATCAAGGTGACCTTCGTAGAACTGGGTTCGGTGAACTGTATTCCCTGTAAAATGATGCAGCCGGTCATGGCCGACATTGAAAAAGAATATGGAGGCCAGGTAAAGGTCGTATTCCACGACGTATGGACGAGGGAAGGAGAACCGTACGGGAAACAGTATAAGATACGCGCTATTCCCACGCAGGTCTTCCTCGATAAAGAAGGCAAAGAGTTCTTCCGCCATCAGGGTTTCTTCTCAAAAGAAGAGATAGTAAAAATCCTTAAAAAGCAGGGAGTAAAGTAATGCTGGTAGACCTTTTTACCTGGCTGTCGAATATCCTCAACGCGTCTCCCGCGCCGGCATTGCTGGGATCGTTCCTGTGGGGTATCTTAAGCATTCTTCTGAGCCCCTGCCACCTTGCGGGCATTCCGCTCATTGTCGGTTTCATCGACGAACAGGGCAGGATATCGACTAAAAGGGCATTTGTTCTCTCATTTTTATTTTCAACCGGGATCCTCCTGACCATCGGGCTCATCGGCGTGATCACCGGACTGATGGGGAGAATGATGGGGGATATCGGGCCGTACGGCAATTATTTCGTCGCCCTGGTATTCTTCTTTGTAGGACTGCACCTGCTCGATGTCGTTCCCCTGCCGTTTGTCGGAAAAGGCGAGCAACCCGCCTTCAGAAAAAAAGGATTAATGGCGGCATTCATACTCGGTCTGGTGTTTGGCGTCGCCCTTGGCCCCTGCACGTTTGCCTATATGGCCCCGATGCTGGGAGTGGCGTTCTCGGTCGCCGCGACAAATCTCGTCTATGCCGTCTCGCTCGTGCTGGCGTATGCCGCCGGGCACGTATCCGTGATCATATGCGCCGGCACTTTTACCGAAGTGGTGCAACGCTATCTGAACTGGAACGAAAGATCAAAAGGCGTGACAATAGTAAAGCGGGTGTGCGGCATGCTGGTTATGCTGGGAGGGATATATCTGTTGTTTACCGCCCGGCGGTAATTAAAACCAGCGTCTATACAGGGAGGCGATTGTTTTAATGGATATCTTCCATCCTCTTCAACTATTTGCGGACACTGTCAGCTACGGATGGGCCGGGTTGCCCCGGGGATCCTACCTCGGCAGCGCGATCAATTTCTTTGTCTATGACACCATCAAGATCGGCATCCTGCTGGTCTTCATTAATTACATAATGGCGATGACCCGCTATTACTTTCCTCTGGAAAGGGCACGGGATATTCTCAGCAAAAATCGCTGGTTCGGGCTGAATTATATTATGGCCGCCGCACTGGGAATCGTTACCCCTTTCTGTTCCTGCTCGTCAATTCCGCTGTTCATCGGCTTTATGAGCGCGGGAATACCGCTGGGAATTACCTTTGCATTTTTGATAAGCTCTCCTCTGATCAACGAATCCTCCCTGTACCTGTTCCCCGCCATGTTCGGATTCAAAGTCACCCTTCTCTACAATGTGTTCGGGCTGACTGTTTCCGTATTGGCGGGCATGCTGATCCAGAAGCTGAATGTCGAAAAATATGTGCTGCCGGAATTCCTCAGTTTTAAAACGCGCGCGCAGGTGGAAGCGGAAAACGAGGGGAACAAACTGTCTTTCCGGCAACTGGCAGCTCACTTCTGGAAAGACGGAATGGTCATCACCCGGCAGATATTCCCTTATGTCGTTCTGGGCGTTGGCATGGGAGCCATTATCCACGGGTATGTGCCCGTCAGTTTCGCTGAACGCTATTTATCCAGCAAGGCATGGTGGACGGTACCTTTCGCTGTTATCATGGGCGCGCCGCTTTACGCAAACTCGATCGGCGTGCTTCCGATAATGGAAGCGATGGCGGGCAAAGGCGTTCCACTGGGGACACTGTTGGCTTTTATGACCTCTATCGTCACCATTTCGCTTCCTGAAGCATTGATCCTTAAAAAAGTCATGAAGTGGCAACTGCTGGCACTATTTTTCGGCCTTACAATTACCGGCATTATCCTTATGGGATACGTGTTTAACGCGATCCTGTAAGGTCCTTTAGATTATCCGGGATAAGATAAAAGAGAGGGATTTATTATGGCTGAAGGGGTGGTAAATAAACTGTCGTTCCTTGACCGGTATTTAACGTTCTGGATATTCCTGGCCATGGCTATTGGCGTTGGTACGGGGTATCTCTATCCGCCCGTCGTACATTTCTGGAACACATTTCAGGCGGGCACCACGAATATACCGATCGCCATCGGCCTGATACTTATGATGTACCCGCCTCTGGCGAAAGTGAAATACGAAGAACTGGGAGACGTATTCAAAGACAAAAAGGTTCTGGCGTTGTCGCTTATACAGAACTGGATAATCGGCCCGCTTCTCATGTTCTTTCTCGCGATCATATTCCTGCATAATTACCCGGAATACATGGTGGGCCTCATCATGATCGGGATCGCGCGCTGCATCGCTATGGTCATTGTATGGAATGAGCTGGCGTTCGGATGCACAGAGTACTGTGCCGGCCTCGTCGCGTTCAATTCCATTTTCCAGGTGCTGTTCTACTCGGTGTACGCGTGGGTTTTTATTACCATAATGCCGGGGTGGTTCGGCCTGCAGGGTACGGTGGTGAACGTTACCATAGGCCAGCTAGCCAAAAGCGTATTTGTTTACCTGGGGATCCCGTTCCTTGCCGGGATGATAACCCGGTTTACCCTTATTAAGATAAAAGACAGGGAATGGTACCACAAAAGATTCATACCGGCGATAAGCCCGTTAACGCTGATCGCCCTTCTATTCACCATCATGGTCATGTTCTCATTAAAGGGA
>CAZNYG010000026.1:0-28147 GCA_964577205.1 uncultured Elusimicrobiales bacterium | reverse complement strand
AACCATGAGCGAGAAGAATGGTTTTTGACATATGAAACCTCTTGGATTCCAAATTAGCGATTTGATATTTTCAATTTGTAATGATTCTACCGTATTTATATTCCGCCGCGCAGGCGCCTTCGGTGGAGACCATGCACGGGCCAAGCGGGTCCGACGGGGTGCAGCGTTTTCCGAATTGCGGGCACCGCCGGGGTGTCGCCCGTCCCTTCAGTATTTCGCCGCAGAGGCAACCCTTGACCGGCGACGCAGAGAGCTTCGGTATGTCAAAACGGGAGTCTGCGTCAAATTGACGGTACTTTTTCGCGAAAGAAAGGCCGCTGGCCGGGATGATCCCCATACCCCGCCACGAAGCGTCGCAGGGCACAAAGACCTCGCGCAAAAGCCGCAGCGCGCTCCCGTTCCCTTCGTTCTTCACCAGTGAAGGGTACATGTTGACTATTTCCGCCCGCTCATTTTTCGCCAGGGAAGCGAGCGCGGTAACGGCATCAGTGATAAGTTTCGGCTCAAATCCGGCAATGACGCCGGGAATGCCGAACTCGTCAGCTATGAAACGGTACGGCGAGGCGCCGATTATCGTGGAAACATGGCCCGGCAGAAGAAATCCCCGGATACGGAAATCCCTGTCGTTCAGGAGTGCGCGGAGGGCCGCGGGTACCGTTTTGAAGAAGCTCAGGACGGAAAAGTTCTTTACGGCATGGGCGCGGGCGAAGCGCACGGCGGCAGCCACGGCGGGCGCCGTCGTCTCAAATCCGACACCGATAAAGACAATATGGCGCGCGGGCGTTTCTTCCGCGATCCTGACGGCATCTACGGGCGAATAGACAACGCGGATATCGGCGCCGGCGGAGCGTTCCTTTTCGAGCGACGAGCCGGATCCCGGGACCCGCAGCATGTCGCCGAAACTGGCGATCGTTACGCCGGGCGCGCGCGCAAGGAGAATGGCCCTGTCGATATCTTCGACAGGCGTGACGCAGACCGGGCAGCCGGGGCCTGAAAGGAGGGTCACTCCGGCCGGAAAAAGAGCACGCAGTCCGTGGCGGGCTATCGCCATTGTATGCGTGCCGCAGACTTCCATGAGAGCGACGGGGGAGGAAGACATTTCAAAATAAAAAATGAAAATGTAAAAATGGAAAACTTTTGATTCTGCTGACTGCTGGCCGCTGACCGTTCTTTATTTCAGGGTTTTGAACTTAAGGTCATCGAACGTGGAAGGGAAGCCGTCACCTTCGGGCGAGGCCGACATGACGCCCGCCTGAAGGGCCGGGATATCGGAGAGATCCGCCACGCGCAGCAGCAAATATCTTTCTCCGTCCAGGGAATAGGCCGCTTCCAGGTCACGCCCTTTGCGGGCCATTGACAGCCAGACCGCCTGCGTGTTCTGGGGGAGGGCGGTCAGCGACAGGTCGGAATGATCGCGGGTGACGACCACATTAACATGAAGGGCGGACCCTGCCAGTTCTATGCCGCATTGCGCCCATGTGGTGTCGTCGACCCTGATCATGAGGCCGGCCTGGTCGTGCTGTTTCTGGAATTTCGCGGTGACCTTCGCGGTGAAGGAAAAGTCGCCGTCAACGGAACGGTAAAGGAAGTGGCCGGTGTCGCGGATCACGTTCCCCTGCGTTTTACGCCAGAAACCTGTTTTCGGAGCCGATGTGATGCTGATGCGGGCATTGTTCGTTACGTCAAAAAAAGGCGGTTTGTTATACCAGTCCATGGGCGTGACCTCTTTAAGTTTTATCTGCTGCCGGAAAGCCGTTCCCGCGTGACAAAATCCCGGTCGATGACGGGAGGCGGCTCGTACGCCGAAAGCCCTTTAAGCAGCGCTTCCGGTTCTGTTTCTATGACGATCATGCTCCGGTGCTCTGGCCGGAAAAATCTCTGTTCTACTGCGGTGTCAAAAAAATCTATGAGATGGTCGAAATAGCGGTTGACGTTCAGCATGCCGCACGGCTTTCGGTGAAAGCCGATCTGGGCCCAGGTGACGATCTCGGCGAATTCGTCCAGCGTTCCAACCCCGCCCGGCAGAGCGATGAAAGCGTCCGCCAGGTCGGCCATCATGGCTTTGCGTTCGTGCATGGAGCTTACGACGCGGAGTTCGGAGATATTCCTGTTCGCCAGTTCCATGCGGGCAAGCGCTTCGGGTATGATACCGATGACATGTCCCCCCGCGCCCATCATGGTGTTCGCTATCTCCCCCATCAGCCCGACGTCGCCGCCACCATAGATCAGGCCGATGTTCTCCCGGGCCATAAGGAGACCCAGGCGCTTCGCCTGTGACCTGAAGGCGGGATCGGTCCCGAAACATGAGCCGCAGAAAACCGCGATACTTTTCATGCCGTTGACCTCTTTTGACTCGCGCGGCGCCGCGTTTCCCATTCCCGCCTGAGGATCGCGTATACTTTAAGGTCGTTGAAAATGCCTTTCGAAAATATGCCGGCGCGTTTGACGCCTTCGTATGTCATGCCGGCCTTCTGCAGCAAGCGCTCAGAGGCGGTATTGGCCGGCATGCAGCCGGCCTCTACGCGGTTCAACCCCATCGCGGTGAACCCGAAATCCAGCGCCGCCTCGACCGCTTCGGTCATAAGGCCTTTTCCGTGATAGGCCCGGGACATCGCGTAATGGATCTCCGCCTTGTAATGCCAGATGTCCCAGTAGAAATATCCGCATGTCCCGATGAATTTCCCGTCCGCGCGATACACCACGCCCCAGTTCTCAGGTTCTCCAGCGCGGTAGTTCTCTTCCGCGCAGGCCAGGAACTTCAGTGCGTCGTCCACCGATCCGTGGGCATCCCAGACGGTATAGCGGCTGACTTCCGGGTCCGAAGCGTACTCGAACATGTCGCCGGCGTCGGCCCGCGTCATGGGTCGCAGGATCAAACGCGGGGTTTCGATGACCGGCAGCGACCTGAATATCATTTGCGCGAATTCCCCGCGCCGTATCGCTTCAGCGTCCATCGCCCGGACCTTTCCTTTTCTTTCCGGGAAAGGGGCCGAACGCTTCTTCGATCACGGCCAGCGTTTCGCGGGCGTCTTCTTCAGTCAGTTTCTGGATAGCGAACCCTGCGTGCACGATCACATACTCGCCTTGCCGCGCGTCGGGGACAAGGTCGAGCTGCACGGAACGGATGATCCCGCCGAAGTCAACCTCGGCGCGATGCTCCCGTTGAATGGCGATGATCCTGCCCGGTACCGCGAGACACATATGTATAACCTCAGTGAGTAAGTGAGTAGGATAGTAAGTGAGTAAGGAACGGCAACGACAAAAGCGTTACTGCATCACGCTGTAACCTGATGACACCGCTTTCAGTTGCCGTAATACTCATTATTTTCCCCTGATCCATATTTTCAATGTTCAGTATTTGATCGATGCCCTATTAGCTTGACTACTCACCTGCCGTTATGTAACTTTGTCGTTACCTTACTCACTCACTCACTCACCTACTCACTTACTCACTTGTTGTTCATAGCTATCCACGCCTGACCGAGAGCGATGCCGCCGTCATTCGGCGGTATTGAATGAGGATAGTGGACACTAAAACCGAGGTCTTCCAGCAGTCGCCTGGAAAGCGACAGCAACAGGCGGTTTTGAAAAACGCCCCCATTCAAGACGATATCGCGTATTCCGGTATTTTTTTCGAAGCGCTGCGCCAGAGCGACGATCACATCCGCCAGTGTGCGATGGAACCGTGCGCTGATAAGGCCTCGCGCCGTACCGCGGCACCGGTCCTTCCATAATTCTCTGATGCTGTGCGCCAGGGAAATCGTCAGGGGAGACGTGGATGAAAATATATCGAAATTATACCCTTTTCTGAGAGAAAAGTCCATCGCGGCCGATTCCATTTCAATGGCCGCCTGCGCTTCGAAGGTGACGACGTCCCTGAATCCCGCCAGGGCCGCCGCGCCGTCGAAAAGGCGTCCGGCGCTCGAAGTGAGCGGCGTGTTGATACCATGTTCGATCATATGCCTCACTCCGCTGACGGGATAACGGCGGAACGATGGCGGCATATCGGTTATCCCGGCGGCCGCGAGAAGAGAGAGGCCGCAGCGCCATATCTCACGGGCCGCGATGTCGCCGCCGGGAAGAGGCAACGGATCGAAACGGGCAAGGCGTTCAAAACGTCCCCGGGAATAAAGAAAGCATTCCCCACCCCAGGCGGTCCCGTCACGCCCCCAGCCTGTTCCGTCCCACGCGAACCCGATGACCGGCGAAGAAATGCCCTTTTCAGCGACGACCGCGGCGATATGCGCTTCATGGTGCTGGACCGGCACGCAGCGGACATTCGTGTTATTTCCGGCAAGTTCCCGCGCGTAACGGGTGCTCGCGTAATCGGGATGCAGGTCATGGGCGATGACCGCGGGCGATGTCCCAAGGAAAGAGTTGAACCGTTCTATCGCCTCTTCAAAAAAACCTATCGCGGGCCGGTTGTCGAGATCGCCGATGTACTGGGAAAGGTACGCCTTGCCTCCGCGGACGACGCAAAAGGCGTTTTTCAGTTCGGCGCCAAGCGCCAGAACAGAGGGCGCGCGGGACGAAGGGGGAAGGATCTCGACGGGGCGCGGCACGAAGCCGCGGCTGCGCCGTATAATGAGGGACGGAGACGCGCCCTTATCCATCGGAGCGACTATCGAATCATCGCAGCGGTTTTGAACGGGACGGTCGTGTACGAGAAAATGACCGGCGATGCCGGAGAGGCTGTCGAAGGCTTCCTGTTCCGTCCGGGCGATCGGTTCGTCCCGGCGGTTGCCCGACGTCATTACAAGCGCCGGAAAGCTTTTCGACCCGCTTGAAGAAAACAGGAGATGATGGAGCGGCGTGCTGGGGAGCATGATGCCGATCGACGAGTTCCCTGGCGCCGCCCTGCGGAGAAGCGCTCCGGCGCGTCCCCGCAGGGGACGTTTGCGCAGAAGGACGACAGGCGCCGCTGGTGAGGTAAGGATGTCCTCTTCGTGCCGGGAAACGAACGCCAGCTTCCTCGCGTGATCAGTGTCCGCCGCCATAAGCGCGAAAGGTTTTTCGGGACGATCCTTGGCCTTTCTCAACCGTCCGACGGCATCAGCGTTGCCGGCGTCGCAGGCGAGATGGTACCCCCCGAGGCTTTTGATCGCCACGATACCGCCTGAGCGGAGAAGCGCCGCTGTTGTCACCAGCGCGGCGTCGTCAGCGGCGATCTCCCGTTGGCGATTGTCGAGCAGTGTCACGCGCGGCCCGCATACCGGGCAGGCGTCCGGCTGGGCGTGAAAGCGGCGGTTCGAGGGGGCACGGTATTCCCGGGAGCAGTCGCCGCACATCGTGAAGGACGCCATCGTCGTGAACGGGCGGTCGTAGGGCAGGCGCGTGACGATCGTGAACCTGGGCCCGCAGTCGGTGCAGTTTATAAAGGGATAACGGTAGCGGCGGTCGCCCGGGGATGAAAGTTCTTTCCGGCACGCGTCGCATACGGCAAGGTCGGGCGGGATATCAGCGGCAGCCGACCCGTCGGGAATGCTTTTCGCGATGGTAAATGAAGCAAGGCCTCTGGCCGCGGTATTTGATACTTTCTGTGAACGGATCACGGCATGAGGCGGAAGAAAGGAAGGGAACGTTTTGACGAACCTGCGCACGGACAACGGTTTGCCTTCGGCATGGATCACGACGCCCGAGGGTGTATTTCTGACGCTTCCGGCGATGCCGCAGGAGGACGCGGCGCGGAAGACCCCCGGACGGAACCCTACCCCCTGCACCTGTCCGTTGATTGTTATGCGGACGGCGCTATTCCCCTTCGATGCTTTCGACATGGGATTCCTTGCCCGATACGATAGTGATGTCGCCGGAACCGCAGTGGGGGCAGGCCAGCCCTTTCATATCTTCCCGGGATACAGGTTTGCCGCACGCGTTGCAGTGCGCCGCCAGTTTGACCGGCACAATGACGATCTCCGCGTCCCTGCCGATGGTGCCGGGAAGGATGTGGTCTTTAAGGGAGTGGCGGAGGAAATCCTCTTCGATGCCGGAGGCTTCACCGAGTACGATCGTTATCTTCGTTATCGACGCAAGGCCGTTGTCTTCAGCGTTTTTATTTATCACAGCCCAGAAATCCTGGGCGATCCCGAGTTCGTGCATAGATGCTCCTTTGAAGCATAACGGCGTTCATTGGTTCATATGTTGATTGG
The DNA here is from genome assembly GCA_964577205.1 of uncultured Elusimicrobiales bacterium. Lineage (GTDB taxonomy): Bacteria > Elusimicrobiota > Endomicrobiia > Endomicrobiales > CAIRNS01 > CAZNYG01. The sequence goes on along the minus strand of CAZNYG010000026.1, from coordinate 22,001 downwards.
TTCATTAGTTTACTGCGACGGCATTGTTTCTGATTTTCATGCAGTACATTAATGAACTAATGAACGCCGTTTATGTTTGTTTACCGGTTTGGTTGAATACCAGGACGGTATGGCGGCATTTGGGGCACAGGACGCGGTAGAGCCCGGCGCGTGAGACGATGCTCTGTTCGCCCGGAGGCGTGTCTGTGATCCTGAGCTCTTTCTGGGCGGTATACAGGAGGGTGAAATTGCCTGACGCCAGGGGGCCAAGGCGCCGGATCAGCCATAACAACTGTGCCCGGGGCGCTATGATCTCGCCGCACCCCTCGCAGCGGGCCAGTTCCTTTGAAAGGCCCATGGTGAGCGCCGATCGGTCATAGACGGAAAGGTCGAACTCCCGCGAAAGGGAAACGCCTTTTTCCGTCGAACAGTAGCGTTCGCACTGGCCGCAGTATATGCACTGGTCATAGTGCCAGATCACTTCGCGGACAGGCGGGTTTGCGCCGAGATCCTCTTTTACCTCGATCGCGCGCGCGGGACAGACGTTCGCGCAGGCGCCGCATCCTACGCATTCCTTGTCGTCGGGCACGGGTTTGCCGCGGAATCCCGTGAAGGGCGTATGGCGTTCACGCGGAAAACGTGAAGTGACCGGCTTCCCGAAAAGGGAACGGAACGCTTCCCGCAATTCACGGAGCTTGGGGTATTTCATGGCTTTTTCTCCGTTCCTTTTGATTCCCTTCCGTTGACAAAAGCCCGCAGCAGCACATGCGCTTCAAGCGGAGAACTGACGAGTATGAAGGCGATGCACAGGAGCGCCTTGACGCCGCTGGGCGTGAAGCCGTAACGTATCGCGACGCCCGCCAGTATAAGCGCTGTACCGAGAGTGATCAACCGTGTGGAAGCGATAAGCCGGCGTTCGACGCCGCGGAACCTGAAAAGCGCGACGGCGGCGAACACGTCGATCACCACTCCTGCGGTAACGGCACAATAGGCGATGAAGCCGGCGATATTATTCATCGAAACGTTTCCCTTCGAGGAATTTGGCGATTACCATCGTGCCGACCATCGCCTGCAGCGCCCAGGCGATGGCGATATCGACGTACAGGTCTTTGCCGGTGACGATGGCAAGGACGGCGCAGAAGCCCGTGATGAGGATGCCCAGGACCTTGAACGCAACGGCCCTGTCCCGCGACGTGGGGCCCGCGGCCAGACGGGCCAATCCGATGGCGAACGCGAGCGATAGCAGGGACATCCATATCGCCGCGTTGAGCGCCGGGACACAGGCGACGGCCGCGACGATCACGGCGAGTAAAAGGCTTCCTTGAACGGCAGGCGCGTTAATTTTAATTTTCATGATGATCAATCGAATACCCGCGACAACATGGTTTCATAACGGCGTATCAGCAGTTCGGTCCTTTCGGCGCCCCCGGGTTCGTTCAGCATCCAGCAGTCGATCTGCCTGGAGGCGCGGTCGGTATCGATGACAGCCGCGTCGGTCGTAAGCGTCATCGCGAGCGACAGCAGTGTCAGCGCGGCTTCATCCTTCAGCGTAACATGTATGGTCTGGCGCGTGGAACTGTAATGCACGCGGTAGAAAGAACGCGCAAGGATCCTTGCCGAGGATAGAAAAAGATCGCCCAGGACGGCGGCGGCGAAGACGGAGACTTCGACTGCCCGGCGAAGCATGTTCTCCTTCGGTTTTTCCCCGCGGGCGGCGCCTATCGGGCGCATGATGAACACGCCGGCGGCCGCGAAGAATGCCCCTGCAAGGATCTCGCGCAGGCTGGCTGACCAGGAAAGGAGGATCCACAGCATCAGGAAAAGGGTGAAAAGATAATAGTCACGACGGGTCATAAGCACCTTTATAAAAAGGATTTCAAATATCTTTAAATCTGCAATTCGCAGTTTGAAATATGAAATAGTATGTGATCACTGAACTATCATTCTCGACACGGCGGCGGCGTAGGCTTTCCCGCCGGTCAGGGCCTTGAGCGCGGGCGACAGGAAATAAATATCCAGGCCGGGGAGCAGTAGCAGCCCCATGCCCGCGCAAAGGATCGCGAGAACGATCATCGGGATACGCATGGAGGCGGGCACCTCGTTTATCCGCGACAGGGTATCCTTAAGATGGCCGCGAAAAGCGTAACGCTGGACCTTCAGGAAAGACGCGAGTGTCAGTATGCTTGCGCCGGCGGCTACCAGGCCGAACCCGTAACGTGAGGCCTGCGCGCATCCCGCGATGATCAGCAGCTTGCTCCAGAAACCGTTCAGCGGCGGGATGCCGGATATGGACAGAGAAGCGATCAACGACGTCGCCCCGGTCACCGGCATGCGCCGCGCGACGCCGCCCAGCTCTTTCAGGTCGCGCGTCCCCGCGGCGTGTTCAAGACTGCCGGCGTTCAGGAACAGCAGGGATTTGAACACGGAATGATTCGCCAGGTGGAAAAGTCCTCCCAGCATGCCCAGAGGAGAACCGGTACCTATGCCGAGAAAGACGTAACCGATCTGGCTTATCGAATGGTATGCAAGAAGCCGCTTCATGTCCCACTGGTACAGCGCGAGTATCACGGCGATAAGGATCGACGCCGCGCCGAGCCACATGAACGCGGCGAAGATCGGCGCGCTGATCCCGAAAACGTTGAACGAGAGCCGGAGGATGACATAGATCCCCGCCGCTTTGCTGACGGCGCCTGAGAAGATCGCGCTCGCCGGAGACGGGGCCGCGGTGTAGGCGTCCGGCACCCAGGCGTGAAAGGGCACAAGTGTCGCCTTCAGCGAGAAGCCCGCTATCAGAAGGACTATGGCCAGGTTCTCGAGCGGATTGCCGCCGGAAGACATGCGCGACGCGATGCCCGCCAGTGAAAGCGTGCCGGTATAAGCGTAAATGAATGCGATCGCGAGAAGGATGCTAAGTGACGACAGCGAGCCGAGAACGCCGTATTTGAAAGCCGCTTCGAAATTATCGCCTTTCAGCGGCAGAGCGACAAGTATGTATGCCGGGATAACGGACAGTTCGGTGAAAATGAACAGCGTGAACAGGTCGCCCGAGAGGATGACCCCGTTCAATCCCGCTGCAAGCAGAAGGAGTATACCGTAAAAATGCGTTTTGGCCGCGCCGGCGATATATCCCGCGGAATATACAGTGACCGCGGCGAGAAGCAGGTTGACGATGATCTGGAAAAAGACCGAAAGACCGTCGGCGACGAGCAGGTTCCCCCCGCCGGCATGAAAAATGCTCATGCCCGAACAGCTGACTATTGAGGCCGAATGAACGGATAACAGGAACAGGCTGCCCGTGACGACGGACACCAGGACGTCCCTGAGCTGTTCTCCGATGCCGCGCGCGAGAAAGACCGCGGCGGCGGCGGCCAGAGGAAGCAGAATAAACAGGGGCAGGCAGTTATCCATGAAGATCCCTTATCTTTTCGATGTCGAGCGTTCCGTGAGTTTCGTAAAGCCGGACAGCGATCACCGCCAGGAGCACTACCAGCGACAGGCTCACAATTATGCTCGCGAGAACCAGCGCCTGCGCCAGAGGATCGACGACCGCAACAGCCGGCGTTCCCGTCCCCGCAATGGGGACATCAGCACCGTTCCTGTAACCCGCGATGATTATTATCAGGTTGACGGCATAACCGATGATGGCGATACCGATGATCATCTTAAGTATGTTGCGCTTCACGGCCACCGCGTAGATCCCTACGCCCAGAAGCAAAAGGCTCAAAAGGTAATCCATTACCGGCGGTCCTCCTTTTTAGAGTACCCGGAAAGCGCGGAGAATATGATGAGCAGGGCGGCGGCGGCGGCGGCGCAAAGCAGCAGATTGAACAGGACGGCGAACCCGCCGAAGGGTATATTTCTCATCCACAGGATCCCGGCGGCTCCGCACAGGACGAACGCGAGCAGCGCCGCGGCCATGGCCGTGAACATGCCGGAATTCCTCAGCTTTTCAGGGACGCCGTCTTTACTGAACGCGAGCACGGTCTGGATTAGCACCAAAGCTGTGATAACGCCGCCGGCGAATCCCATGCCGTGGCTTTCGTCACAATGAAATATCAGGTATCCGCCGAATACGAACAGCGGGCCGGCAAGGATACGGACAATGGTGCGGGCGATGATCGACATGCCTTTCATCGTTTGGTTCCCCTGTTCTTACCCAGCATAAGGAAAGACCCGGCGGCCACCGCGCACAGTACGGCTACAGCTCCTATCGAATCCAGGCTGCGGGAACCCGCGGCAAGTACCGTAACCAGATTGAGCGGCCCGGGATGTCCAGCGGGCATCGCGGTGGCTGCCGGCGGATATCCTGCGCCGAAGGATGGCAGGAACTCCAGCGCCTTCCACGCCACGGCGGCAAGGACAAGCAGAAGAACGGTTACCGCGGCCGCGGGCAGAATGTCGCGCGTGGAAAAAGGAGTGTCGTCTTCCCTGGACGTAATATGGACGACAGCCGAAAGTGTCACTATTTCGACGATAAGAAGAATGATCGCGAGGTCCGGGGCGCGCAGCAGCAGGAACGAAAGCATAAGGCACAACCCCACCGTGCCGATCCCGATGACGGAGGAGATCAGGTGCCGTGACCTCACCGCGACGATGGCCGCGACGATCATGAAGATAATGAATACGCGTAATAAAGTCATATGAGAACGCTGTTATTAAAAAACCATGCCAAACATTATGGCGAAGCCCAGCAGGAAATAAAGTAAATAAGTCCTCAGGCTGCCGTTGTGAGCCCGTGAAACAGCGCAGCCGGCCGCGAGGAGCGCGCGGGCGCCCTGCTTATAGATATCGAATGCCTTTTCTTCAGCCAGCCGGTAGAAGGTGCGCAGCAGGCCCATGTCCGAAACCGTCCGGTAGAAATCCGCTCCCGACGCGCGGGCGTTTTCTTCAAGAAGTTCTCCGCCGGTGAACGGGGCGTCGGTCCGGTAACTGAAGCGCAGTCGTTTAGCGGCGACAATGGCAGCTCCTGCGATAAGTCCGCCGAACAGCAGTCCCATTGCTGGCCCGGCGACCGGCCCGGGAACAAGGGCGGCGGAGGGAAGCACCCCGTAATCCTTAAGAACGGGTATCAGCAGGCTGCGGACCATGACCGCGCCGGGAAAAAGGCCGATGATGACGCAGAGGGACGCGAGCAACGCCATTGGCCAGAGCATTTCGCGCGGCGCGTCCTCTTTCTGGAACTTTTTCGGCGTTTCACCCAGGAAAAGGGAATGGAGAAGCTTGAAAAAGCTCGCGAGAGTGAGCGCGGAACCGAAAAACGCTCCCGCGAGGACGATAAGGAATACGATGCCAGTCGCGGTATCATTCCCCGGCAGGGAAATGCGCTGGAACAGAGCTTGGTACGTCATCCATTTTGACGAGAAGCCGTTCAGCGGCGGGACACCGGCGATCGCCAGCGAAGATATCAGGCATATGGCAAAGGTCAGCGGCATTTTGCGCGCGAGCCCGCCGTTCTCGAATCCTGTGCTTCCTACGCGGTATTCGACCGCGCCGGCGGCGAAAAAGAGGTTGGCCTTGTAAAGAGTGTGGTTGACGGTATGGAAGAGGGCCGCGACTATCCCGAGCGGCGAAGCGCAGGCCGCGCCCGCGATGACATACCCGACCTGCGATATCGTCGAATAGGCAAGGAGCTGGCGCGCGTCATTCTGCACCAGCGCCATTGCCGCGCCCGCCAGTATCGTGATGACGGCGATGACCGCGAGCACGACCGCCATCGCGTGGCTCGGAACAAAGAGACGGCTGGTTATCTCGAGAAGAAGGAAGATGCCCAGCAGTTTGTCAAGCGATGCCGGCAGGAAAGCGCTGATATTCAACGGTACATCGCGGGCGTAGTCGGGCACCCAGGTGTGGAACGGGAAACCGCCCATCTTGGCGAGCGCCGCGCAGAGAAGGCAGAGGAAGGCGAACGTGTCAATGCCCGGCCCCCCGCCTAACGCGAGGTGGATGGCGGACATGTCGGTGGTCCCGGTCCTCGACCAGATAATAGCCGCGCCCAGTATCATGAGTGCGTCAGTCCCGCCGATGAACACGAGCGCCTTCTTCGCGCTGGCCGCGGCGGCGGGAGCGAGGTCCGCCAGAAGGAAAAGCATCAGGCCGGACAATCCCCAGAAAACTATAAGCGCGCAAAGATCCCTGCTGAGCGCGGCGCTCATGGAAAAAGCGGCGCAGACCAGAAGATACCCGTAAAACCTGCCCGGCTGCCGGATGAATTCGGCGTAACGCCGCGAATAGACGATGGTGAGCGTCAGATAAAAAGCGCATCCTACGCAGATCAGGGAGCTTATCGGACGGACGGCGAATATGGGAAGCGGCATGTCGCTGAACAGCCGTGTCCCGGCGCCAAGGACGGAAAGCGCCAGCGAGGCCGCCGCTGCCGCCAGCGAGGCATAGTGGGCAAGCGGACGCAGACGTGCCGGAAGCACGGCGACCGCGAGGCCGGTGAACAACAGCAGAAGGAGCGCGATGAACATTCCTGATGGTCCTGTCGGTTATATTTGTTTCTTTAACTGAGCGGTTCTTTCCTGCGAGAGCCGCAGGAGATCGTCTCCGGAAAAACGGCGTTTGCCCGTGGAACGGTCGACAACGGTAAGGCGTTCCGAGCAGCAATAGCACGGATCGACCGCGGCCAGTATGATCAGCGCGTCGGAAATGTGATGGCCGGGCACGGATCTTTCGTTGGTCGCGACGTTCATGTATGACGGCGCGCGCACCTTGTGGCGGGCCGGGCGGTTCGTTTTGTCGCTTTTGACGTAATGGAAGCATTCGCCGCGGGGCGCTTCGTGCCGGCCGATGCCTTCGCCTGCGGGGATCTCCCTGACATTCAGGTCGAAGGGGCCTTTCGACGTCTTCAATCTTTCGAGGCATTGTTTGATCATCGAGATCGATTGATACATCTCCAGGATACGTATCGCGGCCTTAGCGAAGATGTCGCCCTCTTCCCGCGTCTGTATCTTCCAGTCGATCATGCCGTAGGCCGCGTACGGCGCGTCCCTGCGCACGTCGATGGCGACGCCGGAAGCCCGGGCAAGCGGGCCGACGGCCCCGTAATCCTTCACGTCCTGAGCCGTCAGGACGCCCACGCCTTTCAGCCGGGCGTGGATGACCGGGTCGTCCATCACTGCGCCCCGGAACATGTCGACCGCGGGGATCAGTTCGTCAAGGGTTTTCTCAATCCAGGGGATATCGTCAATGGCGATGTCACGCCGAACGCCGCCGATCTTCATCATCGCGTAATGCTGGCGGTTGCCGGAGATCTTCTCGAAAATGTCGAGCACGGGCTCGCGGTATTTCCACGACCACATCCAGACGGTGTTGTAGCCGATGAAATGCCCGGCCAAACCCAGCCAGAGCAGATGAGAGTGGACGCGTTCCAGTTCCCCCACTATGGTGCGGATATATTTAGCGCGTTCGGGGATGTCGATCCCGGCGAGGTCTTCAACGGCGTTGACGTAAGCGAACGGGTGGGAGGTGGAACAGATGCCGCAGATGCGTTCGACAAGGAACAAGCCCTGGTCGAAATGCTTCGACTCGGAAAGCTTTTCGATGCCCCGGTGGTTGTATCCCAGCTCGATGGTTATGCCGGTGACCTTTTCCCCTTCCACTTCGAGACGGAAGAATTCCGGCTCTTCCTGGAGCGGGTGATATGGGCCGATGGGTATGTATGTCTTATTCGGGTCTTTCATTTTTTGTTCCCTGCCGTAGCGGGTAATTCCCTTCCGGCCAGTCGTCTTTCAGCAGCAGATGGGCCGGGCACGGGTGGTTCCGGAACTCGACGCCAAGCAGCTCGGTTATCTCCCGTTCTATCCATTGCGTGCTTTTCAGGAACGGCGTGACCGATTCGATGGACGGATGGGCGCGGTCAGTGAGGATGACCCGCAGCGTGACCACCGTGCCGCTGTTGTCGTCCGCGATATGGTACAGCAGCTCGATCCCTTCAGACGTGTCGGTGCCGGTGATCGTGATAAGACGGATGCCGCCGGAGTGCGCCAGAGGCGGGACGACGCGCGGGATGTCTTCCGCCGCCAGATCGATGAATATCCGCCCCGGCTTCCTTTCGTCCCAGCGCGTGGACGCGTCCTTCAATGTCTGTTGCAGCAGTTCCCTGATATCCATGGGTCAATTATACCATATCCGTTTCTTCGTGTTCATGTTCTTCCTTTTCCGTCTTCTTCGGAGCGTTCGCGGCGGGGGGCGGAGCGGCTTCGTCGCTGATCTTCCCGATAAGTTTCACTACGCCGGCTATCATGGCCTCCGGTTTGGGCGGACATCCCGGCACATAAACGTCCACCGGTATCACCCTGTCCAGCGGCCCGCAGGTGTTGTATGAATCGCGGAACATCGTTTCCGAACACGCGCAGGAGCCGATCGCGATGACGTAACAGGGCTTAGCAGTCTGTTCATAAAGGCGCTTGATACGATGGACGACTTTTTTGTTGACGGCGCCGGTCACCATCAGTATGTCCGCGTGGCGCGGCGAGCCGACCAGCTGGATACCGAAACGTTCGATATCGTAGCGCGGGGTCAGGCAGGCCAGTATCTCTATGTCGCAGTTGTTGCAGGGGCTGCACGCGGCATGAAATACGAAAAGCGACCGGGTGAATGGACTGGTCCTGTGTTTCATTTAAATTTCCAGACCGCAAAAGATAACTACTTCCCGAGAGCCGCCATCAGCAGCGCGGCGGACGCCAAAGACGTTACGACAACCCAGAAGAACTTCAATGACTGATCGATGCGGATGCGCGGGTTCGTGTTGCGGGCCACGATAAGCGCGGCCATGATCAACAGATACTTGAAAGGCAGCGACCAGAGAGGCCCGCCCGCCCAGAATACGGCGATGATGAAAAGCGGCCCCGTCACAAGCAGCATCATCCGGTCCAGCCGCCAGATCGCCAGCAGAGGGCCTGAATACTCAATAAAGGTTCCCGCCGCTATCTCGGTTTCCGCTTCCGGCATATCGAAGGGCACGAGGCCCAGTTTTGCCTGGAGGCAGATCATCGCGGTAATAAAAGCTAGTATCCCTGACGGAGAAAACAGGAAGGAGCTCCCCGTCTGCTGGGCGGCTGTGATCTGCGAGAGTGAAAAACCGTGCGCTTTGACCGCCGCGGCAAGGATGCTGAGCACGAACGGCAGCTCGTACCCCATCAGGGCTTTCATTTCCCTTGCCGCGCCGAGCGACGCGAAAGGATTGCGCGACGATGAGCCGCCCAGTATGGAAGCCAGGGGCGGGATGGTAAAAAGATACATGACCAGGACAAGATCGCCGGTAAATCCGGAAGCCGGGTACGGCAGCGCCAGCGCCTTTCCGGTCATGACGGCGATCACCGGAATGATCGCCAGCGCGATGAACGGCGCCGCTATGAAAACAGGGATGTTCCCTCCCGCGGGAAGGATCGTTTCCTTGGCGAACAGTTTCCGTATGTCGTAAAGCGGCTGGAGCGGAGGCGGCCCAACCCGCCACTGCAGCCGGGCCGTCATTTTCCTGTCGATCCACGAGACCGCCATCCCGCTCATCGCGAGGAACAGCAGGCCGGGAAAAAAGAGATACATCAGGATTGAAGTGAACATTTCAAATTTTTTATTTCAAATTTTACATTGTGAGATGAGCAAACGGCCGAAAAGTAAAGCATGTATGAATGCTCAATTAACTGCCAATGTTATGAAATTATATAATACATATTTATGTATTCCAGTCGTTCCAATTTGCAATTTGAAATCTTCCTACTTCTTCCACTTCACCGTATGCACGAAAAATTTCCCTCCGCGGACGGCGTAAATATCTTTTGACGGGTCCTCGGCGACCTCTTTCCACTCGAGCGCTTTTTCCGGGCAGCTCGCCACGCATTCCGGCGGCTTGTTGTCACCGGAGCGGTCGAGGCAAAGGTCGCACATGTCGCTGGTGTAGGAGACGATCTCGGGATAGATGACACCGAACGGGCATGCCACCGTGCAGGTCTTGCAGGATGTGCATCGCATGGATGCGCGTTCAAGGATGCCTTTTTCGTTCTTCTCAAGCGCTTTTCGCGGGCAGGCCGCGACGCAGGGCGACTCTTCGCACCGGCGGCATACGTGTTCCTGCGCTGCGAGAGCGAGGCAGCGCACAAAGCCGCGGTTGCCGGGATGATAGTGGTAACTGCACCCCGCGACGCAATTGCGGCACTTGTAGCACTTTTCAAGATCGATCAGAAGTTTCTTCATCCGCAGCAGCGGAAGCTGATAACCTGCCATAACTCTCCAGAAAGACAATGAAAAATTAAAAGTGTAAAACGAAAAATGGAACGGAAAAACACAATGCAGAAAAAAACAATGCTCAATAGCCGTTCCCAGTTACATTACTGTCTTTGACTTCCGTTTTTCACTTTTCATTTTACATTTTACATTGTCGTCTTTTAAAAGGGGTTCGGTAGATCCTTTATCTGTTCCCACGTGAAGACGGGGCCGTCTTTGCAGATGAAGTACGGCCCGAGCTGGCAGTGGCCGCACTTCCCGAGGCCGCAGGACATGTTCGCTTCCATCGAAAGGTAGATGTCCCGGGGCTCAAAACCTTTCTCGAGCAGCTTCAGCGTGCTGAATTTCATCATGATCGGCGGGCCGCACAAGACGGCAACGGCGTTAGTCCTGTCCATGGCAACCTTGTCCAGCAGGCAGGTCACAAGGCCGACGGTCTCGTCCCAGCCGCCGCACGGGCAGGTGTCAACGCTGCGCAACACTTCCAGCCCTTTGATCTTCTGCCATTTCGGGAACATGTATTTGTAAACTATGTCGTCCGGTGTTTTCGTACCGTAGCTGAGGCAAAGGCGTTTGAACCGGTGCTGTTCTTCCAGCAGGGCGAAAAGGAATGAACGGAGCGGAGCAAGCCCGACACCGCCGCCCAGGATGAGCACTTCCTTCCCATAAAAATCCTTTAGAGGATAGCCTTTACCGTATGGCCCGCGGATGCCGAGAAGCGCGCCTTTTTTCAGCGAATGGAGATGGGCGGTGAACGCGCCCGCTTTCATGACCGTGACCTCGATCGTCTCTGTTTTTGACGGTGACGACGACGGCGTGAACGGGGCTTCCCCCACGCCCGGCACGGACAGTTCGATGAATTGTCCCGTGGCGAAAGAGAACTTGCCTTCAGGGCGGATCACGAACGTCTTGATAAGCGAGGTCTCTTCTATGACCTTTTCAAGGCGCGCCGGCATGGCCAGATAAGGGCTGTGAAATGTATGTTCCATTTACTTTTCGTCGTGAAGCTTCTGGAGCGATTTACGAATGTCTATTTTCCCCTGGCAGACCTCGATGCATCGTCCGCATCCGGTACAGCCGTAAACACCGAAATTATCGTGGCGGTGTATCATTTTGCAGGTATAAAGGTTCCGCAGGCGGTCGGCACGGTTTTTTCTGGGATTAGCGCCTCCGGCGACCCGGGCATATCCGGCCGACTGGCAGGAATCCCAGGTGCGCACCCGTTCCCACTGGTTCTTCCCTTCGCTGAGGAGAAAACAGTAACAGCTGCCGCACGAGAACCGGCAGGCATCGCACTCGACACAGCTTGCCGCGATCTCTTCTTCCCACTTTTTTGACGCGAAGCCTTTGCGCATGGCATCTTTCGGGGACGTCCAGGTAAAAGAGCGGTTGTTCTCTTTTACCGCGGCAAGGACTTTTTCCCGCTGCAGGTCGCGTTCGTGAAAATAGTTTTCCTGAGGATCCTGAAAAACACTTTTCCTTGAACCGAGCAGCTCTTCACCCGCGGGGCTTCCGGTATCGATAAGGTATCCCGCGCGGACCTTGGTCATTCCGAGATCGAAACCCTTGACCGGATAGGGAACCCCTCCCATCATCGTGCAGAAACAGGACGGAAGGACCGCGTCGCAGTCTGAAGCGATGATGATCGTGTTATTGCGGCGCAGTTCGTAGTAGGGATCCTTCACAGGGCCTTCGAGGAACATGCGGTCCATGACGGCGAGCTGTCCCAGGTCGCACGCTTTGACGCCGATGAGGATATTCTTCCGCTGGCGTTCGGGGGTACGCGTCACTTCTTCTCTGGCCGGGAAAAAGAAACTTTTAAGAGGAGTGACTCCACGGCAGCTATTGACGGTAAACGTTGTGGCATAATCCGGAGTGACCCGCTGCCAGAAGAGATTATCGCCGTTGGCGACGAGGCCGAAGGTGTTGTAAAGCTTGGAAAGAAGCTGGATGAAGTTATTCCAGTTGGTATCGGTAATATAATAGGTTGGCATGTTGTGAATATATTCACAAAATAAGAAAAATATTAGATTCTTAAGAGATATTACAAAATATATTTCATCAAGTCAAACAAAAAAATCCTCCCCATTGAGGAGGATTTTTTGACGGGCGCGCCGCGCGCGCGAAAAACTGATCATTCAGGTCTACGCGCAGCGGCAGCTCTTGATCTCTTTGATGATCCAGGGGATGATCTCGTAGAGGTCTCCTTCAAGTGCGAAGGTCGCCATTTTCATCATGGGGCAGTCCGGGTCCTTGTTGATCGCGACGATGATCTCTGACGAGCCCATGCCTACCTGGTGCTGTATCTGACCCGAAATGCCGCAAGCGAAATACACCTTCGGGCTTACCGTGCGTCCTGTCTGGCCGACCTGGTGGGAATAGGGTATCCACTCGGAATCCACAGCGGCACGTGACGCGCCGACCGCTCCGCCTACAGCTTCCGCAAGTTCTTCTATCAGTTTGAATCCATCCGGCTTGCCGAGGCCGCGGCCTCCTGAAACGATGATATCGGCGTCGGAAAGATTGACCTTCGCGCTGGTGTCTTTAATGAATCCCAGGAATTTCGTGCGGTTGATGATGTTCTTAACATCGGCGGTCTTCTTAATGACTTCTCCCCTGCGGTTCGGATCGCGCGGGGCGGGCTTGAAAACCTTATGACGGACGGTTGCCATCTGCGGGCGGTAACGGGGCGTAAGGATGGTGGCCATGATGTTGCCGCCGAACGCGGGCCGCGTCTGCATCAAGTTCCTGGTCTTGGGGTCGATGTCGAGCCCCGTGCAGTCCGCCGTCAGGCCGGTATAGATCTTTGCCGCGACGCGGGAAGCAAAGGAACGCCCTATATTAGTCGCGCCCATGAGAACTATCTCGGGTTTTTCCGCCTCAATGAGATGGGAGAGGATGTCGCTGTACGGATCGTCCTGGAACTCGATAAAGACCGGATCGTCATACAGGAAAACGCGGTCCGCGCCGTGTTCGATCAGTTCCTTAGCCCTGGGTTCGATATTGCTGCCTATAAGGATGGCGGTCAGGGGCACATCGAGTTTTTTGGCGAGGATAGCGCCCTGGTTCAGCAGCTCGAAGACGACCGGTGATATCTCGCCGTGGCGCTGTTCCGCGTAGACCCACACGCCTTTGTAATGCGAGAGGTCCTTGTCAAGGCTGATCGATTCTTCCTTGACCATCTTGACCGCGCCGATCTTTTTGCAGGCTTCTACGCAGGCGCCGCAGAACGTGCACCGGTGCATGTCTATGACGGCAAGTTTCAGCTTTTTAGGATGCTCCGGACGTTCCGCAAGGCTGACAGCTCCGAAGGGACACGCCCTGACGCACAACCCGCAGCCGATACATTTGTCCGAGAACACTTCTATTTGATTACTCATCGATCTGATTCTCCTGACCCCATAATGAAGTGAGTACGATCATTCACTCAATAAGTGCGAACTCATGGATCCCCGATAAACAGACATTCGGGAATGACATCGTCAAAAACTTAATGGAAATACTATTTCACGCCTTTGACTTCGCCGTTCCCTTACTCGCTTACTCCCCTACTCACTTACTCACTTCATTATATGAGCTGTGCCGCGCGCAGTCTATCGACAAGCGACTTCGCCATGACCTCGGGCGATCCGGCCAGCGGCTCTCCTCCCGGACGGGGAGGCGGGCTGAAGATCTTCATGACCTGCGTCGGGGAACCGGTCAGTCCGATCTTTTGCTTTTCGGCTTTGATCTGCTCGGCCGACAGCTTAGTGATGACGGCTTTTTTGGCATTCATCATGCCCCTCAGGGAAGGCAGGCGCGGAGTGTTGATCTCCTTGACTACCGAGATAAGCCCCGGAAGCGGCAGCTGGATAAGGTCATATCCGTCTTCCATCATGCGTTCTACTTTGATGGATTCAGAAGTGATGTCTTCTATCTTTTTTACATAGGCGACATGCGGGATATCGAGCATCTCGGCGACGCTGGGGCCAACCTGTGCGGTATCGCCGTCAGTCGCCTGCTTGCCGCAGATGATAAGACCGTAGTCTCCCAGCGAACGAATGGCGCTCGCGAGAGTATAACCGGTAGCCCACGTGTCGGCGCCGGCGAATGCCCGGTCGGAAACGAGCACGGCATTGTCAATGCCGCGGGCAAGCGCTTCGCGCAACGCGCTTTCTGCCTGGGGCGGGCCCATCGTAATGACCGTGGTTTTCCCTCCCGTCCGTTCCTTCAGGCGGATGGCTTCTTCGATCGCGTATTCGTCAAACGGATTGATGATCGATTCCACGCCTTCGCGTTTCAGCGTTCCGGTGGACGGGTCTATCTGTACGTTCGTCGTGTTGGGAACCTGCTTGATGCAAACGATTATGTGCATGAGAACCTCATGAAAGAACTTAAATATTGCAGATCTCAAATTTCAAATTAAAAGACCTGACCTGTCTACAGCAGGTATGTGCGTTGATGTTCAATTTGCATTTTGCAATTTGAAATTTGAAATGCCTTACTTTTTGGCGGCTGCTTCCTTGATCAGGTTCAGTGCGATCTCGTTCTTCTGGATCTGGCTGGTGCCTTCATAGAGCGTCGTGATCTTGGCGTCGCGCATCATCTTTTCGACCGGGTATTCCCGGATGTATCCGTAACCGCCGAATATCTGCACGGCGTTAGTCGTTACTTTCATGGCGACCTCGGACGCGTAGAGTTTCGCCATTGCGGATTCCTTGGTCGTGCGTTTTCCGCTGTTCGCGTCCATCATCCGCGCCGTCTGGTACACCAGGCAGCGGGCCGCCTCGACTTCCGTGGCCATATCCGCCAACATGTGCTGGATCGCCTGGAACGAGGCGATGGGCTGGCCGAACTGGACGCGGGTACGCGCATAGTTCGTCGCCTCATCAAGCGCGCCGGCCGCTATGCCGAGCGCCTGCGCCGCCACGCCGGGACGGGACGCGTCCAGAGTTGACTGCGCGATAATGAGTCCGTGGCCTTCCTTGCCTACCAGGTTTTCTTTCGGGATCTTGCAGTTATTGAAAATGAGTTCGCGGGTAACGGAAGCGCGGATACCCATCTTTTTTTCCTTTTTACCGAACTCGAACCCGGGCGTTCCTTTCTCCACTATGAAGCAGGAAATTCCGCGGGCGCCGCGGTCCGGGTTCGTTTTCGCGAACACCGTGTAGGTTTCGGCTTCGCCGGCGTTCGTGATGAAACATTTAGTGCCGTTCAATATGTAAAAGTCGCCTTCTTTGCGGGCGGTCGTCCGCATCGCGGTCGCGTCCGAACCGGCTTCCGGCTCGGTAAGGCCGAAGGCGGCCAGTTTTTTCCCGGAAGCGATATCCGGTAGATATTTCCTTTTCTGTTCCTCGTTCGCGCTGAGCAGGATCGGAAAAGTTCCGAGAGCGGTCGCGGCGAGAGCGAGTGAGATGCCGCCGTCGACTTTACAAAGTTCTTCAACGACCAGCACCAGCGAGAATACACCGCCGCCGAATCCGCCGTATTCCTGGGGAATATAGACGCCGCAAAGGTCTGCGGCCGCCAGTTCTTTTACGATAGGCCACGGGAACTCTTCCGTTTCGTCATAGTGTTCGCGGACCGGCTTGATCTTTTCCTGCGCGATCTTGCGGGCCAGCTCCACCATCATTTGCTGTTCTTCGGTAAGAAAATATTCCATCGCAGCCTCCGTTAGAAATACAGGGCAAATGAAAAATGCAAAATAAAAAGTGTAAAACAGCTGACGCAGGTCTTGTTTTACACTTTACACTTTACAATTTACATTTATTTGTTCCCGTTGGTGTTGAGCGCTTTGAGGGCCTTCTTTGCGGCTCCCTGCTGGGCATCCTTCTTGCTGCGGCCTGTACCCACGCCCATCAGGTCTTTTTTGACATACACGCCGATCTCGAATATCCTCTCGTGGTCGGGCCCGGTTTCCGACAGCACCCGGTATTCCGGCAGCGTCTGGAAACGCGACTGGATACATTCCTGCAGCTTGCTTTTCGCGTCGTTTATGACGACGCGCCGCTGTTTGATAAGGTATTTATAGATGAATTCTTTCGCGACGGCGTAACCGGCGTCGAGGTAGAGAGAGGCGATCAGCGCTTCGATGGTGTTCGCCAGAAGGCTTTCACGCTGTCTTCCCCCGTTCGCTTCTTCGCCTTTGGAAATGAGAAGGAAGGCTCCCAGCTTGATATCCCGCGCCCATTTGCTCAGGCTCTGGCCCGAGACTATCTGGGACTTGATCTGGGAAAGTTTCCCTTCATCCTGGTCGGGATGCTTGTGGTACAGATAATCGGCGACGGACGCGGAGAGTATGCTGTCGCCGAGGAACTCCATGCGTTCATTATACTCTTCGCATCCGTTTTCCGCCGCGTAGGACTTGTGGGTAAGCGCTTTTTTGAGAAGTTCACTGTTCTCGAACTGGTGGCCGATGATCTTCTCAAGTTTTTCCAGATCAGATGGCATATCGTTTCACGATGACGGCGGCATTATGCCCGCCGAATCCAAGCGAATTTGAGAGAGCGCAGGTGATCCGCGCTTCCCGGGCTTTGTTGGGAACGTAGTCGAGATCGCAGTCGGGATCGGGAGTTTCGTAGTTGATAGTTGGATGGATAAAGCCGTTTTGCATGCACAGAAGCGTGGCGATCAGCTCAACGGCGCCGGCGGCGCCCAAAAGATGGCCCGTCATCGATTTGGTCGATGATATAGGTATCTTATAGGCTTTTTCACCGAAGACCTTTTTGATGGCGAGGGTTTCGGTCTTGTCGTTCAGTTCAGTGGAAGTGCCGTGGGCGTTTATGTAATCGATGTCGCCCGTCTGTATACCGGCGTCCGCGATGGCCGCTCTCATGGCCTGGGCCGCCGCGTCCGCTTCAGGGTTCGGAGCGGTGATGTGGTAGGCGTCGTCCGAAGCACCGTATCCGGCGAACTCTCCGTAAATATGAGCTCCGCGTTTCTGAGCGTGTTCCAATGTCTCAAGGATGATGATGCCCGCGCCTTCGCCCATCAGGAAACCGTTGCGGTCCTTGTCGAACGGGCGGGACGCTTTCTCAGGCGTGTCGTTGCGGGTGGATAACGCCTTGATGTTGCAGAACCCGGCAAGGCCGAGCGGGGTTATCGCCGCCTCCGCGCCGCCGGTCACGATGATATCCGCGTCTCCGCTGGTCAGCATCCGGTACGCGTCCCCTACGGCGTGGTTGGACGACGCGCACGCGCTGCTGACCGAATAGTTCGGTCCGGTAAAACCGTATTCGATCGCTATTTCGCCGGGCAGCATATTGGTGATGATCATCGGGATCAGGAACGGGCTGACGCGGCGGGGCCCTTTCGATATAAGAACGCCGACCTCTTCTTCTATCACGTCGAGTCCGCCCATTCCCGTACCGGTGATACAGCCGATGCGGGACAGGTCTTCCTTCGAGAGGTCGAGTCCGGAGTCGGCCACCGCCATTTTCGCGGCGACAACTCCCAACTGCGTGAAACGCGCCATATGGCGCGCTTTCTTCCTGTCCATGTACGTTTCAGGCGCGAAATCCTTGACGTTCGCGCCGATCTGGCAGGAAAAAGCGGAGGCATCGAAAGAGGTCAGCTTGTTCGCTCCCGATACGCCGCCGCGCAACGAATGGGTAAAAGCATCTTTGCCGATGCCGATGGGGCTTACGACACCGATGCCGGTGATCACTATACGTTTTTTCATGGTAATTGGGTGGTTCTGATTACTTATTGGGTTGATGCGATTTAATGTAGTCGATCGCGTGTCCAACGCTCTGGATCTTTTCCGCTTCATCGTCCGGGATCTCAAGGCCGAACTCTTCTTCAAAGGCCATAACGAGCTCAACGGTATCAAGGGAATCTGCGCCAAGGTCGTTGACAAAAGACGCCTGAGGCACTACTTCAGCCGGATCAACGCCTAATTGTTCAACAATGATCTCTTTTACTCTCGATTCGACATCTGCCATGGTGTGAATCCTCCTTTAATTATGTTCCTTCACTGTTGCTTTCTTCCCTTATGACGGCAAGGGGATCCGCATGTCCTACATGTACATTCCGCCGTTGACCGAAAGGACGTGCCCGGTTATGTAGGCGGCATCGTCACTGGCCAGGAAGACCGCCGCTTTCGCGATGTCTTCCGCTTCACCGAGGCGTCCCAGCGGGATCTGCTCGGCAAGTTTTTTCTTTACGTCGTCGCTCAGGACATCGGTCATCGCGGTACGGATGAAGCCTGGGGCTATGGCGTTGACGCGGACGGAGCGGGAAGCGAATTCGCGCGCGCAAGTCTTTGTCAGCGCGATCACTCCTCCCTTGGATGCCGAATAGTTAGCCTGGCCCGCGTTGCCCATCAGACCGACTACCGAAGCGATATTGATAACACAGCCGGAGCGCTGCTTGAGCATCGCGCGGGATGAGGCCTTAATGCAGTTGAACACGCCTTTAAGGTTAACGCTGATGACCGCGTCCCACTCCTGCTCGCTCATGCGCATGACAAGATTGTCCTTTGTTATGCCGGCATTGTTAATTAGTATATCCATTTTAGAAAATTTGTCAAGTGTGCCCTGGACCAGCGTTTCGCAATCGTTCAGAGAGGCGACATTACCCCCAACGGCAAGGGTCTGGACACCGTATTTTGCCGCGATTTCCCGGGCAGTTTTTTCAGCGAGAACTCCGTTTATGTCGGAAATCACGCAGTGGGCTCCTTCACTGGCAAAAGATTCGGCGATTGAGCGGCCTATGCCCTGGGCGCCGCCCGTGATCACAGCTACCTTGTCCTTCAGTCTCATGATCTCAGCTCCTGTACGGTTTTTTCAAGGCTTTTGACATCATCGATGTTCAGGGATCTCTTTGTCTTGTCGATACGGCGGAGGAGCCCGGACAATACCCGCTGAGGCCCGATCTCAATAAAAGTATCAGCGCCTTCAGCGATCATCTTCCTTATGGTCTCTTCCCAGAGCACCGGGCTTTTGATCTGGCGGACCAGCTTATCCGGAAGCGCCTGGCCGCTTGTCACGGGGGCTGCGTCCACATTGGCAAGGACCGGGAAGACCGGGTCGGAGAAGTGGTAATGAGTCAGTTCTTCCTTCATCTTTTCAGCGGCCGGCGCCATCAGGGATGAGTGGAACGGCCCGGATACATTCAGCACGACCGCCTTGGCGGCGCCTCTTTCCTGAGCCAGGGTTACCGCTTTGTTGACCGCGGCAACCGTGCCCGCGATGACGATCTGTCCCGGGGAATTGAAGTTGACCGCTTCGCATACGCCTTCAGAGGAAGCGTCTTTACACAGCGATTCAGTCTGTGATTTGTCAAAGCCTATTATGGCAGCCATGGTGCCTGGAGCCGCGGATGCCGCTTCCTGTATATAGGTTCCGCGGGCGCGGACCAGTTTCAGTCCGTCCTCCACGCTCACCGCGCCGCAGGCGCACAGGGCCGAATATTCGCCAAGGGAATGGCCGGCGCACTGACATTCTTCGGGCTTCAGGGGTGACAGCGACATGAGGACTTTGTGCAAAGCCATGCTTACCGCGAATATGGCCGGCTGCGTATATTGTGTCTGCCGGAGCGTTTCTTCAGGGCCCTCAAAGATAATTTTAGAAAGATCATTCGATATGACGCGGTCAGCCTGCGAAATGACATCTTTCGCTTCGGGATACTTTTCGCTTATTTCTTTGCCCATGCCAACGTATTGAGAACCCTGTCCGGGAAAAAGAAGGCCGTACTTCCTCATAAGGTATCCTTTTGTCCCGCGCCGATAATATATATGTACGCGGGAGAGAACATTTGGATTAAAACTGGATGACGGAAGCGCCCCACGTGAATCCCCCCCCGAAGGCGACGACTTCGATAAGGTCTCCCGGTTTTATGCGTCCCGACCGGAGCGCTTCGTCAAGGGCGATGATGATGGTCGCGGCGGATACATTGCCGTATTTCTGCAGGTTGATATACACTTTCTCGCTCGGGATATTGATGCGTTTGGCGATCGCTTCGATAATGCGTATGTTGGCCTGGTGCGGGATGATCAGCGACAGGTCTTCACATTTTTTGCCCGCTTTTTCAAGCGCCGTCTGGGCGGCTTCGCACATCTTGGTCACCGCTACCTTGAATACTTCTTTGCCTTCCATCTTCATGTAATGGAGACGTTTGTCTATCGTTTCATGAGATGCCGGGTTGCGTGATCCGCCCCCGGGCAGCATAAGGAGGTTCCCATAGTTGCCGTCCGCGCCAAGATAAACCGACAGCAGCTGCGTGGGTTTTTCTGAACGTTCGAGGATCATCGCGCCGGCGCCATCGCCCAGCAACACGCAGATATTGCGGTCTTCCCAGTCTGTTATCCTGGACAGCGTCTCCGCTCCCATGATAAGGACACGCCGGTACGTACCGCTTTCGATGAACGCTTTTGCCGTGGCCAGCGCGTAAATGAATCCGCTGCAGGCCGCGGCGAGGTCAAATGCCGCCGCGTTGGCCGCTCCCAGTTCCTTCTGCACCAGACAAGCCGTCGAAGGGAAAAGCATATCCGGGGTCGCCGTCGCGACGATAATGAGGTCGATATCCTCCGGCGCGAGTCCGGCGCGCTCCAGGGCGTTGCGGGCGGCTCTTGCCGCGAGGTCGGATGTCGCCATTTCCCTGTCGGCGATATGCCGTTCTTTTATGCCTGTGCGGGTGGTGATCCACTCGTCGGACGTCTGTACCATTTTTTCAAGATCCGCGTTCGTCAGTACCTTCTCGGGAACGTATGATCCGGTTGATCGAATCGAGACAGTGTAATTTTTCATGATTGAGGGATTATTCCGTTAGGGGTGCCGTGCTGGGATCTTCCAGGCGCGTGATTGATTCAGCGATCGCCTTGTTGACGTTGCGTTCCGCGAAACGGGCCGAGGCGAATATGGCGTTCTTTATCGCTTTCGCGTTGGACCGGCCGTGGGAAATAATGCAGGCGCCGTTGACGCCCAGAAGGGGCGCGCCGCCGTGTTCGGTGTAATCGACTTTTTTCCTGAGGTCCTTGAGCGCCGCCCATCCTCACCCCATTCTCATCCGAAGTGCTCAAATATGCGGCAGAAGAACTGTGCCTGCAGTATCAGGTGGAACTGCTCTACGGCGCCCAACTCATCAGCATGGAACGCGACGCGTCCAAACAGCGCATCGCCAAAGCGGTCTTCGCCGCCAAAGAAGGACTGATCGCCGTGGCACCCAAAATGGTCATTGACTGCACCGGTGACGGCGATGCCGCCTTCCTCGCAGGCTGCCCCATGGAAAAGGGCGACCCGCAAAGCGGCGAAATGCAGGCGGCAAGCCTTTTCTTTCTCCTGGACGGTCTTGACGAGGACATCATGCAGCGCCGCAGTGAGGAGCTGGGATGGGAATCCATGCGCTTCGAGAAGGAAATCGCTGAAGCCGCCGCTAACGGCGACTATCCCATCCCCCGCCGACGGCTCGGCCTCTACAAAAGCTGCGACGGCTTCTGGCGCGCCAACGTCACCCGCCTCCCAGGTGTGGACGGCACGTCCTCCGAAAGCCTCACCCACGCCGCCGTGGAAGGCCGCAAACAAATCTTCGCCATCATCCATTTCCTGCGCAAGTACGTCCGCGGCGCCGAAAACGCCCGTTTGATCCAGTCCGCTGCCTCACCAGGCATCCGCGAGACCCGCCGCATCAAAGGCGATTTCGTGATGACGGAGCAGGACCTCGTTAACGGCACCATCTTTCCCGACGCCATACTCCTCTGCGCCAACTCCCGCGATTTCCATGCCGGCTTAGTCGGCCGCTACCTACCACAGAAAAACATCTATTCCCTCCCCTACCGGATGCTCATCCCAGCCGGCGTCGACAACATCCTGGCCGCCGGC
>CAZNYG010000025.1:0-28329 GCA_964577205.1 uncultured Elusimicrobiales bacterium | reverse complement strand
TAAGGCCCTCGGGATCGTTTTCCCCGTTCAGCGGCACCTGCGTGAAATAACGCGACGCTTGAAAATGCTCCGTCAGCCGTCGCATCATCGCGTCACCCGGCGCGAAAAAAGCCGCGTACTTCAGGTTGCGGAACTCCGTCGAGATGGCGTAACCGAATATGGCCAGCTGGACCACGGGAGCGACAAAGAGGAAGACCCGCATGACCGGGTCCCGGAGCGTCTGAGAGAATTCCTTGCGTATGAAACCGCCGATGACCTTCGCGGAAGGCCTCATGGTTCCACGTCCTTTTTGAATTTCCCGACCGAAATGCCGATCAGGACCGCGTTCATAAGCGCGAGGACCGCGAACGGCAGCGCGAGCCCCTCCAGCGTGGTTCCCTTGAGGAACAGCGTCCGGACGATCGTCATGAACCAGCGAGGCGGAAGGATCATCGTGAAATACTGGAAGAAAGGCGGCATGCTTTCCACGGGGAAAATGAAACCCGAAAGGAGCAGCGACGGCAGGAGTCCCGCGATCATCGATGCCTGCATCGCCTTCTGCTGCTGCCGGAAAATGACCGAGATCAGCAGCCCCTGGGCAAGGCTCGCCGTCGTGAACAGCAGGCATGAGACAACGAGCAGAAAATAGCTTCCCCTGAACGGGACCCCGAAGACGGACCGCGCGATGAAGAACACGAACCCTATCCCCGCGAGCCCGAGCGCCGCGTAAGGCATCAGTTTTCCCAGCACTACCTCGAAAGGCCGCACCGGCGTGGCGAGCAGCAGTTCCATGGAGCCGTTCTCCCATTCGCGCGCCACAGTAAGGGCCGTCATGAGGATGGAAAGAAGCCCGATGACCACGACGATCAGGCCGGGCACGACAAACCACTGTGTATTGAGTTCCGGATTATACAGGAACCGCGTCCGGATCAGGACAGGCTCCTGACGCGCCGCGCCGGTCAGCTTTTCCGTTATCGCTTTCTGAACCCCCGCGATGTACGCGGCGATGACGCCGGTCCTCTGGTTGTCGCTGCCGTCGACCAGGATCTGCGCGCGCGCCGGCCTTCCCGTAAGAACATCCCTGCCGAATCCCGGCGGTATGATAAGGGAGGCATGGGCCCTTCCCTGCTCTATGTCGTCCGCCGGCTGTCCCGGCGACAGCCCTTTGCACAGGGAAAAGTATCCGGTCGATGAAAACCCGCGCGTCAGTTCGCGCGACTGGTACGAATGGTCTTCGTCGAAAAGGGACAGCCGGATACCGCGAAAATCAAGATCTATGGCGAACCCGAAGAACACGACCAGAATGACCGGTATGCCGATGGACATTGCAAGCGTGAACGGGTCGCGAAGTATATGCATGACCTCTTTGTTCGCCACGGCAAGGGCGCGCCGGATATCGAACCGGTCTTTCATCGGTCCGCCCCCTCCACCAGCCGGACGAACACGTCTTCCAGCGACGGCGTTATGGCGCGGGCCGACCATCCCCGCGGAAGGCGCCCGGCGAGATCTTCCACGCGGGCATCCCCGCGCAATACCGCGTGGTAACGCATCCCGTGCGGCCAGGCTTTCTGTACCGCGGGATCGTTGATCAGGAGGGAAGACGCGGTGGAACCGGCATGGGCGGGGACAATTATCTCCAGAAGCGTCTCGGGATACGCCGATCTTTTAAGGCCCGCGGGACTGTCCAGGGCGATAAGCCGCCCGGCCCTCATCAGCGCGATCTCTTCGCACTGCTCGGCCTCGTCCATATAGTGCGTCGTCACGATGACGGTCCTGCCTTCTCCGGCAAGCCGGCGTATCAGCGACCAGAACCGCGCGCGTACCGCCGGCGACACTCCCGAGGTCGGCTCGTCCAGGAATATGATGTCCGGCTGATGCAGCAGCGAGGCCGCCAGCGATATCTGCTGCTTGACGCCTGACGGCAGGTCCCGCACCAGCGTGCTTAGCGGCCAGGTAAACCCGATAAAGGAGAGCAGCTCTTCCCTGCGGCGGAGGGCGACGTCATCGGGCATGCGGCGGAGCGAAGCCTTGAACGCCATGTTCTCCTCGACCGTCAGGTCATCATAGAGGGTGAATTTCTGGGACATGTACCCGACGCGTTCCTTGATCGCCGTACCGCCTTCGCGGCCGAACGTCAAACCCGCTATCCTGACCGTGCCCGCGTCCGGGGCCAGGATGCCGCACATGACGCGTATCGTCGTCGTCTTCCCCGCGCCGTTCGCTCCCAGGAAACCGAAGATACGCCCGCGTTCTACGGTGAAGGAAACGCCGTCGACCGCGGTGAACGCGCCGAACCTGACGGTCAGACCGCTTATTTCCACGCTGCGGCGGTTATCCACGGCGCGCTCCCCGGAGGAAAAGCTCGTCGAAACTCCCGATGCCTTCGGACCGCAGTATCTCTCCGGGTTCGCCGCTCCGGATCAGTTTTCCGTCGTCAAGCAGGTGTACCCGGCCGCACCGTTCCGCCTCGTCCATGTATGCCGTCGAGATCAGCATGAGTATCTTCCGGCCGGAAAGGCCGTAAAGAAGTTCCCAGAACTCCCTGCGGCTTATCGGGTCCACCCCGTTGGTCGGTTCGTCGAGCAGGAGTACCCCGGGGGATGACAGGAGCGCGCACATCAATCCCGCTTTCTTGTACATGCCTCCGGAAAGCCGGCCCACGCGCCGGTCCTGAAACTTTTCCAGGCGGGTGATGGCCAGGAGCCGGGATGCTTTTTCGCTGAATTCCGGAGGCGGGATACGGTATAGCCGCCGGAAGAACTCAAGATGTTCACGGATCGAAAGGTCGGGATAAAGGCTTGCGCTGGAAGGCATATAGGCGATCGATGGGCGCACTTCTTCAAACGATACCGGGGCGCCGTCCGAACTGTAAAGGATGCCGCCGGATGAAGGATGCAGCAGTCCCGCGATGATCCTTAACAGCGTCGTCTTGCCCGCCCCGTCGGGCCCTATAATACCGTGCAGAAGCCCCGGCTCGAAATCCATGGACAGATCGTCCAGAGCGCGCGCCGCGCCGAATGACCGCGACAGATGATCGACGGTTATAGCAATTATTTTTTTCATAACTTAATAACGACGGCGGACATGAGACATGGGACGTGGGATTAACGACAACGACCAAAGACGATACTGGCGGTGTTGACTTTGCTGTCAATCCCATGTCCCATGTCCCGCGTCTGTCGTTTTTGTCTTTATTCGGGCAGTTTAATCTCAACGGTCATGCCGGGCTTGAGCACGTTATCCCTGTTGTCGAATTCGATCTTGACGCCGTATACCAGCCGGGTGCGTTCCCTGCGGGTCTGCACGTTCTTAGGCGTGAATTCAGCCTCGTCGTTTATCCGGACGATCGTTCCGGCAACGGGCTTGTTGTCCGATTCAGGCATAACCCCGTCTACCTTCATGCCCAGCGATACCTTGCCGAGCACAGGCTGCGGAATATAAACGTAAGCCCACACCCGCGAAAGGTCCGCGAGGGTCAGCAGCTTTGTCCCGGGCGTCACCATTTCCCCGGGTTCGTGCAGGCGCGCTATGACCGTGGCATCGGCCGGGGCGCTGATCATCGTCCAGCTTAACCGCGTCGCGGCGTCATCTCTTCTGAATTTCAGCTTGTCGAAGGCATCCCGTGCCATCGTGCCCGCCGCGAGAAGCTGCCGTGCCCTGCGGAGTTCGCGTTCGGAGGCATCAGCGGCGACCGCTATGTCATCCGCCGAAAGCCGCACAAGGGCCTGCCCCTTTTTCGCCGTCTCCCCTTCCCGTACCGTCACCTCGCCGATGACCGCTGACAGGCGGGAAGACAGTGTGACTTCCGTCGCTTCGACGGTGCCGGCATAAAGGAATTCCTTTTCGCGATGCCCGAAGAACCACAGGGCCCCGGCAGCG
This sequence comes from uncultured Elusimicrobiales bacterium, assembly GCA_964577205.1. Taxonomy (GTDB): domain Bacteria; phylum Elusimicrobiota; class Endomicrobiia; order Endomicrobiales; family CAIRNS01; genus CAZNYG01. The sequence goes on along the minus strand of CAZNYG010000025.1, from coordinate 24,471 downwards.
AGAACGATAACGACGGCAGCAACGACGATCCTGGGTTTCATAACAACTCCTTTAAATGCACCTGCGGACATGGGACAAGGGACGCAGGATCGAACGCGGCAGCAAACCGCGACTTTATCGCCTTTGGCCGTTGTCGCTGATCCCATGTCCAGAGTCCTCTGTCACGTGTCCGTCTTTGTCTTCCGCCAGCGACGCCAGTATGGCGCAATATAGAAGTTTCTGCGTTCTGACGCGGGCAAGTTCGGTACGGGCTTCCAGGTAACGGTAGTTGGCGTTCTCCACGTCAAGGCGCGTCGCGCCGCCCGCTTTGAATGAGCGGTCGATGAGGCGGGACAGTTCTCCGGCTTCTTCCGCCGCCTGAACCGCGACGCGTTCCTGTTCGTCGAGAGCCGCCAGATGGTCCTGAGATTTTTCCCAGTCGCGGCGGAAATCCGCGGCCGTCTGTTCCCGGCGGGCCGATGCCGCTTCTCGGGCATTGTTCTGTTCTCTCGCCCTTGCCCGGGACGCGCCCGACTCATAGATCGCCCAGCTTAAGGATACTCCGGCCGCGTTCTGGATGAACGGCTCGAACTGTGGCCCGTTCGGATAATCCCATGAAGCCTTCGCGTTTATTGTCACTCGGGGCCACAGGCCCGAAGACGCGCTGTCCGCGGCATACCGCGCCGCTTCGGCAAGACAGTTCAGCGATTCGATGTTCGGATGGTTTTCCCATACCTGAGAAGAACGGGATCCGCCGTAACGCGCCTGCAGGCTGTCAAGCTGATCCAGCGCGACATAATGCGTGGGAGCCGGCACTCCTTCCAGAGGCTGGCCCGCAAGGCGCGCATCGAGAGGAAGCAGGGCGTTGTCGGAATAAGCGGAACCGGTCAGCGCGGCAAGATCGCGCATGGCGGCCGCCAGTTCTCCCCGCGCACGGCTCAGCTGGCGCTGGCGGGAAAGCACTTCCTGGCGGGCGGATAGTTCGTCGGCCCTGCTGCGCGCGCCGGCCCGGGCGCTTTTCTCCACGTCGCCGCACTGCCGCCGCGCGAGCTTCAACGCGTCGGCGTAAAGCGTGACCTGCTCCGCGGCGAGCGCAGCCTGAAAATAAGCGGTACGGCAGGCAAGCAGTATCTGCCGCCTGACACCTTCGGCCTCATACTGTTTTGCCTCGGCCGCCAGGCGCGCGCTTATGACGCCCGCCCGCAAACCGCCGCCGTCCCATGCCGTCCACACCGCCGAAGGGCCCAGTGAAAAGGAATGATTGTCTGACATTTTGCGGACTGTGTTAACGCCGCCGGGGCCGGTAATAGTCAGTTCGGGGACTATAGCCGCGTACCGGTACGTTCCTTCAAGGCTCAGCCGCGGCGCGCGGAGCGCTTGCTGCTGCGTCACGCGATCCCGAGCCGCGAGAGCATCTGCCCGCGCCGCCCTGTAACGCGCGGAGCTTTCTACCGCCTGCTTTTCAACGGTTTCAAGGGCTATCCGGACTTCGGGCGCGGCCATAGGAACGCCCCGGCAAACAATAAACACTGCAACAGCGCAGATGCATGAGCGTACCGTTCTGTTCATGGCTGTGCACCCAATCCTTTCATGGCGATATCGATCCGCCGCCGCAGATCCTTATTTGAAAAGCAGGCCGCCGCACCCGCCGCACCCGCAGCAGTTGGCGCACCGTACCTTTTTCAGGCCCCGGAGCGATCCGGCCCGTTGTTTTTTTGCCGGTTTTTTCCGGCCGGCGGAAGGGATGGGATGGATCCTTTTTTTCATGTGCTTTTTCCAAAACGACGGACATAAGCGCCCATGTCATATTTCCTCTTCAGGCCACCCGCGGTCATGGAGCGGACTTTCCCGAAGACCGGGCGTTCCCCCCATGGACGGTCGTGCAGGCCGAAACACCAGGCGATTCCGGCGTACCCGTTCGGGTCCCTGCCGTCGTATTCATAGCGGTCGTTCAGCATGATCAACCGTTCAAAAGCTTCTTCAGGGGAAGAAGACCATTCGAGCACCTTTTTCCCCCAGTACATGCGCATGTAACCGTGCATTTTCCCGTCCCTGACCATCTGGCGCTGACAGGCGTTCCAGTACTCATCCGCCGTATCGGCATTCTCAAGCGCGTCCATGGAATAAACCTGAGGCCGGCGGTCTTTTTCATGCTTTTTCAAAGTTTCCTTCGCCCAGGAAGGAAGGCATCCATAGCTGTCATACGCCGCGTTATAACAGCAGAAATTGTCGGAAAGCTCACGGCGCACCACCAGCTCATCCAGAAATTCCTCGCGCGAGGCCTCATGGGCTCTCATCCCCGTGACATCCAACACAACGCGCTGGGCGGATATCTGCCCGAAATGAAGAAAAGGCGAAAGGCCCGACTGCCCGTCCTTTGAAGGATCGTTGCGCGTCGCCGCGTAACCCTCAAGGCCCGCGCTCAGGAAACTGTCCAGCGCTTTACCTGCTTCCCCCGCCCCTCCTTTACGCTCCATGCCCGAAAGAACAGCCGGGATCACCGCCCGGGCGTTACCCTTGCCGGCATACGGGAACGGATGAGGACGCGTGACGGGGAACGGCTCAAGGAATTCTCTCATGAGGCGCATGACCTTCGGCCTGAACGTATACGCGCCGTACTCCTGTTTGGGAGAGGCCGCCCAGCAGGGGACGATGTTGTGCGCGTCCACCTCGTCGCACGGGATCGTTATCCGCCCCAGCACGTCATATTTCCACCGGCGTTTGACGCGCAAAGGATCGAAATCGGTTATCAGGCGGGATATTTTATGCTTTTTTACGAAGGAGGGAATGACCGACGCCGGCTCCCCCGGCAGCACATAAAAGGGAACGCGCAACCGTTCAAGCAGGGCTGCCGTTTCCCTGAGGCCCTCCAGCATGAACGCGTAATGACGGTTGGCCGCGCCGGGATAGCCATTGACAAGGGCGAACGCCGCAAGAAGAGGTGAACGCTGTTTGACAGCCGTTCCCGCCGCGTGAATGAGCGCCCAATTGTCATGCGCGCGCTGGTCGCGGCTCATCCAGTAAAGGACCGGGCCCTTTTCCTCTTTCCCTTCCTTTATGCGTCGTGACCGTGCCGGATGCATATCCTTTCTTTCCTTTTCCTTTGACCTCACCCCATTATACTTTTTTACCGGTCCCGTTCAAAATCGTTTAAAAATTTTTTATAATAGCGTCAGCAATCTACTGCCATATCCGGAGGGCCATAACCATGAAACGCCTGATCGCCGTCGTGACAGCAGTGCTGGCCGCTTGTTCCATCCAAAGCGGCGCGGAACCGTGGAAGATCACGGTAGATTCCAACCTCACCCTGGCGCAGAACGCCTACAGCGATAACTGGGCCGGCGGAGAAGCGGGAGCCCTCTCCTGGGCCGCGACATCCAACTCGCTCGCCGAAAAACAGCTCAGTCCCGTCGTACATAACCGCAACACGCTGAAACTCCAGTTCGGGCAGACGCTCAGCCAGGACAAGACCACCCGGGAATGGGCCAAGCCCGCCAAATCCAGCGACCTGATCGATTTCGAATCGCTTTTCCGTATGACTCTCGGCGGGTTCGTCGACCCCTACGCTTCCGTCAGGGTGGAAACCCAGTTCATTGACACCAGCGATCCCGCCATCAACCGCTGGCTCAACCCGGTGCAGTACACCGAATCCGCCGGTATCGCCCGCACGCTTATCAAGCAGGGCAAACGCGAACTCTCGACGCGCTTCGGCGCCGCGCTCAAACAGCGCCAGAACCGGGAAGTCCTTAACGCCGCGACCGCTGCCCGCGAAGATATTTACACCCGCGACGGCGGCTTTCTGTCGGTCACGGATTTCACTTCGCCGCTCGCTGACGAGAAAATGACCTTTACCAGCAAACTCTCGATCTTCAAAGCCCTGTACAGTTCCGAGTCCGACCGGCTCAAAGGCCTGCCGAACGAGAACTACTGGCAGGACCCGGACGTCAACTGGGAGAACACGCTTTCCGTGAGTATTACCAAATACATCATGGTGAATTTGACGTTCCAGGTGCTCTACGACAAGGAAGTAGACCCTGTCATGCGCCTCAAGGAAAACCTGGGCCTCGGCGTGACGTACAAGCTGGACATGTGAAGTAAAATAGAACGGAGGATCAAATGTTAAAAGAGTTCAAGGCATTCGCGATGCGGGGAAACGTAGTGGACATGGCGGTGGGTATCATCCTGGGCGCGGCTTTCGGTTCGATCGTCACTTCGATGGTGAACGACGTCCTTATGCCGCCGATCGGGCTGCTGCTGGGTAAAGTCGATTTCAGCAACCTTTTTGTCACATTGAAACAGGGAATGCCGGCGGGCCCGTACCTTTCCATGTCCGAAGCCAAAGCCGCGCACGCGGTAACCATTAATTACGGCATTTTCGTTAACAGCGTCATCAGTTTCGTTATCGTCGCGTTCTCGGTATTCATCCTTATCAAGAATATCAACCGGATGCAGAAGCCCGCGCCTGCCGCGGCGCCTTCAACGAAGGACTGCCCTTTCTGTTTATCGGCTGTCCCCCTGAAAGCGACCCGCTGCCCGCACTGCACCTCTGAATTGAAATAGCGGTAACAACAAGACACGGGACATGGGACGCTGGACGAGGGATCAGAGACAAAGTCAACGACGATCAATGACCGGAAAAAAAGACAGGGAGATCATCCCTGTCTTTTTTTATATTTACCCGGGGTTTTTTCTCGAGACTAAAAACTACTTAACCTCGAAAAGGATGGACTTTTCGCTTTCGGCAATGACCGAAGCGCTGGCGGGGATTTTTCCCCAGAGGCGGGCGGCATTCTCTTTCGACATCACGTAAGCGCCGGTAAGCCCGGCCCGCACATTTTCAGCCACTTCGTCATCCGGCGCGACGACGACCTTTTTATCGCCGTAAAACATGAACGAACTGCTGTAGTGGCAGCAGCCGTCGCGGACAGTGAGAATATCTCCGTCGACGTTTTTTGCCGCGGGAATAAGGAGCATGGTATCGTCAAACTCGTGACTGTCCAGCGTGCGGGGTATGAGAGGGACCGCCAGGGCCGTCACCGCCAGAGCGCCCGTTACGATCATAAGGGCCGCCAACGCCCGGTCACGCGCTTTTCCGCCGAAACGGGCGAATACCGCGCCGGACAGGATCGCGAACGGGAAATAGAGCGGCATGATGTAGTGGAACTGCTTCACCTTCGCCGCTTGAAATATCAGGAAAGGCACCGCGCTCCAGAGAAGCACGAACAGGACCGTCCGCCGCCGGGCATCATCAAAACGGCGATATCCTTTTACCGACTGTACTATGCCGACGGCGAGGAACGGCAGCCACGGCCAGTAGTTGCTGAGCAGGATATCGAAATAAGCGTACCATGGATTAAGCGAAGGGCTGGATGAATACCCCGCCGGATAACCGGTGATGCCGGTTTTCAACATTACGCCCATATACGTGTCAATGAACTCTTTTCCGTACATCCGGTACATAGCCGCGTGCCACGGGATGATCAGCGCAGCGGCAAGAAGCATACCCCCGTACAAATGGCCTCTTTTCAGCAGGGCGTATTCCCTGGCGAAAACGATATACGCCGCGATCACGGGCAGGACAAAAAAGCCCGCGGCCTGCCGCGTCATGACCGTCATGGCAAGGAAAAGTCCCATGACATAAAAGAAAGCGTCTTTCTTTTCGGTACGCGCCACCCAGAACGCCATGAGCGTCAGCGCGAAGAGAACGGCGAACGGCCCGTCGGTCACGGCGCTCCGGGCATGGTACAGGTATTGCTGCGTGAACGCGAGTATAAGGGAAGCGGCAAAAGCGGTATACACGTCGAAATAACGGCGGACAAAGAAGAACAGCGCGATCACCCCGGCGAATCCAAGCAAAGCGGAAGGGAACCGCATACCGAACGAACCGAACCCGAACGCTTTGCCGGACAGGGCGTTCATCCAGTAAAGCAGGGGCGGTTTGCTGGTGTGGAAGTCGGGCCTGCCGGCATAGCGCGGGGTAAGATAATCGCCCGAACGGGCCATCTCCTTCGCTATCTGAGAATAATAAGTGTCGTCGCCCGCGAGGTATGTCTCGCCCAGCCGGTGAAAGATCATGATACCGGGGACCAGCAGGACAAATAAAAAAAGGAACCGGCCGTCACGAAGAAACGAACGCATAGTTTCGATCATTCCTTATTTAATATTTGAAGCCCGGCCTATATCGTCCGCCGCCTTCTTGAAATTTTCATACGAATACGGAGATCCCTCGTACATCCTGATGATCCGGCTGACGAAACCGGCCACTCTCCGCTCCCAGAGAGCCACCCCGCGGACAATGCTTTTGCGGGCTGAGGCAAATGCCCCCGCTGCCCGCGTCTGCGCGGATCCTGACCGGTGCGGCCCCTGCGCCCCGCTCCCCGCAGCGGCAAACACCACGACGACCGCGGCTATTGTAACCGCGGCGGCGATCAGGATGCTCTTCTTTTTCACTTTTCCTCCATGACGGAAATATCGACGAGCCGGGTAGCAACGCCTTTGAGACCGTCGAGTTTGGCCTGAAGCTCGTTGGCCTGGGAACGGTCGCCCACCAGTTCAAGCATGATCAGTCCCTCGTCGGAACACCTGTCGAGGACGCCATCGTGTATCCCGAGACGGGTCTTGATGATGCACCCGAATTCCGAAATAACACGCTGGAACTCCACCGCGGATCCACGGCGGTGGTTAAGCAGAGCCACCAGTATCGTTTTAGCCATTGTCATACCCTCCTTAATTATGTTATCTCTTTGCCATGGCAAGGTCAATCATCTTTCAAGCGGCGTTACGCCGTCGAGGCATTGCCCTCCGTTGACCAGCTCCTCGATCCGGTAGGCGCCGAGCTTTCTTCCCTTGAGAAATCCGTCCCAGGCGGCTTCGGCCAGCACACCGCTGTCGCGCAGATCGTTCAGCCATTCCCCGGTATGTTCCAGGGCTCCCGCCGGGCGGACTCCCGCGTGCACGTCCTGCAGCCACCGCCGGTTCCTTTCCTCGTGGCTGCCCACCGCTTCCGACGTCAGGATGGGAATGCCCAGGGCGCAATAGAACGTAAGCTCGCTCGGTTTGGTCCACAGCACGTCCGTCTCGCGGAGAGCCAGGTTGAACGCGTCGAAGAAAGCGAATATGTCGTCATGGTAAAGGATCTCTATCCCGCCGCCGATACAGCCGTCCAGCCGCATGGCCCGGACGAAAGCGCGGAAGCGGTCGCGCACGTCGCGCCGGATGCCCGCCGAAAGGATGACCTTCATACTCCCGTCCGTGATCTCCTGCCGGATGCCTTTCAGGATGGAAAGGGCCATGTCCGACTGTACGCCCGCGCCGCCGACCGTGAACATCAGGGTTAACGGCGCGTCGGGGATGGTTTCAGGTACCGTTTTCCCAAGGAAGTGTTCTACCGAATGCTCGTGGAAATTGAAAAAACGCCGCGAAGGGTCCAGCCGGAGGAGGCGGTTGAAAAGGTCGCCCCGGAGGATCTCCATGTTTTCCGCGGTACCGATGTTCTCTTTGGGCAGCGGAAAACCGGTCAGGAAGATCCGTTCTTCGGGGACACCGTACTCCAGGAGCCTTTTCTTGACCCCGGTGCAGGGAACCAGATACTTTATTCGGCTTGCCGCGGGCCGCTCTGCCACCCACACCCGGTTGAAATCCGTATCGCACATGAGAAGGTAGTTGTCCCGGGGCGACTTATCCTTCGCGTCGATCGCCATGGCGGCGGCGTAAAACGTGTTGACCACGGGCCGCAGATCACCGGCGATCTTCTCACGGATGGAGGCGCTGAGCCCTCCCTGTTCTATCATGAAGCGAAGATAGCGCGTCCCGAAACTGGGAGCTGAAAGGTCTCTCGACGGATAATACGAGGGAATGTCCTGTATGGCGCCGACGATACTGTAGAGAGGGGAGCCGATCAGCGGGATGTCCCTGGTGCGCGACATCAGGTAATACGCGTTGCGCAGCCTGCCCCAGAACTGGTATTCCTTCGGCGGACACAGGCCGGCTTCCCCGTCGATAAGAATCCTTTCGTGCGCGAGGGCGCGTAAAGGATAAGCCGCCCGCATATGGCCAAGGCCCATGACCGCGGCGGTTATCCAGGCTTTCTTTGAACGGATCGGATCAGTTGCATTCATGACAGTACGCTATCCTGCTTTTATCCCCTATGCCTATTTTGCGGCCGCGCCATTTCACCGAACTGCTGAAAAATGGCACCGGATACATGAAAAGAAGAAGTATGTTACGCATAACGGCCGCCGCAGGGACCAGCGCGATCAGCCGGATATTCGACCGCCCGTGCCGCGCGACGGAAAAAAAGACCGCGTATTCGACAAACAGCGCCAGCGCCGCGATGCCGGCGGCAACCGGCACGCCGCGCGCGCCAAGCCACAGGAGCGATATCAGCGCCAGTCCCATCGGATTGGAAAGTATCTCGGCTATGTACATCGGCCGGTTGATATGATAACGCAGCTTTTCCCAGCGGGTCACGCGCGCGCAGAAAGCCCTGATCGTCGTCGCGGTGTTCCAGTTGGTGACCCAGGTACTGTTCGTCGAGACCCTGAACCCTCTGGAGGAGAACAGCTCACCCATCATGTAATCTTCGGCGAGATATTCTTTAAATTGATTGAACCCACCCATTTTATCCAGAGCGTCCCGCGCTATGAGCATCGATTTGCCGACGATGACGGGGATCCCGGTCACATGCCACGACGATAAAATGCTGCCGGAAACGAAATAATTGAGATACATGTTCGCGATAAGGCTTCCAAAAGAACGGCTGCCGTCCCCCTGGATCGGCGAGAAAACGATCGCGGCGCCTTCCCGTGCCTCGCGGGCCAGGGACTTGAGCGTCCCGGGATCGACGCGCGTATTGGAATCGGTGACCCAGAGCAGCGAGGCGGCCGCCGTTCCCGCCAGGCAGTCCAGCGTCTCGATCTTCGGGTTCATCCGCTTTACCGCGCCGGTCGGGATAATGGCCGCCGGGATATCCGGATGGGCCGCCATGGCCTCGCGCACGACCGGCAGGCAGGGATCTTCCAGTGTATCGACGCCGAATATGATCTCGTAACCGGGATAATCCAGGGTAAAAAAGCTCTCGAGGTTCCCGCGCAGCCCGTCGTCGATATCTTTCATCGGCTTGAGCAGCGAGACGCGCGGGAGCGGCCCGGCGGCAGGGGGCTGCTTTCTCATCAGGCTGACGCGCCCGGCGAGGATGCAAACCGTCAGTACTATCGCGATAACGCAGGATAATCCGAGGACAGCGTAAGTACCCGTCAAAAGCATACAGATCCTTCCATCAGCAATTGATCACAGGAGCTCAAGCACGTCCACTGAAAAGTCATTGCGCCGGCGCCTTCGGGCGTCCGCAATGACAGTCATACCGACTTGACTATTTCTGCCAGGGAAACCAGATCGATGGGTTTCGAAAGATATCCCGCGGCGCCCAGGCGTTCAGCTTCTTTCGCGAAAGCTTCGCCGCCGATGCCGGTGACGAAGTATATGCGGGAGACATGTCCGGACTCTTTCATGCCGGCAAGGACGGAAAGTCCGTCCATGTCCGGGAGCGATACGTCGAGAAATACACAGTCCGGCTTATGCTCCCGGTAAAGGCGCAGCGCCTCGGCGCCGTTCGGAGCCCTTAACGCCGTTATACCCTGACGCTCAACGAAGCGTCCCATGTGATCAAGGGCCTTCGGCTCGTCGTCGACTATAAGTATGCGTTTGCCGTGTTTTCCCTCCCTGCCCGCGTCTTTGAACCGGCGCACGATATCGTTGTGCAGCAGCATGAAACTTTCCAAAAGATGGGTGCCGGTAAACCCGATGATCTCCGCTTCTTTGTCCGTCACCGCGTGAAAGAAATCCGCCACGATGGCATCGCGCAGCCGCGCGAGATCAAGGATATTTTCGACGAATTCATCGCCAAGCACGGATGTCAGCGGCGCCTCGCTCAAGGTGTCGTGCACCGTGATGAGGGAAACGATATCCCGTTTTCCTTCGAGCAGCAGGCTGCCGGTCCTGTCCGTCGGTGATTCCAGTTTCACCATGTGAAGGACAGCAGCTTCGAGGAGGGCCTGAGCGACAGCGGCATACAGGAGGGCCGAAGGCTGGGGATGCCGTCCCTGGGATCCGGCAAATGACATTACTGTCGCCACGGCCAGCGGCGGCCATGATCCCCGTATATCCCCCGTCGCCCCGCAGCAGGGAGCAGGGGTATTGGGTTCCTTCATGGCCCCGGAAGCGTCCCGCGCGATGACGCCGCAGGACGGGCACACGAAATAGGGAGATGAAGGGCTGTCGGGAGATCTTTCCATAACTTTCAAAATCTTTTTTCCGTTCTTTTCCGGAAGGCTAAAGGCCTCTGCTACCACTTTTTAAATATGAAAAACACCGCGGCGATGATCAGCAGGAACCCGACGATGTAATTCCACTTCATTTCCTCGCCTAGATACACCACTGAAAAAACGGCGAACACGAGAAGCGTTATCACTTCCTGTATGGTCTTCAGCTGCGCCGCGCTGTAAGTGGCATGCCCGATGCGGTTTGCCGGCACCTGGAAGCAGTATTCGACGAACGCGATCAGCCAGCTGATAAGGATTACTTTCCACAGTGCCGAACTTTTGAACTTCAAATGGCCGTACCAGGCGACGGTCATGAAAATATTGGATATGGTGAGGAGCGCTATGGTTCTCATTTGCACCGATCAGGCTGATTCTTGAACGGTCTCATACCGTTTGTTGATCATTTCCCTGAAACTTTCCGAGATCCCGTTCCAATCAGGAAGGTCTACCCGGAACGGGATATCTGATTCGCGGGGCTCCGCCGAAGCCGGCCGCCCTCGCTGCCGTCCCTTCGGGACTTTTCTGCCGCAGGGCAGCGCTTCGGGTCGGCTTCAAATCCCAACTTTATTTTATCGAAATAAATACGGAAGGAGAGGGATTTCTTCTCCCCCGCCCCTTCCGGGCTCCGCCGAAGCCGGCCGCCCTCGCTGCCGTCCCTTCGGGACTTTTCTGCCGCAGGGCAGCGCTTCGGGTCGGCTTCAAATCCCAACTTTATTTTATCGAAATAAATACGGAAGGAGAGGGATTTGAACCCCCGTTAGGGTAAACCCTAAACTGGTTTTCAAGACCAGCGCCATCAACCACTCGGCCATCCTTCCGTCATTGCGCGTTACTGGTATTCTTTACGATAACTGATGATCCGGGACCTAAGATGGCCCTGCCAGCGCCATCATCCGGGGTTCTCACCATCTCGAACCCGCCGCTCGACTCGTCTGGCTTATTCGCCAGACAGCGGCCCACTCGGCCATCCTTCCGTCATTGCGCGTTACTGGTATTCTTTACGATAACTGATGATCCGGGACCTAAGATGGCCCTGCCAGCGCCATCATCCGGGGTTCTCACCATCTCGAACCCGCCGCTCGACTCGTCTGGCTTATTCGCCAGACAGCGGCTGCAAAACGTAGTGCATTTGATATTTGAGCATTGGAGCCGCGGGCGCGCTTTAGCCGCCCGAAAATGCGAAAATATCAAAAGCGGTCTCCTGCTCAACTATCTACTTCCAGCTTTTTCTTTATTACTCAAATCCTTCCCAATTGTATCATTTTTTATCTTGATTGTCTGTCCCGCGTCTTTAGTCCCCTATTTCCTTTTTTAATCCAGAACTCTCTCATTCAGGACGTATTTGCCGTCTTTGTTCAGCAGGAGGAACTTGTCTTTATGGAGTTTTTGCAGGTCGCGGCGGGCCGTGCGTTCGCATACTGTTTTATAAAGAAGCGACATGGGAGGCACCCTCGCGAGGTCCCCCAGCGTGAATCCCTCGCGATGATCCAGCAGTAATCTCAGCAGTTCACGCTGGCGGCCGCTGATGCTCCTTTTCGTCGCGGAACGGCTGAAATGATCTCTGAGCGCCGAGCGCCTTATCAGCCCGATCATCTTCCCCTTTATCTCCTCCAGACAGGCAATATGGCCTCTCAGGACGAACTCGATGAACGGCGTCACATCGTGATCGCCGCTTTTTTCCGACTCGGTGAAAGCCCGGTAATAATCGCTTATGTTCGAATAGTAGTATCCGGCGAGCATCGCGGGGACGAATCTCAGCCTGGCCGCCTTGAGGAACATCATTTCCGTCAACCGGGAGACCCTGCCGTTGCCGTCGCTGAAGGGATGGATAAGCGCGAGATGATAATGCGCCAGGGCAGCTTTGACGATCGGATTCAAGCCGCACACTTCAGGGCTGTCCAGCCAGACCGTGAACATCTTCATCAGGTTCTGGATGTCGTCAAGTACAACAGGCGGGACATACGCTCCCCCGCCGGTATCGCTGCCGACCTGTACTTTCTCTTTCCTGTAATAACCGGGGACGTTATGCTTGTGCCCTATCCCCCTGGTAACCGCCTGGTGGAGTTTTTTTATTAGGTCTTCGCTGACCATGACCGGCGACCGGCTCGTCTGCCCGACGAATTCATAAGCCGAAACGAGGTTGATGATCTCAGCTTCCGATGGATCGTCTATCGCGGCCTGCGACGTCCGTTCGATTATCCCGGCCACCTTGCGTTCATTCGTGGGATTACCTTCCGTAGCGGCAGTGCTGTAAACAGACTTGACCAGGATTTCCCTGTTCAGCCGGTCACGCTGGTCCGGAAGGATCGGAAGGTCGGCCACGATCTGATACAGTACGGCCGCCTTTGTCATCAGTTCTCCGGTCTTTTCAGCGGAATACTTACGGCTGAAAACGAATTTACCGGATTTGAATGTTATCAGCGACCTGGTTACATTATGTTCCATTTACCCTGCTATATGGCATTATTTATGTCAATATGTTTTATTGATATTTCTGTTATATATTAATATTATGTTTTTATTTTGTCAATAGATATGTCACGATATCATTTCATCTGCGCCGATGACCGCCAAACCGTAAATCGTCATCGAATCCTTCATGTGTTCACTTCTTCAGGCCATTATCCGGAAATCGGTAATGATCTCGACATTGTTTTTCAGCATGGCCCAGACGGGACAATACGATTCTCCCGTGAGCCGTATCGCTTTTCCGAGCTCATCGATGCCTGTATCCTGGGAATATAGGGTGAAGGAAAGATGGATCTTTTCGAAAGATACCGGATTTTTGGCGCGGCGCATGCCACGGGCATTGACGATGAACCCGAATATCTTCTTCTTTGACTTGCGCAGCTGGGCGGTGATCGTCGTCCCGCAGGACGATGCGAGGCTGACAAGCAGAAGTTCCAGAGGCGTGTACCCCTGCCCGTCCCCCAGCGGAGGTTTAAAATCGATCGTGATCGCCGGATTTGATCTCGCCGTCCCGGAGAATCCCACTTTCCCGTTCGTCAGGCTTACCGAAACTTCCATCTGGCCTTCCGTCATGTCGTCATCTCCTTCCACGCGTTATTGAACACCGCTTCGCAGATTATACCATTATTGATCTTTGAACAGGATCTTCGCTCCCGCGTAACGTCCTGAGAGGCGATTTATCGGGAAAAGGCATCCGCGAAAGCTCAGCTTGAATCATTTTCTGATTTTTCTCACATTTTTTCCATTGTTTTCACAACGAGAACCTATTATACTTATAGCAACCGCAAAAAACTGGAACGGAGGCTTCTATGCGTATCGGGATACTGACCTTGTTTATCGGTGCCGGTCTTATCAATTCAGCTTTCATCGTTTCATCGGATGCCGTGATCCCGACGGGCAGTACCGAGACTTCTTCCCGGGCGACATACAACAAAACCGCAAAGGTGAACGAGGCGGTTACCAAGGGGAAAAAACAATCGGCTGATATGCCGTACTATCGCGATCTCGCGGCAAAACTCGGCGTCACCATCAGATTGACCTTCGCGCCAGGCGTATCCGAAGAGGCTATGGCAAAAGCATATGAAACAGCTTATAAGAAAGCTGTCGCCGGGGCGATCAGCAGTTTTATAAACGATCCGAAGCGCTCTGGCAGTGAAATAATTGCGTTTGGAAATACACTCGGGCTGTCAGTGAATGTCAACATGCTGCCCGGGACTTCGGAAGAGGAACGACATAACGCAACAGTGAACGCACACAAAAAGGCGCTGCAGGGCACCGTTGACAACCTGCTTGCAAGCATTCCAGGTGCAACAGGAAAAGGCCCGATTAAAGGCCTCAAAGGCGGCTATACTCCGGATTACCGCACAAACCTTGACGCAAAAACTGAAAAAGCTGTTTCCGCCCTTATCGTTAAATACACTGCTAAAAGTGGGAACATCAATTACTCCGCGCTTGCTAAAGCTCTTACAAAAAAGAATAATCCAGCATTGGCCGCAGCAGTCATGAAAAAGCTGATCAGCGAAGTCCGTGCATACGTACAAGGGCCCGATGGCTTCGTTTCGGAAAAAATGACTCTCCATACAGCTCATGCGGAAGCGTTAATTAAAGCTATCGCAAGAGCAGATAAAAAAGGATACTTTCTGAGCAGCGTTCAGGGTAATCTGGCCAGGGAAATGACTGCGGGCAAAGGTAATGATCTGACACTGCTATTGAAAGATTTGATCAAGAAGATCACCGGATACGATGTGCAGATAATGGTGAACTAAAACTCCTATAATAAAGCATTGGGGGTTTAAATTCATACACAAACAATATAAGAATGCTTACTGCTGCGTCCGGTTTAAAGCGAACTGGAGCAGTTGAGCGACCAGGTCTTCATAAGAAATCCCGTCTTTCGCCGCGGAAGCGGCAAAATCCTCGGCAGGGGCCAGTTCAGGATTAGCGTTCGCTTCGATGATGTAGACGTCCCCTGCGGGGGTCAAGCGCAGATCGAAGCGCGCGTATCCGTCGATATTCAGCACGCGGTACGCCTTCCAGCAGATCTCTTTTCCCCGATCCCTTCTGGCAAAGGATCCGCGAGTTCGTTCTTTATGCCCCATTTCTTACGGTAGTTGTCGTCCCATTTCGCCTTGTACGTCGCGATCTTCGGTTCATCTTCGCTCACGCGCGTAAACTTCAACTCCCATACGGGCAGCACCTGGATGTCTTTGCCGCACCCCATGACTCCCGCATAGAGCTCGCGCCCGAGTATGAATTCCTCGACCATCGCATCCTTCCGCAGATTTTCATGGATATAGCAAACCCTCTCCCGGCACTGTTCCTCGGTCGCCGCCATCGAGCGCTGCGAAATGCCTACAGAAGCCTCTTCCCGGAGCGGTTTGACAAAGTAAGGAGGATCGAAAACGCGGGGGAGTTTCACCGCTTCTCCCACCCTGTAAACGGAAAAACGCGGCACTTTTATCCCGTGGTACACAAGGATCTTTTTGGTCATCGCCTTGTTGTTACAGGTCATCAGGCCCATGGGGCCGCACCCGGTATAGGGGACCTGCAGCAGTTCAAGCAGGGACGGCAGGTTCTTGTCGTAATGGTATTCGCCGAGGCATGCCTCGGCCAGATTAAAGCACACGTCGGGCGGGCGAGTCTTGATCTCGGTGACAAGAGGCATTATGTCGTCGTAAAAACTCAAGAAACGCACCGAGTGGCCCAGGGACTTCAGCGCGCGGTACACCGCTATCTCCGTCCCCCACTCCGGGGTTTTCGCGAGAGCATCGAACCGGTCTTCTTCCGGAAGCGGCTCGACGCCGTCATGGAGCATCAGGACATCCAGTTTTTTCATTTCTTCCTCTTGAACCTGCCCGTGTAGATGTAATTCATTATGAGCGCGGTGATATAGGCGGTGATCTTCATGATCGGAAAGGCCTCGTTACCCTGCGCCTTCAGATCCAGTTCCCTGCACCGCCTGGCCAGGCTTTTCAGCAGCCGGTCGATGACGTATTTGTGTTCTCCCGACCAGAACGCGACGTGCTCGAGGATGTCCTTCCGGTATTTCGACAGCACGCGGTCAGCCCTGACCTCCGGGCCCGGCAGTCCGCCCGGGAATATACGGCCCAGGTGCGTATCGTGGAAGTCAGGCGAATACTCGGCGTAAAACTCGGTCTTCCGTTTATAATGCGTGCCGAGGGTCGTTTTAAGAGCGGCGATGTTCCAGTGCTTTTTGCCGGTCTTTTTTCCCGGAGGCTTTTTCCCTGTTTCCCGCATCAGGGCATCGATGTACTCGATCTTTTCAAGCGCCTTCCAGCCTTTGTACCGTTCTTTCCAGCCGGCATCGGGCGCGAGCCACACCGCGAACGTCTCGGCGAAATCTTCGTCGGGATGATATTGGGCGTAACCGTCGTCAAGATGGATGACGAAACTTTTGCTGTAGGGATGATATTTGTACCGGTCGGGATATTCCTCTGAAAAATGCCCGAAAAGCTGTTTCCACCGTTTACGGGTATGGAAACGGTACGCGTAATTTATTGCATGCCCGGTTTCGTGCCGGAGCAGCTTCATGCACGAAACGGGGTCTCCCCCTTCGACCTCGTGCATGACGCGCCGTTCAAGCTCCATCAGCCTGGGATGCGCGAGATAGAACGGGATACCGACGACCGGTTCGTTGTCCGGCGTCAACCACTCGTCGGAAAGAAAACACTGCGGGTGAAAACCGAGCCCTTTTGCCTCAAGTTCCCGGTACAATCCATTGACGCACTCCTCGAGCCATGTCCCCTTTATCCTGAGGCCCAGATCGCGGAAACGAAGTTTCTTGAGCTCCTCATCGGTCATTCCGGCAAGATCCTGCAATGACGGTTTCATCGGCAGCCGCTCCATGAAAATAAAAAAACACCGCCGTTGAACGACGATGTTTCCGGCCGCATTAAGACGATATAGCTGTCACAGGGCATACAGGGTAACCGGACCGGAAGCTTTCGCAGCATAGCGAAATTGTATATCATTATCGTCTGAGGTGTCAAGCGCCGGCGTTCCCGTCATTAAAATATTGTCTATAAGTAAGCGATCGCCGGGCCACATGATCAACACCAGTTACTTCCCGTGACCGCGCGTCGCGCTTTTGCTTTTGCTCTTTCTCTCATCTTTCGGCTTGAGAAGAGGCAATTCTCGCGCGGTGATCCTGATCAGATCGCTGAACCATTGCCGGTCCTCAAATCCGTCTTCGACGAGGTAATACATTTTCGCACCCGGATAGGGAGGCGCTTCGGTAACCGCGCCGATAAAACATTTTCCCCCTTCAGTCGGTTTGACGAAGACCCGGTTGTCGCATATCAGGGCCACCACTTTACCGCCGGCATAGATCGCGTACTCGCCGAACATCTTCCTACAGGAGATCTCACCGGCACTGCCGATCTGATCTACGACGAACATGACGAATTCTTTATCGGACGCCATTTTCCCCGCCTTTCACCCGATCAGCGTCAAAAGCGGATTCAATTTCATGAAGGAACGGCAGTGTCGCGTTCAGGATAGAACATATGGAAAATAACTCCACGTCAGTTTATCGTCAGATTAATCTGATATCTTCTTTTTCGTTATACGTCTTCTCTGCCAGCGGTTGATATTTACCGACCCAGATCATTTCGAGGATCTTAAGGTCCTCGTCGTAATCGTACGCGGGATCATCCTTCAGCGGCAGCTTTTCAAGGATCTCCAGCGTGAAGGAATCTTCGCCGATGGCCTTCCAGTCTTTCAGCAACTGCTCATTCGGATAGTTTCCCATGTTCAGGCGAAACCGAGCCCGTTCCGCAATATTGTAAAGGTTCATTGAACCCACCAGGAAGACTTTCCCGTTCTTTTTATTGGTTACGGCGAAGATCCCCTTTTCCTGAACTATATTCCTGTATGCCTGTTTTACACTCTTTTTATCTATCATAACCATTTCACTTTCGGTGGATTTCTCGGCGGCGCGGCCGGAAATTCGCCTTTGGGATATCCCAGGATGATGGGCCCGTAAACATCTTCCCCTTCCTTCAGCTCAAGCGCCTGCCGCACTTCCTTGTCATCCAGGGGGAACTGCCCGATGAATACCCAGCAGCTGCCGATCCCCAGCGAACGCGCGGCAAGCATGATGTTCTGGCATGCCATGGGGCAATCCAGCGAACACGACATCCCGCTGCCGATGACAAAGACAATGACGGGAGCGCTGTAATAAGCCGGATCCTTAATTTTTACGTCGTACTCTTTGCGCATCTCCTTGAACGAATCCGGCATGTTGGAAAGCCATTTTTTATAGCGCGGCAGCGCGAGCTCCGCAAGTTTTCCGCGGAAAGCTTCGCTCTGGACAACGACGAAACGCCAAGGCTGGCTGTTCGCCCCCGTCGGGGCCCAGACCGCGGCGTCGATCAGCGTCTCAATGGTTTTCTTATCGATCGGTTTCGGATCAAAATAACGTACGGAACGGCGAAGACGAATGTTTTCAATAACGGAATTCATAACGACCTCCAACCAAAACAGAATTTCAAATCGCAAATTTCAAAATGCAAATTGAAAGTCAACGATTTTCATCAATAAATCTGTAAACCCTAAAATTTGCACTTTGCAATTTGAGATTTGAAATTAACTATGGCGGTATTTGACGACTTTTACTTTTTCCATGGTGATCAACCCTTCCGTGACTACCTCGTCAAGAAATGGCAGGATCTTATTCAGGTTCTCTTCGGTATCGACTATCTCGATGATGACAGGAAGGTCCTCCGAAAGGCGAAGCAGTTTCGCCGAATGCATCCGGCTGTCCGCGCCGAAACCCATGATGCCCCTTATGACCGTCGCGCCCGCAAGGTTGATCTCCCTGGCTTTGATGACGATCTGTTCGTAAAGAGCTTTCCCCTTGTATTGGTCAGTTTCGCCGATAAGTATCCTTAAAAGGCTGCCCTCTTCCGGTAATTTCATCCGCGCGCCTCCCCTTATTGTCAGTCCAGTACATTCAGCACATATTTTGAAGCGAAATACCCGATGAACACGACGCCGACGCTTAGAATTACCGAAAGGACAATGTTCAGCAAAGCGATACGATATTCGCCGTCGCGCATCAAATTGAAAGTCTCGAGGCTGAAAGTGGAAAAAGTGGTATACCCTCCCATAACGCCCATAAACAGGAACAACCTGGTATTCGGCGAAAAAGTAAACCGCTCAAAAAGGCCCCACAGAAACCCGATCACCAGCGATCCGGAGACGTTCACGGCCATCGTGCCGACCGGAAGAACACCGTTCGAAAACCTGTAGTCCAACCCGGAAACCACGTAACGAAAAACTGTCCCGATCGCGCCGCCCAGAGCAATCAATAGATACTTCATCATTATCTCATTTTCCCTGAAGATGTTTTTGCCGTAACCCGCATATCATCAGATTATACATAACTCTTCATTCGATTGCACACCGCTATCCCTGTCGTTCCCGTACCAGTATGGCCAGCATGGCCGCGGAGACCAATGCCGTGAAGGCCCCGAAAGAAAACGGAATTAGGGAATTAGGGGACGTTCTTAACTTTGCAACTTAAGGTTCTTTTCTTTTGCTACTTGTTCCCCGCGATTGACGTTTTTTGTAATTGCCGCCCCCGATATATTCAGATAATCAGCAATCGTTCTCCTGGGTATTCCCAGCTCACTGTTCGCCCACCACGCCAGCAAGGCTCTCGCTTCCGATATTGCGCTCAGCCTGCTCCGTTTCATTATCGCTTCTTTGCTCACTTTCATAATACGGCATACTTCTTCTTTAAGTTTTTCTATATCCCATCCGTCACGCTTCAATCGCTCTTTTCGCTCTATCTTTTCTTCAAATGTGCTCAGTACCTTTGCGACGAAATCCCCGTCCCCCAGTACCCTTTCGTCTCCCTGCCAGCGCTCCTTGTTCCGTTTCAGCTCATACACTCCCCGCCATCCCCCCGCGCTCCGCCGCAGTCCTCCCCCCGTAAGATCGGTACGTTTCCCCATCGATATGCCGTCTCTCACGAACTCCTCAAACCGCCGGATTGCTGTACCCCGTTTATTCCCAAACCGCTCAAGGATTTCACCCGTGGACTGCCACGCATTACTTCTTTTCCCCACCAACGCCGTATATCCACTCCACTGGTACCTGCCAAGCCCTGCCATATCGGTGACCAACTTCGCTCTCAAAGGGTTCAGATGGATGTAGCGCACCAGTTCCAACAGATACGATTCCTCCTGGCACAGGACCGACTTGTACCGGTTCTGGTACAGGTGACCGCTCCGTTTGTGTTTCCGGTTGAAGTATACCGCGTACCCGGTCAGCAGTTTCCGCATCAGTTCACTTAACGGTTTTACGCCTGTTCCTATCAACAAATGAAAATGGTTGGGCATCAACGCCCAACCATAACATTTATGCCCCGTATCTTTCAGGGCCGCTTCTAAACGCTTAACGAACTCTTCATGGTCGTGATCGTCTTTAAATATCTCGCAGCGTTCTATTCCCCGCGTAATAACATGATATACTCCCCCGCTGATCTCTATCCGTCGATTTCTTGGCATGCCGT
Organism: uncultured Elusimicrobiales bacterium; assembly: GCA_964577205.1. Taxonomy (GTDB): domain Bacteria; phylum Elusimicrobiota; class Endomicrobiia; order Endomicrobiales; family CAIRNS01; genus CAZNYG01. The sequence goes on along the minus strand of CAZNYG010000025.1, from coordinate 4,164 downwards.
TCTTTTATCATTTCTACGTATGTTTGTCAATAGTTCATTAGTTAAGAACGTCCCCCTATGTCGCCTTCGCCCCCCTATGTCGCCTTATGTCGCTATGTCACTATGTCCCTGGCAGGAAATAAAAAACCAGCATTGTCATTATTTACCCCTGGAAAAAATCAGCCGAACATTACTTCGGCGGTATGGTCCAGGCGGTCGTTAACCAGGGGTATAAACTTGTCCATTCGTGGTGTCCCGTCTACGACGATTGAAACCACTGTGTCTCCCGGGCCCGATCTCTTGAACGTTATGTGATAAAACGTTTCACGGTAACGGTAGTGCAGTTTGAAGGACTGCCAGTCTTCAGGCAGGCACGGTTCAAATGAAAGCCGGTCAACGTTCAACCGAAAGCCCAGGAGATATTTTACAATGAGCTGGTACATCCACGATGACGACCCTGTGTACCAAGTCCACCCTCCGCGTCCGGCATTCGATTCGACGGCATACACATCGCCTGGCATGATATACGGTTCGACTTTGTAGACAGCGGCGCCGGCGGGCGTGGAGGCGTGCCGTATCGGGTTGATGATGTTCAATAATTCCCACGCGCGTTTTCTGTCTTTCAGAATTGCGAACGCCATCACCGCCCACACGGCGGCATGCGTGTACTGTCCTCCGTTCTCCCTCACGCCGGGAACGTATCCTTTTATGTAACCGGGATCACACGCGCATGTGTCGAAGGGAGGCTCAAAGAGTTTTATCAGCGCGTTGCCGCGGTCGACAAGGATGCGGTCGACCCGGTCCATGGCTGTTTTCGCTCTTTCGCCGTCAGCCGCCCCGGAGATGACCGCCCATGACTGCGGCAGGGAATCGATCCGGCATTCAGCGTTTGACGAAGATCCCAGCGGTTCACCGTTGTCGAAATACGCGCGGCGGTACCACTCGCCGTCCCATGCGTTCTCTTCGATGTTGCGCGACAGTATTCCGGCTTCTTTAACGCATTTTTCGGAAAAGGACCTGTCCCCTTTGCGCTCCGCTACTCCCGCCATCGCGTTCAGCACATGGATCAGAAAGAAGGCCAGCCAGACGCTTTCGCCTTTTCCCTCTTTCCCCACCAGGTTCATTCCGTCGTTCCAATCGCCGCTCCCTATCAAGGGAAGACCATGCGCGCCGAACCTTAATCCGCGCTCGACAGCGGCGACGCAATGTTCATACAATGTCCCGGACTTTTTGGATACTTTGGGCATATCATAATATGACTCTTCTCCGGCTTTCACGGGAGGCCCTTCAAGAAAACGAATGGACTCGTCCAGAACTCCGGTGTCTCCGGTCTCTTCGACATAGAGGCACACGGTAAGGGGCAGCCATAAAAAATCATCGGAGCAATGACTGCGGACGCCTCTTCCCGAAGGCGGATGCCACCAATGCTGGACATCCCCTTCGACAAACTGGTGCGCGGCAAACGCCAGTACTAGTTCACGCACCATTTCCGGATGGGAATTCATAAGTGACATCACGTCCTGCAGCTGATCGCGGAAACCAAACGCGCCTCCGGACTGATAATAGCCGCTCCGCCCCCACAGGCGGCAGCCGATCGTCTGATACTGCAGCCATCCGTTGATGAGAAAATTGATCGAGTCGTCGGGCGTTTCGACATATACCGCGCCCAGAGTGCGTTTCCAGTGTTCCCACACTTTTTCCAGCTCACTCCTGATCGCCGAGGCGCCGTTAAAACGCTGAAGAAAACCGCGTGCCTCGTCCAGGCTTTTGGCAGCCCCGAAGGCGAACATGATCTCTTTCTCGTCGCCGTCTTCAAGGTCAAAGAACGTCTGCAGGCACGCGCACGGGTCAAGCCCCGCGCCGGTCTTATTAGAAAGCCTGTCCCGCTGCAGAGCCGCGGGAGCCGCCATCGTACCGTTCCTTCCCAGAAACTCATTCCTGTCGCCGCACACAAAACGCGTTGATTCGGTGCAATCGAGGAAAACGACCCTGTCCGGAAACTCCTTGTTATAACGGTTGTGAGCGAACAGGGCGCCGCTTTTCGGGTCTGTTTCGGTGACAATATGCATCTGGTATTTTTCTCTTTGCGTTCCCATGACCAGCTCAAAATATGATGCCGCCGACAGACGCCGTTTGCGCCCGGAGTTGTTTTTAAGTTTTAACACGGCGAATTTCACCGGATGCTCGAGAGAAACAAAGACGGTCAATTCAGAACGGATCCCGTTTTCCGCGTGCTCAAAAATGCTGTAGCCGAAACCGTGGCGCGAAATATAACGGCTTTTTCCCCCGGCAGGCAAAGGCGCGGGAGACCAGTACCGTCCGGTCTCCTCGTCGCGGATATACAGTGCTTCTCCGCCTGAATCCGTGACCGGGTCGTTTTTCCAGGGCGTAAGACGGAATTCATGAGCGTTCTCGCTCCAGGTATAGCCGCTTCCGCTTTCCGAGACGACGGTGCCGAAATATTTGTTGGACAATACGTTTATCCAAGGAGCAGGCGTAGTATTTGAACGGCCGCATGAGATAACGTATTCCCGTCCGTCACGGGTAAATCCTCCGAAACCATTATCAAAGACCAGATCGGAACGTTCCGCGACATCCTCGTCGTGGCTTTCCGGTCCGGCTCTTCTCAAGGGAATGAACAGCGGGCGTCTGGCCTTGGGCTGAGCCACGCTGTCGATCTGCTCCGCCAGCGTGCCGCCTTTGTCCGAAATTATTATGCGGGCGACGGTCTTCATGAGTGTTTTGTCTTCTTCGGACATCTGGTCGGCGCGCTTTAAAAAAATACCTCCCGTCTGGTTCGACGGACTTCCGGAATTCGCGGTGATCAAACCGTTTATCTTTTCGCTCATTTCATCCCTGTAGATCGAAGGATTCTCATTCCAGATGACAAGGTCGACAGCCAGGCCTTTTATGCGCCAGTAGGAATGCGCCTGGACCATGTGCTCGACAATTTCAATGTTCTCCTGGTCTTCCACCCGCACGAGAACTATAGGCAGGTCGCCTGATATGCTGTATCCCCACAGGTCGGACTGGCCTCTTAAATTACGTTTTAAGGTGCTGGCGTTGGCTCTCCACGCGGGATTGGCATACACAATGGCGCTTGCGAGACGGCCGTACAATTGCGCGTCCGCTTCGGTCGCGTTGATCTGCTGCAGAGCCACCTGGCCGTGCGTCCAGGAAAGATCGAAGACCCGGTCCGCAAGGTTGCGGTCCCGGTACTTCTCCATCAATTTGCGCGCGGCCTCCCTGCTGTCGCAAATACCCGTGACGTAATCGACCACCGCCGATTCATCGGGGTCGAGCGCTATTCCGCAGCGAATGGAGACAATTGGATCGATGACCGGGCCTTCACTGCCTGAAAGATCTCCCCGGTCCCGCATTGCGGCGGGATTGGCGAGCGTGTTGCACCTGCCGATAAACTTTGAGCGGTCGGTCTCATAGGACGCGCCGACGATCGAGTTGCCGTGGACCGCCATGAGATGCAGTAACAAGGGATAGGTCTCTTTGTCAGACCGGGGCCTCCGGCTGCATATGATCGCCTGGTGCGACTTGATTATCTCCGTATCGACGAACAGGCCGCTGAAGGCCCTGTGCGCGTAGTCTGCCTCAGGATGATTCAACACTGCTTCCGCGTAGCTGGTCAACTCTATGACGCGTGTATCCCGCGAACGGTTGGTGATCTTCACCCTGCGCAGTTCAATATCGTCTTCAGGAGAGATCGCTATTTGCGTGTGCGTGTCGATCCCGTGATCCCTGCGCTTGAATTCAGCCCGCGACTGCGAAAAAACAGCTTCATAGTTTTTTGATCTCTGGAGCGTCGGCTGATATGCCGTAGACCAGAACTCGCCGGTTTTTACGTCGCGCAGATAGATGAACGACCCTTCATTATCCAGCGTAGCGTCTTCGTGCCATCTTGTGACCGCGATATTGTTCCACCGGCTGTATCCTCCCCCGGCGTTGGTGACCATGACGCTGTATTTTCCATTGGACAACAGATGGGTTTCGGGGACCGGCGTGTCGGGATCGGTAAAGACGCGCAGAAGCGCCTCCCTTTCCTCGATTTTTCTGAGCATACCGGTGACTTCGACGTCGTAAAGGAACGGCACTTCTTTGGGAACCCTTTCCTGAAGAAGCAGTTCGGTCGCTTTGAACATAGGATCGGCCAGAAAGCGCCGCTGCATGGGC
>CAZNYG010000024.1:0-28331 GCA_964577205.1 uncultured Elusimicrobiales bacterium | reverse complement strand
CACCGATATTCAATATGAATTGAATTTTGATTCATATTGTGTCGGACACTAGTGAAGTAAGGTATAAGCGGAAGAAGCTGTCTGAGGCGTTTGAGCGTCCGGCGGCCGAACAGGAAGGAGAAAAAAAGCAAAAGACCGTCGTAGAGCTCACGGGAATACGGGAACCAGTTAATTTCCCGCGGCGCGGACCCGGTGTTCGCCATGATCCCGGCCTGGCGGGAGAAGGAGTAAAGCCCTTCGGGGCCGTGATAACGTCCGAAACCGCTGGCCTTTACGCCGCCGAAAGGAAGGTAAGGGCTGCCTGCGCCGCGTATGACGTCATTGATCGAAACGCTGCCCGCGTTAAGGCGCGACGCGGCGCGGAAGGCTTTTTTCATGTCCGAACTCCAGACGCTGGCGCCCAGCCCGAACGGCGAATCGTTGGCCAGGGCAACCGCTTCGTCTTCCGTTCTGAAACGCATCACCGGAAGCACGGGGCCGAATGTTTCCTCAGTCATGACCTTCATAGCGCGCGAGACATCCCGGAGAATGACCGGATGGATAAAGGGGCCGTCCCGGCGGATGCCTGGGATCAGAGAGGCTCCTTTTTCCGCGGCGTCGCGAAGGTGATCCTCAATGATCTCACGCTGCCGCGCGCTGGTGACAGCGCCGATGTCGCATTCCGCGTCCGCTCCGACGCGCAGCCCCGCCGCTTTTTCCGACAGCCGGGCGACGAACCGTTCGTAGGCCGGTTCCTGCACATATAACCGTTCAACGGAGACGCACGCCTGCCCGCTGTTCGAGAACGCCCCGTACAGCGCGCCGTTGACCGCGCGTTCAATATGGGCGTCATCGAACACGATCATTGGGTCCTTGCCGCCCAGCTCCAGGATGACGGGAATGAGATGTTCGGCCGCCCGCGCCATGATCTTTTTCCCCGTGCCGGTGCTGCCGGTAAAGAAAATGATATCAGGCTTCTCGTCGATCAGCCTGGAACCGGTCTCCCCGTCGCCGGGTACAACCTGTATGACGCCGGAAGGGAACCCTGCTTTGCAGCAGAGATCATGAATAAGGCTTCCGGTCGTGAGCGTCAGCTCCGAAGGTTTCAGGATAACCGTATTGCCCGCGCACAGCGCGGTTACGGCAGGCACCAGGCTTAACTGCAGCGGATAGTTCCACGGCCCGATGATCAACGCCACGCCCAGCGGCCGGTATATGGCCATCGAACATGTATGATTGTAGAGGAAGGGTGTTTTTCGGGGCCGGTCGCGGAGAATGCGTTCGGCATGGGCCTCATAGTAGCGGATAATGTCCAGCGAGGGATAGATCTCCGACTGGATCGCTTCCGCCGGGACTTTCCCGGTAACGCGGCAAATGCTTTCCGCGACGGTTCCCATATTGTCCGCGATCGCGAGCCGGAGCTCTTTCACATATGCCAGCCGTTCTCTGATCGGGATATGCTGCCAGACGTCGAACGCCTGCCGCGCGCTGCGCATATGACCGGCGATCTGTTCCCGCGCGGGTATCTCGTACGCTGCTATCAGATCTCCGGTAACCGGAGAATTGTTCTCGATCTGTGCCATGGGATTTTGCCGTGGGGATGAGTCAGTGACAGGCGCTCAGGCTTTCCTGTCTTCAATGGTCAATTTTTCGTTTAATGATGACGGCAGCGTGTGCGCGATACCATATTTGTCGGAGATCAGGTTCGCGGTTATCCGCGCGGACTCATAGATCGTGGGAAGACCGCTGCCCGGATGTGTGCCGCCGCCCGTCAGGTAACAGTTGCGCAGTTCTTCAAAAGCGTTGCGTGGACGCAAATACAGGAGCTGGGAGATGCGGTGGGACAGATTGAACGTGGCTCCCAGAAAAACATCGTACGAGTCTTCCCAGTCCCGCGGGGTCATTATATGCTCCGCTTCGATCCGGGAAGCCAGGTCTTTCATGGGAGTGCGCGCCATGGCCATGGCGATGATCTGGTCGCGGAAGGCTTTCTTTTTCTCCGCCCAGTCGATGCCTGATGAGCGGTTCGGCACCGGGACGAGAATGTAGATAGCGGATTTGCCCGGGGGAGCGAGCGTTGGATCGGTGGCCGATGCGTTCTGCACGTAGAATGACACATCGTTTGACAGCGTCTTCCGGTGGAAAATATCATTGACGTTGGCCTTGTAATCCTTTGCGAACACGATGGTGTGGTGGTTCATGGGGTACGAACCGTTGACGCCCAGATAGATCATGAACGTCGAGCAGGAGTATTCCTTTTTCCTGAGGTTCGCTTCGCTGTATTTCTTCAGGACGCCGGGCGGTACCAGCCGGGTCATGGCATGCGCGAAATCAGCGTTGACGATCACATCGTCGGCTGGCACCTTTTCGCCGTTCTCAAGGATGACGCCTTTGACTGTTTTCCCCTCAAGCCAGAGCGATGATACCGGCGTGGACAGCCGCACGGACCCGCCCTCTTCGCGCACGACGTCCGCCATGGCCTGCGAAATGCGGTGCAGGCCGCCCGTAACGTGGAGAATGCCGTAGCGGTGTTCCACGTACGGCAGCATGGTGAACAGCGCCGGGCAGTCCCACGGAGACATGCCCAGGTACTTGGACTGGAAGGTGAAGGAGAGTTTCAGCTTTTCGTGGTTGAAATAGCGGCCCAGGTTTTCGAACAGCGAGGAGCCGATGCCCAGATGAGGCAGGGCCCGGAGCAGCCGAAGGGAAAAAAGCGTCCAGAACGTGGAATAATGTTTTTGAATGCAGGGGAAGAGGAACTGATACCGCCGGGATTCGATTCTCAGGAACCGGTCGAACCCCTTCTCGTTCCCCGGAAAGACACGGCGTATTTCAGCGCGCATCCGGTCCGGGTCCTGCGTCGGAAAGATATCGCGGTCGTCGAATGAAAGATGGTAAAGCGGATCAAGGCGCGTGAACTTCAGGTGATCGGAGGCCTTGCGTCCGGCTTCCCGGAAGATCTCTTCCAGGATAAAGTCCATCATTAAAAAGGTGGGGCCGGTATCAAAAGTAAAACCGTTCACCCGCAGGGGCGCGTTGCGTCCGCCGACGACCGGTTTTTTTTCGAATACCGTTACGGCGCATCCCCGGTGCGCGAGGATCATCGCCGCGGACAGCCCGCCGGGGCCGGCGCCGATAACGATCACGTGTTTTTTTCTCATGGGCACGCATCCTTTCCGGACGAAATATCAGGCACGCACGGCTGACGCCATTTTAGCTGATTTTGATTGATTTCACAAGATGCCCGTCAAGCCAGGCGCTCGCTTTTTGTTGACAAAGAAGGCCTGTTATTGGTACACTATCGACAGTGATACAAAGCCCGCGCGCGCCGTTCGACGCGCGGCAGGCCTTCTGCTCGTTACGTCCGCGTGATGTGTATCATGTTGCAGTCCCTTTTCAATTCACTACACATATTTGCATCTTTCCCGTCAGCCGCGCGCCGACGGAGAACCGGGCCCTTTCCCGGAGATCGCAATTGAAAGCATGATGCCGTCAAATGGAAAAAAAACCTCAACACACCAATAGCGCCGTACCGGCGCTGGACGATAAAGCGCTCATTTACTGTCACCGCGCCTACCGCAGGCTGCCCGACGCGGGGCGGCTCCATTACCTTTTGAAATTCCTGGCGCTGACCGTTCCCTTCCTGATCGCGGTCGTTGTCTTTGCCGGAGATATTTCCTGGTTTTTCAGTTCCGCCGCCCGGGCTCTGCTGATGCCCGTGATCAACGGTTCGGTCGAGGTGACGCGCGTTCCTTTCGCATGGTTCGGCGACCTTTACCTGGCCGATTTCCTGGGAAGGTTCCCGTCCGCCACGTTCTCGTTCTGGACCGGTATCGTGTCGATAATCCTGATGGCCGCGGCCATCAGGTCAAAGCGCGTCCCGCGTTCCGTCGCGATCTATTTCGCCTTCCTTCTCCTCATTACCGCGGTCTCGGCGGCCTACTTCCTTATTTTTCCCAGACAGTTCCCGTACGGGGTGTACAATTTTTCCGACCTCTACATTAAAACTGAGATCGGCATCTGGCTGGTCATTCCAATCCTTATGTCCATCGCGCTAATGCCGCTGCCGGGTGCGCTCTGGCAGGATTACGCGGTAATAGCGTCGGCGCTCGCGTATTCCGTGGCCTTCGGGTTCGTGCGGTATCTGATATTCCTGTATATCCTCGACAGGTTCGGGTATATTTTCATGGCCACCATGTTCATCGCGTTCGACCCTCCGCTGGACACGATCTACGTCATCGGCATATATTCAATGTACGTGAGTTACCTCTCGGCCCGGGCCGGCGGGAAAATGGGGGGCTGGCAATGTCGGTGATCATGCTGATGAAGGCGTACATCATTTTCGTTCTCGGGGTGATGGTGGTCTACATCCTGCGCCACCTGCTGTTCAGCATGAACCGCGTCGTCGGGCCGCAACGCGTCTATTACCAGGACATAATGGATCCCGAACTGCCTTCTGTGACCGTAATAGTCCCCATGCATAACGAGGAAACGGTCGCGCGCCATATCCTTGAGCTGCTTCTTGAAGCGGAGTACCCCGCCGACAGGCTTGAGATAATTCCGGTCAACGACCATTCCGAGGACGGCACCGCCGCCATCCTTGACGAGTACGCCGCCCGCTGCCCGCGTATCCGGCCGCTGCACCGAGCCGGCGGCAGGCGCGGAAAACCCGCCGCGTTGAACGAGGCGCTGCCGCTCGCGCGGGGAGAGGTCATCATCGTGTTCGATGCCGACTATCTTCCGGCGCGGGGCATTATACGCGATATAGCCATTTCGTTCAAGGATCCCGAGATCGGCGCGGTAATGGGCCGGGTCGTTCCGCTGAACATGCAGAAGAACTTCCTGACCCGCCTGCTGGGCCTGGAGCGGTCCGCCGGGTACCAGGTGGACCAACAGGCGCGGCAGAACCTGCGTCTGATCCCGCAGTACGGCGGCACGGTAGGCGGGTTCCGCAAAGACGTCGCTTTGTCGTTCGGGGGGTTTACGCCTTCCATCCTTGCCGAGGATACCGAGCTGACTTTCCAGATGCTCATCAACGGTTGGAAAGTGATGTACAACAACCGCGTCGAATGCTACGAGGAAGTGCCTGAAGACTGGGATACCCGTGTCCGGCAGCTGAAACGCTGGGCGCGCGGGCACACGCAGGTCATGATCACTTACATTGGCCGATTGATCCGTTCCCGGTACATGACGTTCTGGGAAAAAGCGGACGGCATCCTGCTGATGTTTCTGTACGTGATCCCTATCGTCCTTCTGGCCGGGACGGTCGACGTGGTCGCGCTGTTCTACCTGAACCAGACCCAGCTGTTTGAAAGCATCTTCCTGTTCCTGGGTATCGCGGGTTTCAATATTTTCGGCAATTTCGCCCCGTTCTACCAGGTGGGGACCGCTTCCATGCTTGACGGGTTCACCTACCGGATCCGGCTGCTGCCGTTCGTATTGTTCAATTCGCTGTTCAACATATACTACTCCGCCCAGGGCGCGATGAGCGCTTTCGGCGACCAATTTTTCAAAAGGGAAGCGTTATGGGAAAAAACAAGTCGTTACCGGCAGTCATAACAGCCCTAACGGTGCTGCTCGCGGCGGGATTCATGGCGATCGCTTTCAGCGCCGCCGGGGACGTGTCCCGCGGTACAGGGATCTCCACGGGGACGGCGGACAGTCCTTCAATGATGACGGCGGAGCAGCGGTTCCCGCGGCGCGGCGACAGCGGCCCCCGTCTGTTCGTAAGCCGGGCCGTGCAGAAAATAATGCCGTGTTACCAGGACAGCTGCGTTCCCCGCGGCATCATTGTTATCGCGGGGATCGTGTTCATCGGGCTGGTCATGGCGCCGTTCCTGTTCGGTTTAAAGGAACTCTCTTCTCCGAGGGATTCGATGACGCCGTTCATTGACCCCGCCCATACCAGAGACGGCCGGTACTTCGACCGCTCTTTCTGGAAAAAGCTGGACGCGGCGCTCGGCGGCGATTATACGCCCGGAACAAGGAAAGTGACGCTTTCCAAGCCTGAAACCGTTGAAGTGAGCGGCCCGTTGACGGTTGCCGACGGGGGAACCAGGAGCAGCATCCTTTATGTAAGCGGATCGTTGAACGCGGGAAGCCGTACGGTTTTCAATAAAGAGATCTGCGCGACGGGCGCGGCCGTCTTCGGCCCGGAAAGCGCCCTCCGGGCGGCGGCGGCTGGCGGTGACATTACGCTGGGAGACGGTACCAGGGTCGTCCGCTGGACGGGCGCCGAAGGCAACATGGCTATAGGAGAACGGTGCCGGCTGGGCGCGCGGGCGCTGTGCGAAGGGACGATGACTATCGGCAGAGGATGTTCCTTCCGGTACCTGTACGGAGCGCCGATACGCGTGTACGCGGATCCTTTGTTCAAGGAACGCAAAGCTGCTCCGCCGGAAGAAAGGACTATCCAGGAAAGCGCGTGGCATTTCCGGCCCCGCGCCGTGTCCGTGCCTCCGTTTACCGCGGTTGAAAAAGACATCATCGTGGAAGGCAGTATCTCCATAAAGCGGGGCTGCGCGGTCAAGGGAAGCATAAAAGCGTACGGCAGCATCCTGCTGGGCGAAGGCGTGACCGTTGACGGGGACCTTTTCGCGGAAGAAGTCATTGATATAGGCGAGCGCTGCGTTATCCGGGGCAATGTGTTTTCGCAGGGTAAAGTATTCGTCAGCGGGGGGACGGCGGTCGGCGCCCCCGGGAAGACCAAGACCGTGACCGGTAAAGATGAAGTGCAGATCTTCCACGACTGCGTCGTCTACGGCCACGTGATCACCCAGGGCGAAGGGACTGTGGTATGAAGAGATCAAGTGATCAGGAATAACAGCGGAAAGTGGAAATGAAAAAAGCGAGAAATACAGTACTACTGGTTATCGCGGCTGGCCTCATAGCGGCGGGCGCGTGGTGGGCGTGGCATAAAGACTCCCTGGCTTACGGCCGTTACGGCGTGCTCGTCGTGACGGATACGGATTCCGCCCGCGCGTATCCTCACGTTCTGGCGGCGTACCGGAGCGTGCTGGAGGAAGAAGGCGTGCCTTTCATCATCGCGGACACGTTCCGCGCGCTGGCCTTGAAACCAGCCGACGCGGTGCGCGTTTTCCCCGTCATCATACTTCCGGATGCCGCCGCTCAATCCCTCCCCTCGGATTTCGGCTGGTGGCTGGAACGTTATCTGGCGGAAGGCGGCGGCCTCGCGGTCATTTATGACGCTGGCGTCAGGGAACAGAAAGGGTGTTACCGCTCGGAATCGGTAACCGCGCGTCTTACAGGCGTCAACCACATGGTATACGAACGCCTCAGGGAAAAGGCCTACACCAAGGGGAACATCGAGTTCAGGGATGAAGAAGCTGCGCGCCGGTTCCAGATACCGGGCGGCAAGACGGTCCGCGGCAAGCTGCTCGCGGGGTACGAGTACGGGACGCTGCAGTATCCCGTCGCGCGCGTCGAGCTGAAAAGCTGGCTGAATGAGAGGGATGTGTACGCCTATGCCGTCACCGGCGACAACGAACGGCTGCCCGCGCTGGTCATGCGCAGGGTCAAAAAGGGCACCGTGCTCTACGTTAACCTTCCGCTCGGCTCGCTGAAAGCTTATTCCGACGATCTCCCGCTCCGGGCTTTCCTGCGGACTTTCCTCTTTAACGTGTGCCGGATGCCGCGCCTTGCGAACACGCCGGGCGGACGCGGCGGCATCGTGGTTAACTGGCATATCGACGCCAGCAACGAGTTCCAGAGCATACCGCTGATGCTGCGGCGGGGATACCTGCGGAAATCGCTTCAGTTTTCGCTGCATGTCACGGCAGGCGATTTCCGCGACCGACCCGGGGATGGGCTCGGGTTTGACGCGGCGGGCGGTGGCAGGGAATATCTTAAAGAGCTGATGCCTTACGGCGAGATCGGATCTCACGGAGGATGGGGCCACAACTGGTTCGCTGAAAACATCGTCAGGGAACGTTTCGGCGAAAAAGAGATCGATGAGAATATCCTCAAAAACAATGAAGCGCTGAGAACGGCGACAGGGAGAAGCATCATCGAATACTCGGCGCCCAACGGCGTGCATCCGCAGCCGGTCATGACCAAGGTGCTGGAGCGTCGCGGTTTTACGTCGTATTACTATACAGGCGATTCCGGTTCCGCGCCCAACCGCACGTTCATTTACGGGAGGATGGTATCGGGCAAAGTGATCGCTTTTCCCATAATGCCTTTCGGACAGGCCGCCTCGTTCTATGAAATGAAGAACCTCGGCAGGCGCGAGGGCGAGGTGGCCGCATGGCTCCGTTCAGCGGTTGATTACGCCGCGGACAATCACGCGGTCCGCCTGGTGTACTCGCATCCATACGATATCGCCCATTACCCGCTGGCGATACGGGAGTTCCTCGATTATCTTGAAAAGAGACAGAAGGAAGGCGCGGTGGACGTGCGTCCAATGAGCCATTTTGCTTCTTTCATGCTGCGGTTCCTGAAGACGGAGACTGTCTTCCGCCCGTACGGTGGCGGACTGGCCGTTGAATGCGACAACCCCGAAGGGCTGCGGGACATGACCGTTGTCCTTCCCTCTGAACGATACCGGAGGCCGTCGGACCCGGGACTGGACGTCCGGGAACAGGACGGATACTACTACTGCACGTTTACCGGCGACGACCGGCGGAGAAGGCTGCTGGTTCCCGCCCTTGAAAAGGGGGAGTCATGACGGTTGTCCGTTCATTTTTCATCCTGATGCTGGGGATATCACTGAGTATGCCTCTCTACGGCGCCGCGGTTTCTGAGAGCCCCGGATATGATAACATTACGGGGAAAACGGAACAGAGCGCGGCCCCGGGCCCCCGCCGGATCGAAGGAGAGGTCTTCTATGAGCACCTTACTCCTCACGATGACTACGGCGCGTGGAAGACCGTCACCGGAAGCTTTTATGACCGCGCGTTCGACGCTTTCTCGTATGTTCTGCAATTTTCGGGGCACTCGCGCGGGGATGGCGATGGTGTTTCCGCGTCGGCGGCAGTGTACAGGGACTGGACCTCATGGTTCTACACTTATACCGCGGTGTCCGGCGGCACCGCGAACACGTACCTTCCCCGTGTCCGCGGGGACATCGACCTTAACTTCAAAGCGGGGCCGGTCAAGAACATCGTGCTTTTGGCAGGCGCTTCGCGCATAGAATACCATACCGGGGCGCGCGACACTCTGCTTTCAGCTGGAGCAACGATGTTCATTTCCCGCCTGATCCTGGAGTACCGGCTTTTCCGCAATACCAGCGACCCGGGTTCCGTGGAAAGCTGGTCCCACGTCGCGACCGCCGGGTACGGCGCGGAAGGCGACCGCTGGACCTATCTCGTGCTTTCAGGCGGAGGCGAAGCCTATCTCGCGACGTATGCCGGCCCTTCCCTGCAGGTGGACCGCACTTTTGTGTCCGTCCAGCTCAAACACCGGCGGTGGCTCTCTCCCGCCTGGGGCATGTTCGGGAGCGCCGGTTTTCTCCGGCTCTACGACGGGTACGACAAGTATTCCTTTTCTCTCGGCGCTTTTTACAGCTTTTAGATTGTCCAGTGTCTCTGTACCGGGGTTTTTATGCATTTCATGGTGGCGTGGAACGCGGGAGAAGGGAAACGCGCCGAAGACATATCGGCACAGATGGAAAACGTTCTTAAAGGGTATTCGTGGGTCTCTCCCCTGCGCAACGTGTACGTTATCCGGATAAGCACGCCCGTGGAATGGACGATCATTTTCGCGCATCTCAAGGAAACGGCGGCCACCTTCAAAGGGGAAGTGACTTTCATCCTCAGCCCGTTGATGAACGGGGGCAAGTACATCGGCGAACTGCCCGAAGCTCTCCTGGCTGAAATACAGCAGCGGACACTTTAGCTTTTCCCATGCGACAGCTTGAAATAACTCCCGCCTGCGAGACTATTTGACTCTCCGCTGAAAGTTTTCTACCGTATTGTTATGGGGGATCAATAACAGATAAGGCCGTTACGCTCTCCCGCGTCGCGGCTCTTTTCATTTCTCCCAGTGAAAATGGGATCAATCCCCGTTTCGTGAAAAGGAGGATACCATGCCGGGGAGTTCCTGCATCTGCTCCGCCAGCTGGAGCCGGGCGAGGAAAGCCTCTACAAAGAAGGCTATGAAGAGGTGAACGAGATAAGGGAGAGCCTGCAGCTGCATAAAAAAACCCGCGGAAACGCCAGAAACCGCCAAATCTGTGTCGAGGACATAAATGTCTGAGGCGTTCATGGGTTCATGAGTGAAAGACAGGACGATATGAAAGCAGCTGTTTTTCACGGGGCAGGGTTATTCGCTTTTTGAACAGGTATAGGTTTCTCCGGGGAGATATGTCCCGTCGGGAGCGCGGGTTTTCATCGTCAGAGTGACGGTGTTCCCATCGACCGTCACAAGCAGGTAGCCGTAATTTTCTTCATGGGCTATCGCCGTGACGCCGCGGTCCCGGTAGCCTTTCAGCCAGTGGCCGAGGGGCCCTCCACCCGTACCCACAATGAACTGGTGCAGCAGTTTTCCCGGGAAAACTTCCACCGCGGCATGATTGAACCAGTGGTCGTGTCCGCAGAAATAACTCGCGTCTCCTGCCGATGTCATCATGCGGGCGATCGCGTTCCGGTCGGCCGCGAGCTGAGCAGCGTCCGCGTACGTGTTTGTTTTGCCAGTCATATACAGCGGCTCGTGCGCGAAGACAAAGATATGCTGCCGCGGGTCGGCCTTCAGCTGTTTTTCCAGCCACTGCAGGTTCATGACACGCGCCCTGCCCCTGCCGTAGATCTCCATGCCCGCGAAAAAAGCGTTGTTGACCGTGAATGAATAGGTGGTCTTCGTCTCGCCCCTGGGCCCGTTCACCGGGAGCGCGTACGGTCCGCTGAAAACCCTGTTCCACACGAGCAGGTCGTTGCCGTCTTCGGTCGTTTCGTGGTTTCCCCTGACGGGGTACACGGCGATGCCTTTTCCCCGGAGCGGTTCCATGAATTCCCGCCGCCAGGCGCGGAGCTGGTCTTCCAGTTCCCTCGCGTTCGGTTCGCCCCGGACCAGGTCTCCCGGCACGAGCACGCACGCGGGGCCGTCCTTGATGATCGACCGCGCTATTTCGCGCACGATCTTCGCGTTGATGCCGTCATCGCCGCCCTGCGTGTCGCCTACGACGGCGAACCGCCATGCCGTGTCCGCGAATGCCGGCAACGCGAAAAAAACGACTGTCAGGAAACAGCAAAGCGTAAGAAATTTTTTCATCGTTGTTATGGCCTTTTATCGGAACTGAATTTCCGGATCTCCCTGCTCAGGCGGCGTTCCGAGGTTTTTCGCTGCAGTTTAAGGTGCATGTCCTGGCGCGAAGCGAGGTAGGCTTTTTCCTTCTGGAGCCTCCGGTAGCTGTCAAGGCGGCCGGCGTCGAAGGCCCCGCTGGCGACGGCTTCGGCCACGGCGCAGCCCGGTTCCGTCTCGTGGGCGCAGTTGCTGAACCGGCACCGCAGCCCCAGCGTCTCGATATCCTCAAAAGTATCCTTTGTCCCCGCGTCAGTATCCCACAGGGCGACTTCCCGCAGGCCCGGCGTGTCTATCAGCAGGGTTCCGTCCGGCAGCGTGAATATCTGGCGGTTCGTCGTCGTGTGCCGCCCTTTGGAATCGTCTTCGCGCACCGCGGCCGTCTTCTGCGTTTCGGAGCCCATGAGGGCGTTGATGATCGTGGATTTGCCGACCCCCGAAGATCCGATAAAAGCGATGGTTTTTCCCGGTTGCAGATAGGCGGCAAGCCCGTCAAACCCCGACCGGGTCACTGAACTGATGACGTGTACCGGGATATCGCCGGATATTGCGAGCGTCTCGATCCTGCGTTCTTCGCTGCCGGCGCACAGGTCGGCTTTGTTCAGGATGGCGACCGGGGCGGCTCCGCTCGCGCGCGACATGGCGATGAACCGCTCCATTCTGCGTGGATTGTAGTTGTCGTCCAGCCCCTGCACGATGAAGATGGTATCGATGTTGGCGGCGATCAGCTGCTGTTCGATGCTGTCGCCCGAAGCTTTACGGGTTAAAGCGGCCTGGCGGGGAAGCACCGAGTGTATCAACGCTTCGCCGCTCTGAACGGCCTGTTCCGCCACTACCCAGTCGCCGACGACGGGGAATGACGACCGGTCGGATGCGTTATGCCGCAGTTTACCCGATATCCGCGCGAGGGTTTCGCCCGGCAGGCCGTCTATCCGGAAAATACCCTGGTATTCCGCTGTGACCCGCGCGGGTTTATATTTGGCGCTGTCGTAAGGGGCAAAGGCTTCAATGAGGCGGCCGTCCCATCCCAGTGCTTCTTTATCCATGGTATTTCTATTGTATCAAAAATTCCTGAAAAACGGCATCAGTCATATGTACTTTTCTGACTTACTCGCTCACTCGCGCCGTTTTACTGGAACTTTTCATATTTTACGGGTGTCTAACAGGGTGTGGAAGGGGGAAGCATCCCCAGAACTGAACAGGAGGTGGACTTTTATGAAGATCAAACAGGCAATGATCGCGGCGGCGATGATCGGATGCGGCCTTGCGGCGCCGGCTTTTGCCGACGGCCATGGCGGTTCCTGCGTATCGGTCGGCTTTGCATCGCATGAGCCGGGCATGCAGATAGCGTTCCGGTTGAACTCGGGTGACGGATACGGCTGTGGCGAACGCCCGGATTACCGCCGCCGGGATAACAGATGGGATCACGGCGGGTGGCGCCATAAGAACAATCACAAGCCCCGGCATCACGGGCGCTGGTGGTAAAATAACTGACATTACGCGCGCTGCCGGTTCTTTGTCGGTGCGCGCGCGCATGCCAGGATAGCGGTATTATCGAGCTGTGTTCCTGCCGTCGGCATAGGGGATTGAGATGATAAAAGGAACGATCGCGGTGGCCGGCATACTGCTGTTTGCCGCAAGCGTCAGTCTGGAGGGAAGTATGAAACAGGAAAAAGCTGCATTCGCCGGCGGGTGCTTCTGGTGTATGATCCCTCCATTCCAGAATATCCCCGGCGTCTGCTTTCTATCCCGCGGAAGAATACCATCAGGATTATCCCGCCAAAAACCCGTCCGGTTTTTTAAATGCAATGCCTATAGAATTAGTACAGATAAAGGCAATGAATATGTACGACGAAGGCCGCTGATTATTTAATAAATATCTTGACAAAGTTGGCTTAATCTGTTAGAATGTCTATTAACACGATTGACATACAATAATATGAATGAAACATATGGTCAAAAAACAAACTGGGAGGAGAGTATCTGAAGAGGCATGGATAACGGAAAAAGGTAGTATAAAACTATACCCGGAGGAAATATCATGAGTACCATCGACACACAGTTAAGACTCGAAAGCATACTATTGCACGGCGGGCAGGAACCTGACCCCGCGACCGGTTCGCGGGCCGTTCCCATCTACCAGACCACTTCATACCAATTCAAAGACACCGATCATGCCGCGAATCTTTTCGGGCTTAAGGATTTCGGCAACATTTATACCCGGCTCATGAATCCGACTACGGACGTCCTTGAAAAACGTATCGCTCTTCTTGAAGGGGGGGTAGGGGCGCTTGCGACTGCCAGCGGCCAGGCGGCCATCAGCCTCGCGCTTCTTAACATAGCGCAGGCCGGCGATGAGATCGTGTCCGCGGACAATCTCTATGGAGGAACGTACAATCTTTTTCACTACACGTTCGCCCGTCTCGGGATTAAAGTGAAGTTCGCCGCGTCGAGCGATCTTTCTGCCTTTGAAAAAGCGATAACGCCGAAGACAAAGGCCATCTATGCGGAGTCCATCGGCAATCCGAAACTGAACGTAACCGACCTGGAGGGATTGGCAAAGATCGCCCACCGGAACGGTATTCCCCTTGTGGTGGACAATACGGTAACGCCCTATATTCTCCGGCCTTTTCAGCACGGGGCGGATATTATCGTTTATTCGGCGACAAAGTTTATCGGCGGGCACGGGACTTCCATCGGCGGCCTTATCGTGGATTCAGGGAAGTTCGACTGGGCCAACGGGAAATTTCCGCTTATCGCGGAACCTGAACCCAGTTATCACGGCATCAATTTCATCGAAGCCCTCAAGCCGCTGGGGAATATCGCCTACATTATCAAGGCGCGGGTCACGCTGCTGCGCGATATCGGGGCGGCGATCTCTCCTTTCAATTCCTTCCTTCTGCTGCAGGGTCTGGAAACCCTTCATCTGAGAATGGAACGCCATGTCGATAACGCCCTTAAGGTCGCCCGTTTTCTCGAAACGCATCCCGCGGCCGCATGGGTCAACTATCCGGGGCTTGCCTCAAGCCCGGAAAAAAAGCTTGCGGACAAATACTTCCCCAAAGGCCCGGGCGCGATAATCGGTTTCGGAATAAAAGGCGGAAAAGAGGCGGGAAAGAAATTTATCAATTCACTTAAGCTGATATCCCACCTGGCCAATGTGGGCGACGCGAAAACTCTTGCCATCCATCCGGCCAGCACGACGCACCAGCAGCTGTCGCCCGAAGAACAGGCCGCGACCGGCGTGACCCCGGACTTTATCCGGCTTTCCATCGGCATAGAAAATATCGAAGACATCATCGCCGACATAGATCAGTCGCTGCAAAACATTACGTAAGCGAGTAAGTAACTTGTGTTAAACAGGAGGAACAATGTCCCGGATTTTTGATGATATCACCAAGACCGTCGGCCATACACCGCTCGTCAGGATCAATCGAATGTCTCCGGGAAACGGGGCCGCGGTGCTTGCCAAAGTCGAATCATTCAATCCTCTTTCCAGTGTTAAAGACCGGATCGGCGTCGCCATGGTCGAAGATGCGGAACGTAAAGGAATACTGAAAAAGGACGCAGTTCTTATCGAACCCACCAGCGGCAACACGGGCATAGCTCTCGCTTTTGTCGCCGCGGCAAAAGGGTACCGTATCATCCTGACCATGCCGGAAACCATGAGCGTGGAACGCCGCCAGCTGCTTAAGATACTGGGAGCAGAGGTCGTGCTCACCGAAGGCCCGAAAGGAATGCGCGGCGCGGTAGAAAAGGCGGAAGAACTCGCCAAAACGACGCCGAACAGCATCATTCTGCAGCAGTTCAACAATCCCGCGAACCCGGAGATCCACCGGAAAACTACCGCGGAAGAGATATGGAACGACACCGACGGAAAAATCGATTTTTTTGTCGCGGGAGTCGGAACAGGCGGCACGGTAACCGGTGTTGGTGAAGCTCTTAAAGCGCGCAAACCCGGTGTCCGGATCGTCGCGGTGGAACCTAAGGACTCTCCGGTCCTGTCCGGCGGAAAACCCGGCCCCCATAAATTACAGGGTATCGGCGCGGGCTTTGTTCCAGGTGTGCTGGACAGGAAGGTTATTGACGAGATCATACAGGTGACGAACGACGATGCGGGAATAACCGCGAGGCAGCTGGCAAAAAAAGAAGGCATACTGGCCGGCATTTCGAGCGGTGCCGCGCTGTGGGCAGCCCTTGAGGCGGCAAAGCGTCCGGAGAACAAAGGCAAAACCATCGTCGTCGTACTCCCCGACACCGGCGAGCGCTATCTTTCCACCTGGCTGTTCCAGGAATAAAAAAGGCGTTCAGGATCTTTCGGGATGTCCGCGGACAGGAGGAAGTGCCCGGCATTCTGAAGGCGGCTTAAAGCGTCAGTCTGAAAAAAAAGCCCGCGCGGGCCGAACGATCCGCGCGGGCTTTTCGCACACTTTTCCGATCACTTCAACGCTTCTTCCAGGCGGTCGATGCCTTTGCGGATGTTTTCCATGGAGGTTGCATAGGAAAGGCGGAGGTAGCCTGGGGCGCCGAAGGCGTCGCCGGGGACGACGGCGATGCGGGCTTTGTCCAGCAGGTAGTTGGACAGGTCGATGGCAGTCGCGACCGTGACCCCGTTATATGTTTTATTCAGAAGTCTTTTTACGTTCGGGAACACATAGAACGCACCTTGCGGTTTCAGGCAGGAAATACCTTTTATGGCGTTCAGCCGGTCAACTATGTAAGTGCGCCGTTTCTCGAACTCAACGCGCATGGCTTCCACGCTGTCCTGCGGCCCCTTCAGCGCTTCGGCTGCCGCTCTCAGTGAAATTGAAGCGGGGTTGGACGTGGACTGGCTTTGTATGGTGCACATTGCCGCGATTATCTCTTCAGGCCCGGCTGTGTAACCGATGCGCCAGCCGGTCATGGCATAGGATTTTGAGACGCCGTTCACTACCACGGTGCGTGACTTGAAGGCAGGGTCCAGCGTTGCTATAGAGACCGCCTTAATGCCGTCAAACACCAGTTTTTCATAAATTTCATCGGAAATGATGAGCAGGTCGTGTTTGACGCAGGTGTTGCCGATAGCTTTCAGTTCTTCCGGAGTGTAGGCGCTGCCGGTGGGGTTTGAAGGCGAGTTGAGAACAAGCGCTTTTGTCTTTTTCCCTATCGCTTTCTCGAGCTGTTCGGGACGGATACGGAAACCATCCGACTCCCGGGTGCGCAGTACTTTTACCTTTGCTCCGGCCAGAACGGCCATGTCGGGATAGGACACCCAGTACGGCGCTGGAATGATGACCTCGTCCCCGCGATCGAAAATTGCTTGAAATAAATTGTATAATGAATGCTTGGCCCCGCAGGACACTATGATCTCATCCTGCGTGTATTCAAGCCGGTTGTCCCTGCGGAACTTTTCGATGATCGCCTGTTTCAGGTCCGGGGTGCCGCCTACCGGACAGTACCGGGTAAATCCGGAGGCTATGGCTTTCTGACCGGCATCCCTTATGTTGCCGGGCGTTTCGAAATCGGGTTCTCCCGCGCCGAAGCTGACGATATCTATGCCCTGCGCTTTAAGGGCTTTGGCCCTGCCTTCAACGGCGAGGGTCGGCGATGGTTTTATGCTCCGCGCCCGTTTTGACAGCCACACGGTACTCCTCCGAACAAAATCCCACCGCTTTCGGGGGAATTTTGGATGTGTTGACAAGGCCGTAATAAATTTTGTACTATTATACAGATTAGAAAGGAGCAAGTCAATGTACGCGTTAATTCAATCTGGCGGAAAACAGTTCAAAGTCGAAAAAGGCGCTAATCTTCTGGTTGAGAAGCTGCCGGCCGAAGCGGGCGCTGAAGTCATCCTTGATCAGGTACTCATGATCGGCGACGGCGAAAAAACGGTCATCGGACGTCCCACTGTCGAAGGCGCGCAGGTCGTTGCCACGGTCATACGGCAGACCCGCGCTCCCAAGGTCATCGTTTTCAAGAAACGCTCTAAAAAGGGCTACAAGAAAATGCAGGGACACCGTCAATACGTGACCGAGCTTCAGGTCAAAGACATCATCCAGAAATAATCGTTGCGTTCCCGCATTGCCTGCCTGTTGGCAGGCATTTTTGTCGGTACGCGGCGGCCTGTCCAGCGGGCTGCCGGGCCGGACGGGAAGCGGAGGAACAGTATCATGGCACATACCAAAGCACAGGGCTCATCATCAAACGGCCGCGATTCAGCGGGCCAAAGGTTAGGCGTAAAAGTTTTCGGCGACCAGAAGATCACGGCAGGCGCCATTATCATACGCCAGCACGGCACCAAGTTCCATCCCGGCAAGAATGTCGGCATGGGATCGGACAACACGCTTTTCGCGAAGATCGCGGGTGTCGTCAAGTTTGTCCGTAAAGCCGGTGACCGCTGCTATGTCAATGTCGAACCCGGACAAGCGCAGTAATGGCAATGTCAAATTGCAAAATGTAAAGTGTAAATTTAAGAAGGTTTTTAGAAACGTTATGATCTGCGTTTTGAGATTTGCGATTTGAAATGCTGTTCACGGCCGGCCAACTATGTTCATCGATAAAGCACGTATCTATATTACAGCCGGGCGCGGTGGCGCCGGCTGTATTTCTTTTAGGCGGGAAAAATTCGTTCCTTTCGGCGGTCCTGACGGGGGCAATGGCGGCCGCGGCGGAGACGTTTATCTTGAAGTCAACCCTCATCTGACGACACTCCTCGACCTTACCTATAAACCTCATTACCGGGCGGCCGACGGCGAAAAGGGCGGCACCAACAGGTGCACCGGCCGCGGCGCGGAAGACCTTGTCATCAAGATTCCTGCCGGCACGGTCGTCCGCAAGGATAACGAAGTCATCGCGGATATGCGCGAGCCCGGACAGCGCGTTCTGGCCGCGCATGGCGGCCGCGGCGGACGGGGAAACACATCCTTTAAAACGACGCGGCATACGGCTCCCCGTATCGCCGAAAAAGGCGAGCCGGGGGAATCGGTGGAACTTTCCCTGGAGCTGATGCTGATCGCCGATGTCGGCCTGGCAGGCATGCCCAATGCCGGTAAATCGACTTTTCTTTCGCGCATAAGCGCGGCCCGTCCCAAGATCGCGGACTATCCTTTCACCACGCTGGCGCCGAATCTGGGCGTTGTAAGCCATAACGAACGCCAGTTTGTCGTGGCTGACATTCCAGGCCTTATCGAAGGCGCCCATGAGGGCAAAGGGATCGGTGATGAATTCCTGCGGCACGTGCAGCGGACCCGCGTGCTGATCCACCTTGTGGACGCGGCGGGATTCGGCGGGAAAAGCGCTTACGAAAGCTACCGCGTCATCAACAACGAACTTGCCCGCTATTCCAAACGCCTGACAAAAAAACCCATGCTCATCGCGGTCAACAAAATGGACCTGACCGACGCTCCGGCACTCCTTAAAGAATTCAAGCGGCATGTCAAAACCAAAAGAATATTCCCGATATCGGCAGCCACGGGAGAAGGTATCCCCGAGCTCCTTACGGCGGTGGTAAAACTGCTGGCCAAACCCGCCGAAGATGAAGAACCGTTGGTGGAGACGGTAAAGAAATACGTGTACGAACCCGAGTTTGCCGTCAGCAAAGAAGTGAACGATGAAGGCGAAACCATATTCACCGTCACGGGGAAAAAGATCGAAACCCTGGCCGAGATGACCGATTTTTCTGAAGAAGAAGCGGTACGCCGGTTCCAGAACATACTTAAGAAGATCGGCGTGGACCAGGCACTGGAAGAACAGGGTATCCGGCCGGGCGATACCGTCCATATCATCGATTTTGAATTTGTCTATGAGCGATAGCGGGGGGCGCTGAATTATGAAAGGCGCGCGTGTCGCGGCGGCGTATCTTTCGCTTTGGCTGCCCGTGGCTGTCTGGTGCGGCATCATCTTCATCCTTTCCGGCATACCCAACCTGAAAACCGAGTTCGGCTTCTGGGACCTTGTGTTGCGCAAGTGCGCCCACATGACGGAGTACGCGGTCCTGTATCTTTTGATCTATCGCGCTTTACGGGGAAGCTATCCCCGCGTGTCTTCCTTCCGGCTTTCCCTGCTCTCTCTGTTCTTGACGGTCCTTTATGCCGCTTCCGACGAGTATCATCAGTCTTTTGTCCCGACCCGCGGGCCGTCGGCGGCGGATGTGGCGATAGATGCCGCAGGGGCGGCGATAGCGCTTTTGATCCATCAATTCGCGCGCAAGGCGGCCCATCATGAAAACGCTTGACCAGCTCATCGACCAGCGCCGGAGCGTCCGGGCTTACAAAGACATACCGGTAGAGCGGGAAAAGCTCACCATGATCCTCGAGGCGGCGCGCAAGGCGCCATCCGCCTGCAACGCGCAGCCGTGGCGGATCGCGGCCGTCACCCAATCGGAACTCCGCGCTGAGATCCTGAAAAAAGGCATGGGGGCCGTTGTCCCCAACCGCTGGGCAGGCACGGCGGCGGTTATTATCGTCGTGTGCAGCGAACGGAGCCTGTTGACGCATCATCTTGCCGAACGCGTTCAGGGTGTGCAGTATCATCTCATTGATATCGGCATAGCCATGGAACACATGGCTCTGAAAGCGGCAGAACTGGACCTCGGCACCTGCTATATCGGCTGGTTCAACGAAAAACCCATCAAAAAGATCCTTTCCCTCCCGTCTTCATGGAAAGTCGAGTGCCTCCTGACGCTCGGCTACCCGGAAACCATCCCCGATCCAACCCACCGCAAGTCCCTTGACGAAATCACCCTTGTTCGTTGAAATTGTTTTCCTTTTGTACCATATCGTTCCGGGCGCGCTGCCGATCTTCACATTGAGAACGTTGCGGCACGCGCGTACCGTCGGCGGCGGCAGTCTCGTAATAGAAGGTTGCGAAGGCGTCCGGGTCAACGGGGCCCGTGTCATACGGGGCGGCATCGTGTGCGCCAACGGCGTCATTCACGCCGTCGAAGACGTCCTGCCGCCCGCCCTCGCGGCGGAATAGAGGGGTTCAAGGATGGAGCCGTGAATGTCGCTCTGCCCGGGGAGACGATCGAGAACAGCCTGTACGAGTACTGCAACAAGCCGAAATACCGGGAGAAGGAACAGTACCGCTGAAGGATCCGGCGCCTGTAACCGCCTTACGGCGTGACCCCCGTGCCAACCACGCCTTATCGATCCCGGTCTTCCCAGCTTATGATCCCGTTGAGCCGCATATATTCTTTTTCACTATTTTCACAAATAGTATTGAAATAATATTGAATTAGAGCAATATAATTAGTACGGGCCGATCCTTAGCGCGTGAACGAGCTATCTCTAATGCTGAAAGAGATCATTTCGCTTTTCACCCTCAGTTGTTTCATACTCTCCTTTATCGTCCGCGACACTGTATCGGCGGCCGGATCCCGCCCTGCCGTTCGCCTGTCGGCAGATGGAACGATCATCCCTCACGGCGCGGGAAGAATAACCGGCGCCTGGTCGCCTGCCGTGCCTGCCCGTGATCTGGTGGTTGTCAATATACAGGATCTGCACTGCCATCCCGAAGTCCAACGCAATATCGCCAAAATCCTTCAAAGCCTGGATGAAAAATACCATCTTTCACATGTGTATGTCGAAGGCGGCTATGGCGACATTGACACGTCATGGCTATGCGATATAAAAGACAAAAGACTGAAAAGTGAAATACTCGACGGTTTGGTAAACGGTGGGAAACTCACCGGCACGGAATACTATTCCGTCACTTCCGGCCGCCCGGGCCTTCTCAAAGGCATCGAGAACAAAGAGATGCACCGGCAGAACATCGAACGGCTCGGGAAGATACTCGAGAAGAAAGAGTATTTTGAAAAAACAGCACGGAAACTCGAGCGCGACCTGTCGTTCATGGAAGCAAAGTACTTCAATTCACGCAACAAAAAATTCAACTGGACGGTCGAACGCCACAGGAAAGGGAAGATACCGACCGAAAAGTTTTACCTGCTCCTCTCAAAATACGCGGATAAGATCAACGCCGACCCCGACAGTTTCAACGGCGTCTTTGCCATCCGCATGGAGAACTATCCCAACCTGACGGCTTATGCCGAGTTGGTTTCACAGGGAAAACGCCTTCACTACAAGGATATATCCCGCCAGCTTCAGTATTGCGTCGGAGCATTAAAGGCAAGGCTTCCGTACAGCACTTACAGTGCCCTGCTCAAGCAAACCGGCAACTTATCCCGCCAGGAAGAACTGTGCGCGCTGCTCGCGCAGTTAGACCGGCAATACCGCCTTAACATTTCCGGGACTTACCCCGCTCTGCACGCATTCCTTCTCTATACCGAAAAGAACCGCGGCATAAACCCGGTCGCCATGATCGCCGAAGAAAAGCGGCTGGTGGAGGAAATACGCATCGGCCTTTCCATGGACATCAGCGAGCGGGACATATCGTTCCTCGCGGATTTCTTTCAGTATTTCAAAGACTACCTGCTGAACACGCTGTCGGCTGACGACCACGAGTATTTCGCGCAGAAGTTCGGCAAGTTCCGGGAACTGTGGAGCACGTACGCGTACGTCGACCGCTTGGAGGAACTCGCGCCGGATTTCCCGCTTTTGAACGAATACTACGCCGTCAATTGCCGGCGCAACGACGCCTTCCTCGAGAATATCCCGGAACTAAAAGGCATCCCGGCGGTAAACCCGCCTTCTTCTTACTCTTCATACCCTGCAGCGTCCGAACTCCTCAAAAGCGCTGAAATAGTCGCCATCGTCACCGGCGGTTTCCATACCGAAGGCCTGAAACAGCTGCTGAAAGAAAGGAACATACCCTGCATAGCCATCACCCCTGACGTGACGGCCGGTACCTCCCGGTCCGGTCCCGTCTATACGGAACTCATTAAAGAACAGGCGAAATATGCAATAACCGCTTTGGCTCCCGAACTTTTAACCCAGGCTATGGTCGTATATCAGATCAAAGCCATCCTGGAACGATATAAAGATACTGAAGCACGGAAGGGGCTTATCAGAGAGTTGGAGACAAAGACCGGTATCGCGATTGTATTGTCGGACAAAGGCGATTCTGTTGCGATACATTATGGACAGGATCAAAATCCCGTAACTATCGGCCTTGATGAAGATCAGGGCGCAGCTGTCGTCAGTGATGCCGCATTCCTGACTGATGCGCTGCGGGCGGCGCTCTCACAGCTTCGAGCAGCATATAACCTTGCGGAAGACTTCATCACGGCAGACATGACGGATCTTCTGTCAGAAGCAGCCGACTTTGCGACTGAACAGCAATGGCTGTTCGGAAACGGTCGCCTACCCGGATGGGGCGATGAAGAATGGGATGCTGCGCAGAAAAAGTATCCGAATATTGGAGAGTTCCCCGATGCGCTGCAGGCGGCGATCCTGCTTTCGGCCAGGAAGCACAGCTCAGCGGACGGGGCGGCTGAGAGAAATCAGGCGCTGCGGGTATTGCTTGCCGTCGAACTGATCGGGGAACTGATACGCGAACTCGCCAGCGATGAGATTTCAGAGCCGGATGTGAATGCGGCGATCCTTCCGGGTACCAGAGGATCGATCAAACAATGGGAAGCTGAAGGGCGGTCTCCGCTGGCCATCGCGATACGGATCGCCGTCAAAGAGATGGGCATATCGCTGCCGCATCCGGCGAAATTCATCCAAAGCCACACAAATGAATCCGGGCGACAGGTCGCGCAAATAGTCGTTGCGGCATCCCTCTCTGCCGCGTTTGCTTGCGCTTTAAGCTGGATACTGGCATCCGGCATGTTGTGGCCGGCAATGCCTCTGTTGACAAAAGCCTCTTCAGCCGCTTTGATCGCCGCGGCGGGGTACATCGCGGGGAATCTGGGCAGTCATACGTTCGTCGACTGGAATTTCCTGGTGACGACCCGGTCGTACAGTATCGCTGCCGCGCGGGAAACCTTGAAAAACGAAAATATAGCCGTCCGCTCCATAAGTGACTTCAAAGACGGGCCATGGGAGTCCATAGAGGAAGGATCGATAGTCTATGTCGATTATGACGATGTGATATTCAAGCATCGCATGCCGTTCCATTTCCGCGCCATGGTGGCTTTGTACCAGATGTACGGAAATATGGATACCGGACGCCTGGATAATGCTTTCATGAGACTGCTCAAGCATATCCTGAGAAATACAGCCGCCAGGTTTGTTTCCGAATGGTATCGTTATTATGAAAACGGGGTAGTCGCATCGAAAGAATATGAGATCACCGACGGTTTCAAAGAACTCGTCGATCGTTGCCGGGACAAAAAAATACCCATCGTCATTGTTACCAATCGGAACGAAAGGATCGGCAATGGAAACACGCTGAATGCTATGGAACGCAGGGGGATAAACACCAGCGGGATCAAGGTCATTGCGACCGGTATGTCGAACGGGAAGAAACCCTCGGCGTTGCTCAAAGATCTTGCCGGACGCGAAGGGATAAGGCATGTTTACTATATCGAAGATCAACTTTCGAATCTTAAGGGATTGCTGAAGCGCAAGCTTCCCGCGGGCATGTCCTTCAGCCTGTTCAGGTTCCGGACCGACGAAACGTATGTCCCGGATGCAAACCTTGGCATATACCGTGACGATGGTGCCACTATAGAGATCAACAGGGCGGACTATGTCAACGATCCGCGGTTCGGAAAGATCGTGTACGCGCCTCACAACAAAGAATGCGTGCCTCAGTTGCTGAAACTGCAAATGGACGCACACCCCGCTATCATCCTGGACCATCAGCCCGATAACTCGGCGGCATTCGGTGTTAACCGCAACGTCGTCAATGAAGAAAGATCCGTTGACGAATACCGGGCTCAGCGGGATCCGGAATACGGCAAACTCGAATACTATCTTTTCGACCACCACTATGGGGGAAGCGTGAAAGGCGGAGAAGGATTCGTTTCGCTGACCACGACTAAACTTGCCGTCGATCACGTGAACAGCCTGATAGAAACAGGGAATGAAACGGAACTGCAAAGACTGCGCGACGGCATTATCTACGCCGACCACAACGACGCTGATATCGTGCTCGCGGGCTTTGCCCTCCGGATGCTGCCGGAATACAAAAAGGCGCTTTCGGCGGAACAATACGGCCGTTTGTGCGAACTCCTCAAAAGAACGAGTTTTCTGAATGATCATAAGAAGGCGCCGGATGATGATAATTTGCTCAAGGGAGCAGTGGTTGATTTTTGTTATTACCTTGACGGCCTGTATGACAGTAACGTGCCGTATGTCGCGGCGATGAACAAGGCTCAGGGGTTCATTGATGCATATCTCAATAATGAGATATATCGTCTGAAAGGCCAGGATGAAGAAGTGCGGCGCATAGTCGAGAACCGGAAACGGGAAGAGAATAATGTCATCGATGGATTAGTGGAGGGCAAATATTCTGTCAACTGGTATAGTGATACGCTGGTGATCGAAAATACGGCGGATGACATTGAAATAACGAGCATGATGGTGTCCCGTTTCATCAATGATGACCGCTTTACGGAGAAATATCACGGAAAAAAACCGGCCTGTGTCCTGAATATCGTTCCTAAAGGCGGAGGGCTGGCACAGTACAAGCTTATGATGCCCGACATTCCCCCGGGCGGTCTCATGCCGGTGTTTGAAGCGTTAAAAGGAAGTATTCCCGGCGGAAATTTCGACGGGAGGGAAGACGCGGGTGGCAGTAACAAGAAAGGAATACCCCGGATGACCGTTGACGGGAACGGTGTAAGGAGAGACACGAAAAACATCATTCTCGAAACGCTTGCGGAACAGTCAGGACACTCCCGGAAATTGCCGGGCACCAATGGATCAGTCGGACCAATCACAATGGTTTCAACATATGACAGCGTCGGATCATGGTTCTCCCGGCACGGCTGGCGCAGCCCGCCCCGCTGGGTGATATCCGTGTTCCTGGCCGGGATCCTGGAGATAAAGCACACGATCAAGTCGATCCGGAAAAACGCGAGGGACGAATTCATTTCACAACATGCGGATCAAAAAGGGCTGGCTGGCGGTTTAGCGCTGACCTGGACAGTTTCTATCGCGCTGGCGGCTGTATCCGGGTATCTGGGCTTCGGTATGCCTCATGATGCGGCGTTATCAGTTGCACTCGCGCTGATCAGCGGCGCATCCGGTTTTATAGCAGGCCAGGTTCTCGGCCACGATGCTTATAACCTTTTTGTTTACACGCTGAAAGCCATTGACCGCGCCGTCAGGCGGTTTTATCCCGGATCGAAGATCGTGCCCCGTTCCGCGCCGATGACGCTGCCCGTTAAGGATGATTGCGCGACGGTAGAGATCGCCGATAAAAGTCTGGAGCCCAAAGATAAGACCGGGTTAAGGAATATCGTTCCCGTATTTATACCCGGGCCGCATGAAACGGATCCCGATGTTGAAAAAAAACGAAGGTTGAATGAATGGAACATACCGAATAGAATCCTTCGTGCCGCTGCAATGGCAATAGATGAATTATTCTGGACTCCCTATCTTGAGATTGAGTTGTTCTCGAATCTTCTTTTATCGTACGGCACTGAAGAGTATTCGGATAAGGTCAGGCATTTCTATTATAGGCATCGCATTTTTGATTCCTTTGCTTCATATGATGTTTTTAACCAGAGAATAACCCGTGTCATGCGCTGTGCGCGTCTTGCAGGCTACTTTGGAAACAACGCCGAGAAAGCGGCTTTATTTATGGGGCACAGCGCCATGAATATGCTCCGGTATATCCCCGGCAGTGCAAAGATAAATGAATACCTGAGAATTCCCGGGCGTAAAACGAAAGCGACGGGACAAGAAATTAAAAATGAGTTTAATTATTCATATTTCAATCGCGGAACGCTGAGAGAAATAATATACACAGAATTAACCATGCCCAGCATGGTGGGACGTGCTCACCCTGAAATTGCTATTTATCCGGGGGAAATGGTCCACGCCACGGAAGAAATGGCAACGGAGATCGCTGTCGAAATAACTGCACCTGATGAGATCGATACGGACGAAGAACCGGTCGAAGAGACTCCGGAACAGACGGACAGCAGAGATAAATACGATTATCGCCACCCGAATGAGTTTGCCGCCGTCAATGCTATCGTCCCAATTGGCGAAAAGACCAAATACGCCGCTACTTATGAAGCATTGGAGTCT
Organism: uncultured Elusimicrobiales bacterium; assembly: GCA_964577205.1. GTDB lineage: Bacteria > Elusimicrobiota > Endomicrobiia > Endomicrobiales > CAIRNS01 > CAZNYG01. Next base: position 2,010 of record CAZNYG010000024.1, on the reverse strand, counting down.
GTTTTCAAAGATGTTTGGGAAACCGCCGATATCATTTCCCCGAAACCGGAAGTGATCGTTCTCGAAAGTGATGCACTGGCATCGTTTTACGCCCGCGAAAATAACCGCATGTACCTTTCAACCGGATTGCTGCTGTTCCTTGCCCGGAATCGCGGGGGAGAATTGAAAGCTGATGATGTTGCCTGGTTTTTTGCATCTCTTGCAGCTAGGACCCTTCTGCAGCAGGAAGGCCTGATGGACGAATCGGGGAATCCTACAGAGAAAATCCTGGGAATGAATCAATCTCTCGACGAAGAATCAGACACGAGAGCTTTGAGGATAATGGACCGGACGAGTTATAATGTGCAATCATCAGAAGACATATTTGTATTCCTTAGAAACAGGCGCAATGAAGAAAGGGTACAGGCACGGAATGAAGAAGCTGAAAAAGCGATGTCACTGGCAGAAGGAAACGTACAGATAATCATAAGGAGTTATAGGGGAGCCCTGCTGATCGATGAGCGGCGAATAGAGAAATTAAGCAGGTTTAGAGGAAGCATGTTCTTCGCTTCAGCAGCGCAAGAGCTTAAAGCAGTAGATAACCGGAGCCGGGTGCAGGCAGAACTGGGGAATCTGTACGAAAAGGAGCTAAATGAACGCGCGCAGGAAAGCAAGGATAGAGGAACGGTACTATCGCGGTTCCGCTCGATTGCTGCATGGCCTGAAAAAATACAGCTCCTGCTTTGTAGCGATGGACATATCCGGAAGGATCAAATATTGTTTGACGAAATTATCAAACTCCTTGCTGACGATCCAACCCTCACTGATGAACAAAAAGAGATGCTGCGGTTACAGATATTCATTCTTTATGGCGAAAAGAGGAAGGTTGCCGGAATGCAGTCCGTTAATGACGTGCAGTTCCTCCTGAAACATGCCTATTTCGTTCCGGGGTATAAAACATATAATCTGTTCATTATTGATACTATTGCAGATGCTTTGCGCGGTGAAGTTCTCCGGGGTGGAGATATCGGCAGGTATTTCGACGACGCAGACGCGTTGTACGATTCCGTCGTCACCATGGTTTCCAGCCTCAAGACCGTAACAAGATCTATTACGTACGAAGCCGAAGAACGCTTCTATCGCGACGTATATTCATTGTTCCTGCCCGCATCGATCTCTGAATATGACATCAAAAAGTACCATTTTAAAGAATACATGCCGGTACTGATGCAATGTGGCATCATCAAACAGGACCTGTGGGGACAAAAAGATGCTTACGTAAAAACATCCTTTGAATTTGTTGTAGAACCTGACCGGGCAGTAATGAAGGAACAAGGCATTCCTGCACAAATTCAGGATAACCTCATTGAGTGTTATACCCTGAAAAAAGGAATCAGGCTGAAAAAGTATCAGTATAAAAAGGTGTTCAATCATTACTATCGGCTGAATTCAAGGCAGTATGAAGCCGCTTTCCTGAGAATCGTGAGGCCGTATCTGCGTGGAAAAACAGAATCACTGGATATCGAGAAAGAAAAAGAGGCGCATTCACTGCCTTATATCTACCGGTTGATGGAGATAATCGCTGACATTCCTCACTCTGACTTAGTGGAAAATGAAGATTATGAGCTCTATCTGAGTGGACACTATCCAGCCCTTGGGCAGGAGCTTTCCGACAGTCTGAGAATAGCACGTGAGATATTGGAGAATATCGTTGATGAGAAAAATTATAGCAAAGAGTACTACGCATGGTTCAAGGCAGTGAACATGAGGCTCATTGGAGGCTCCAGGTATAGACCGGCTGCGGCCGGGCACACTACGAAAACGCCTGAGCACATCGTACAGGATATTGTGTTCCTGATTGAAACCACCAAAGACTCGGGAAAAAAAGAAGGTAACCTCTTCTTTAGCCTGGAAGAAGTGCTTAATCACTGCCATGGAAAATATCCGGGTTTTTCCCGGAATCTGGTTGATGCAATCGATATTGAATTGACCCGTGCGGAGAAAGCAAGAGTGCAGGGAATGCCTTTTATG
>CAZNYG010000023.1:0-28634 GCA_964577205.1 uncultured Elusimicrobiales bacterium | reverse complement strand
TTGACCTCGCTGAACTCAAGCGCATCGTGCAGCAATTCACGCTTAAACCCGTATAAAGCGACGGAGCCGATACCTTATGAACAGGGATTACCGCAGAGATCTTGAAAAAGCAGCGCATCAAATGATACTTGTCCACCGTACGGACACGCTCACCCGGTTGATACTGCGCACCATCATACGCAATGTCCGGGTGCGCCACGCTGGCATGTTCATATATGACAAAACCCGCAGGGAATACATCGTCACCGTTACCAGGGGGAAGAAAGGTTCCAGGGTCCCCGCCGGATTCACCAAGGTAGGCAAAGAAGATCCCATTATCCGCTTTTTTTCCGATGATCGATTTGCCCTCCTGCGCAAGGACGAGCCCGCTCTGCTCCTGTCGCGCATGAGCAATTACCGGCGCCTTTCCGCCGTGCGCGACGATCCCGAAATGCTGCGGATGCTCGACGACCTTAAAGAAGCGTGCCTGCTCTACGAGGCGGACGCCTTCATACCCGGCTTTTTCCGTAACGACCTCATCGGCGTCCTTTTCATAGGCAGCAAGGAATTCGGCCTGCCGCTGAGCAACGATGAACTCAGTTTCCTTTCGGTCCTCGGCTCCGACGTAGTCATGGCCGTACAGAACGCGCGGCTGTTCCAGGACCTTAAGAACCAGCTGGACATAAACAAACGCCTGTTCCTTAATACCGTCACGGCGCTGGCCGCCGCGATCGATGCCAAGGACAAATACACCATCGGCCACACGGAACGCGTGGCTGAATACTCTCTCGCGGTCGCGCGGGCGATGGGAGATCCGGAACTGGACAGGAACCCCTTCCTGGAGAACCTCAGCATTGCCGCCCTGCTGCACGATATCGGAAAGATCGGCATCGCCGAAAACATACTCAACAAGCCCGGCCCGCTGACCGAAGAGGAAAAAGCCGTCATCAACCATCATCCTGAAGGCGGAGCGGAGATCCTCGCTTCGATAAGCGAGTTCAAGGAAGTGATCCTGGGCGTAAAGTACCATCACGAATGGTACGACGGTTCCGGGTATCCATACGGGTTGAGCGGTGAGAATATCCCTATAATCGCGGCCATAATCTCGGTTGCCGACGCTTACGACGCCATGACCAGCGAACGCCCGTATCGTGCCGCGTTGTCGCACGAACAGGCCGTCAACATAATCCGCGTCAATGATGGAAAACAGTTCAATCCCTCTGTCGTCAAAGCCTTCCTTTCCACTATCGGCAACAGGTCCGGGATCTCAGCGGAAATATGCTCTCATCTTGCCTCGCACCGTCTCAACCATTTCCGTATGCCGACGCTCCTGACCGAATAACAGGTGGTATACACTTTGCATTTGTCTGGTTCGTCCTCTCCCTCAGGGAGAGGGTAGGGCGAGGGCTTCAGCCCGTGCGTCAATGCCTTTGCACATTCAATGGGATCAAACATTAAAATGAAGACTCGAATCCTTTATCTTTCAACCATGGCAATCCTGCTGTTTGCCGCCGGGATATGTTTTGCCGCTCAGGGCACGATCGTCCTTACGGGCGGCAGGATCCTGAAAGGCGATATTGAAAAGCAGGATGACGGCAGCTGCTGGCTCACACAAAAAGGCCAGTCGATACGTTTCGAAAAGGACGAGATCGCCCGTATAGTCTGTTCAGGCGCCGGCAGGCAGAACGTATCCGCCGAACGTTTCAGCAGAGCTTTCCGCGACTCACCGGTCATCAGCGCGCCGGTGCGGATCCTTTCCACGCCTTACGACGATCTGATCCATCAGGCGGCACGCGTGAACAACCTGGACCCGGCGCTGGTGAAAGCGGTCATCAAGGCCGAATCGAATTTCAACCCGCTCGACCGTTCGCGCAAGGGAGCCTGCGGGCTCATGCAGCTGATGCCGGCAACAGCCCGCATTCTGGGCGTCCGGGACATTTATTCGCCTCACGAGAACATCGCCGCCGGCACCCGGTTCCTGCGCGATATGCTTAACGAGTTCAACGGCGATGTGGAACGCGCCGTTGCCGCTTATAACGCCGGGCCCGCCCCCGTACACCGCTACAAGGATGTGCCTCCTTACCGCGAAACAAAACAATACGTCCGCGCGGTTTTCCGCTATTACCAGCGCTACCGCGTCCCGGGCAGGATCATCTGCTCGGAGGACGACTCCGGCTGCCTGACACTCTCCAATATCCGATGAAAGAGACCTCTTGATGGAACCAAAGACACTTACACGCGATATGCTTGAAGAAATGCAGAAACACTCCGTATTCTGCCAGAAGGTGTGGCTTGCCTGTGCCTCTATCCCGCCCGGAAAAACAGTGACTTACGGGGAACTGGCCCGCATGATCGGCCACCCCGGAGCGGCCCGCGCCGTCGGTTCCGCGCTCGCGAAGAACCCTTTCGCTCCGATCATTCCCTGCCACCGCGTCATACGAAGCGATGGAGCCATGGGCGGGTACTCGGCTCGGGGCGGCATACGGACAAAAGAACGACTCCTGGAGAAAGAAAGGAAATGCGGGACTGGCAAATAATATTTTCGGGGCCGGCGGACGGCCCCCGCAACATGGCGCTGGACGAATACCTGTTCGTTCAGCATGCCGCTGGAGAGATACCGCCGGTCTTTCGCGTCTATTCGTGGAACAGGCCATGGGTCACCATCGGCTATTTTCAGTCCGCGGCGCCTCTCCTGGCGCGGGACATCCCGGTTACCAGAAGGCTGACCGGGGGGCTTTCCGTCGTCCACGGCAATGACCTTTCCTATTCGCTTGCCGTCTCGAACGACTACTGGCCCGGCGTCTATTCCCAGGAAGAAATGTACCGCGTAGTTCATCAGGGCATACTCAACGCGCTCACATCCCTCGGCATTCCTGCCGTCTTCGCCGCCCCGGAGGCGGCCGCCGCACCACGAAAACCGCCCGAGGCATCCTGCGTTGCCGTCGTCTATCCTCACGACCTGCTTTTGAACGGCCGCAAAATAGCCGGCTCCTGCCAGAGACGAAGGGGAAAAACGCTCCTCGCGCAGGGTTCAATCCACATACCTTCCCTGCTGAAAGGCCGCGACACCACCGACGCCGCCCTGCTGAACGGCTGGCAAACCGCCTTCGCAACCACCATCATTGCGCGCGAACTCGCCATGTCCGAGAACCAGTCATCTATCCAACCCCTCGTCGACCGCTACGCCGGCGACGCATGGAATTCCATCCGCTGAAAACACCCCTTCTCTGTCCCAAAACATTCACACCCTTCAACCGTTATCTTATTAACTAAAGACCGTCCCCTTATTCCTATACAGACATGGAATTCCGGCCCAACGGCTTGCCCAGGTGCAGCGAATCAGCGCGAATAGTGGATTAGCATAAGACCGGAGGTTTTATTATCCCGACACCACGCCGGAGTTTTGGATGAATCTGCAGGTCGCCGGAAATCTGTACGCGGCGGAGAAGCACATTAAAGCGGCTAAAGTTACCGAAGCTTTGCCCGGAGAGGCCCTCGCCCTGCCCTCTCCCTCGGGGAGAGGAAACAAATTCGAACGTTTGTTGGACGGCCTGAAAGCTAAACGTTTCCATGGGGGAGAGGGAGTAAAAGGCAATGATCATTTACATTAAAAATGCCTTGACATTCGCATTTTTCGTACTTATAATAATGTCAGGTGAATTCGGTTTTCCGAATTCGGAATGATATCCCGGCTTCGGGAAAGTAGGTGACGTAGTAGATGGTACTCGGTAAGGTAAAATGGTTCAACGATCAGAAAGGGTACGGATTCCTCTCCAGAGATGACGGAAGCGGCGACGTGTTCGTCCATTTTTCATCGATCCAGGCGGATGGGTTCAAAACACTTGCTGAAGGCGATGCCGTCGAGTTCGACGTTATCGATTCAGACAAAGGCCCCAAAGCCTCCAACGTGAAAAAAGCCTGACCCTGTTTGTTTAGCCCTTAAAAAAGCAAGAACCCTCGATTGTTGGTCGGGGGTTTTTTGTCGTTTGCAGGAATCCTTCGGATTTGGTATAATTTTAAACGATTTTGAAAGTCACGGACTTTAGCCCATGCATCATATCAAAAGCGCCGGCTGAAGCCGTCGCCTGCAGTGTAATTTGAGTCAATTGAAAAAGCCTTTGGCGTGTCATTCCCGCGAAAGCGGGAATCCATGAATACCGTCGATGTTGGATCCCCGACGACTTCCATTATGTGGACATGAATGAAGTCCCGCATCCGCGGGTTAAAGACCTTCGGGGATGACAACAAGGCAAAAAACCGGGGTTTTTCAATAGACTCAATTTAGAAGTGCATTGAGCTCCGCGGAAGCGGGGCTTTCTACGATTATATAAAGAGAGGTTTTAGATGCTTAAATACGTGATGAATTCGATATTCGGTTCAAGCAATGACCGGCAGATCAAGCGCATGCAGCCCATTGTTGACGCCGTCAACGCGCTCGAACCTGAGATCCAGAAGCTCAGCGACTACGATCTCAAGGCGAAAACGGTCGAGTTCCGCGAGCGCCTTGAAAAAGGCGAAACGGTCAACGACCTTCTTGTCGAGGCTTTCGCCTGCGTCCGCGAGGCTTCGCGCCGGGCCATCGGACTGCGCCATTTTGACGTGCAGCTGATGGGCGGCTATGTCCTCCATACGGGCAAGATCGCCGAGATGCGCACCGGTGAAGGGAAAACCCTTGTCGCCACGCTGCCGGTTTACCTCAACGCTCTTGAAAAAAAGGGCGCCCATGTCGTCACCGTCAACGACTACCTCGCCCGCCGCGACCGCAACTGGATGGGGCCGGTATTCGAATTCCTCGGCATGACCGTCGGCTATGTCCAGCATGACATGCCCAACGACGAACGGCGCGCCGCATACGCGTGCGACATTACCTACGTCACGAACAACGAGATCGGATTCGATTACCTCCGCGACAACATGGTCATTTCAAAGGACGACCGCGTCCTCGGCAACCTGAACTTCGCGATCGTCGACGAAGTGGACTCCATCCTTATAGATGAAGCCCGCACTCCGCTTATCATTTCCGGCCCCGCCGAGGCCTCTACCGACAAATACTATGTCTGCAACCGGATCGTACCTCACCTGAAATGCCGCAAGATCACCGAGACCGAAGAGATACAGGCAAAATATACCGGGCTTGACCTTTCCAAGGGCTTCGATTACCTGGTTGACGAAAAGAACCACACCGTCGTCCTGACGGAAGAAGGAGTGGTCAGGGCTGAAAAGCTGCTCGGCGTCAAGAACATCTATGACGATCTCCAGGCCGAGTGGGTCCACCATCTCACGCAGGCGCTGCGCGCCCACAGCCTCTACCACCGCGACGTCGAATACGTCGTCAAGGACGGAGAGGTCATTATCGTCGACGAGTTCACCGGGCGGCTGATGCCGGGACGGCGCTGGTCCGAAGGCCTTCACCAGGCGGTGGAAGCAAAGGAAAACCTGCGCATCGCGGAAGAGAACCAGACGCTCGCCACGATCACCTTCCAGAACTATTTCCGCATGTACAAAAAGATCGCGGGCATGACGGGTACCGCGCTCACCGAAGCGCCCGAATTCTGGGAGATCTATAAACTCGATGTCGTCGAGATACCGACCAACAGGACGATGGTCCGCAAGGATCACGCGGACGTCATCTACCGCACGGAAAAAGAAAAGTACGACGCCATAAGCAGGGAAGTCGAAGAGCTCTGGAAAAAGGGGCAGCCTGTGCTGGTCGGCACGCGCTCCATTGAAAAATCTGAGAAAGTCTCCGCCATGCTGCGGCGCAAGGGCATCCCTCATCAGGTGCTGAACGCGAAATACCATGAAATGGAAGCTCAGATCATCGCCCAGGCCGGCAAAAGAAACTCCGTCACGATAGCGACTAACATGGCGGGCCGCGGCACCGACATAGTCCTTGGCGGCGCGAACCCAACCCCGGAAGAGACCGAGGAAGTGCGCCAGATAGGCGGGCTCCACATCCTGGGAACGGAACGCCATGAAGCGCGCCGCATCGACAACCAGCTGCGCGGCCGTTCCGGACGCCAGGGCGACCCCGGCAGCACGCGTTTCTTCCTTTCGCTGGAAGACGAGCTGATGCGCCTGTTCGGTTCCGATCGGATATCCATCATAATGCAGAAGCTGGGCATGCAGGAAGGCGAGGAGATACAGCATCCGTGGATCTCCAAAGCCATCGAGAACGCACAGCGCAAGATCGAGGCAATGAACTTCGATATACGAAAACAACTCCTCGATTATGACAACGTCATGAACAAGCAGCGCGAGGCGGTTTACCGCCTGCGCAACGAGATACTCGAAGGCGAGGACGTCTCCACGACCGTCAACGACATGTTCTCGGAATCGATCGAGGAAAAACTTTCCCTGTGGGCGCCGGAGAAACAGTATCCCGAACAGTGGGACTGGGCCAGCCTCGAAACATGGCTGAGCCGCATGTTCGGCATAATCCTGGATATGGACCAGGACGCGAAGTTCCACATCACCCAGGACGCCCTGCGCGAAGTGATAGACGAGAAGCTTAAAGAAGCCTATGAGCGCCGCGAAAAGGAATTGACCGCGCCGCTTCTCCGTCATGTCGAACGCATGATCCTGCTGCAGATGATAGACAGCGCGTGGAAAGAACATCTCTACGACCTTGACCAGATCAAGAAGGGCATCGGCCTTCGCGCTTACGCCCAGAAGGATCCCAAGATCGAGTACCAGCGCGAATCATTCAGGTATTTCGAGCTGATGATGCGCCGCATAAGGGAAGCGACGGTCGAATATCTTTTCAAGGTGCAGATCGCGCCCGAGCCGGTGCGCCGCGCTCCCGCGCCCGAACAGACAACGAATTCAGGCGACCCGTCGATAATGACATCATCGCCTCGGAACGCGATACCCGGACCGGCGGCGCTTTCCGGCAGATCGGCCCGCCATGTTCCGGAAAAACCCAGGCCGCTGGACAAGATCGGCCGCAACGACCCCTGCCCCTGCGGCAGCGGAAAAAAATACAAGAAGTGCTGCGGAAATAAGTGACGGGCGTTACGTAAACGCCTGCGGTGTTGCAGCTGAATGTATTCGGCAATGCGCGGATAAATCGGAAAGCTGCAAAGTCTGTTGGCTGTCAATGAAAGAGGCGCGGGCTTTATCCCGTGCGTTTTGTCTAACACGCCGGCTGAAGCCGCTTCGAAGATTCAATGATAAATCGCTGAGCACTCAGGAGCACACATGTCTAAAACACCCGGTGTAAAAGAACTTAAAGCTGAAATCAGCCTGCTGAACCAGATCTTTGACACTGTCGGAAGCACGAGCAACGTCTCGATGCTGCTTCAACAGATAGCGCGCATACTCGCTACGGGAATGAACATGGACAGCTGCCTTATATACTTGATGGACGGGTCCGGCGCCCTCACGCTTTCCGGAACGTGCCCTCCTCATCCTTATCAGGTAGGCAAGCTCCGTCTTGAGGCGGGAGAAGGGCTTACGGGTTGGGTGGCCGCTCACAGAAAAACTCTCGTCATACCCCGCCGCGCGTACATGGATCCCAGGTTCAAGCTGTTTCAAAACCTGCCGGAAGACAAGTACGAAGCCTTTATATCCGTGCCCATTCTGCTGAAGGATGAGCTGATCGGTGTCATCAATCTTCAGCACCGCCGTTCCAAAACGCTTACCGCGGAACGGCTGAAGCTGCTGAGCAATATCGCCCGGCAGATCGCTGGAGCCATTGAAAAAACAAGGCTGATCCAGCAGGCGACGATCAAAGCCCGCCAGTTGGAGACCATCACGCAGCTTTCCAACAGCATCGTCTCAAACGCGTATCTCCACGAAATACTGCAGCTGATCGTCACCATGACCGCGCAGACCATGAATTCAAAGATCTGCTCGCTGATGCTGTTCGACGAAAAGACGCAGGAATTGCGTATAGCCGCCACTCAGAGCCTTTCCGAAGACTATCGTAAAAAGCCGCCGCTGAAAGTGGGGCAGTCGGTCTCCGGCAGCGCGCTGAAGATCCGCAAGCCGGTCGCGGTCGCCGACGTCACCTGCGAGCCGGGCTACATGTACCCGAAGATCGCGCGCCAGGAAGGGCTGCGTTCGATGCTCGCGGTCCCAATGCTTTTCAAGAACACTCCGATAGGCGTCGTCAATTGCTATACGACATCGGAACACGTTTTTTCGGAAGAGGAGATCGATATTTTGCAGACGATCGCAAACCAGGCGGCGGTCGCCATAGAGAACACCCGCCTGCTTGAAGAGGCTCGTTCGGCGAAAGAAGCTCTTGAAACCAGAAAGATCATAGAACGCGCCAAAGGCATCCTCATGAGGGGAAAGAACATGGATGAGGAAGGCGCTTTCCAGTTCATCCAGCACCAGGCGATGGACCTCCGCCGCACCATGAGGGAGATCGCCGAAGCGATCATCCTGACGGAAGGCATCAAAAAGGCGTGAAAAAACATATCCCGACCGTTCTGTCGCTCCTGTCCTGCGCGGCCCTGCTGGCCGTCTCCTTTCCACGGTTCTCTTTTTTCCCTGCCGCGTTTATCGCTCTGGTACCCCTCCTGTGGATAACCCGTGAAGCAGGGATCGCCGCTTCATTCTTTCGCGGGCTCATGGCGTCATTCGCGGGATACGCGGCGGTCTTTTACTGGCTGTACCCGATGCTCCTTTACAATACCGGCTCAACGGCGCAATCAGTTTTCAGCCTGAGCCTTCTGTGCCTTTATCTTTCATTATATGTCGGTCTTTGGTCGGGGCTCTCGGCGTGGATGCGGCCGAAATTTCCGGTTGCCGCTTACTTTTTCGGCAGCGCGTGCCTCTGGGCCGCTCTCGAATACGTCCGCGCGTGGCTGCTCACGGGATTCCCCTGGGCGATACTGGGATATTCCCAATGGAATTTTTTGCCCGCGGCCCAGATCGCGGAATGGACGGGGGTATTCGGCGTATCGTTCCTGTGCGTTTTTGTGAACCTTGTGCTTGCGGGCATACTGATACGGAGAAAAGCGTCGCGTATGCACGCGGCCTTTCTTGCCGCCGCCGCGGTTATCGTCGCCGCCGGTTCGTTCCGCTATAACGCGTGGCAGTCAAAGATCAACGGAGCCCCCGCCGTGCGCGTCGCACTTCTGCAGGGGAACATCGATCAGTACAAAAAATGGGATGCCGTCTGGGAAAACGAGATACTCGCTGTTTTTGAAAGGCTGCAGCGCAGGGCAGCGGCGGAACATCCGGCCATGATCATCTGGCCGGAAACATCGGTGCCCGGGTATCTGCCCGGCGACCGGAGGCTGATGGACTGGATGGAAGCGCGCACTAAGGAAAGCGGGACCTGGAACATCGTCAGCGCGCCTTTCGCCGACAGCGGCGGCCTTTACAATGCTTCCATACTTTTTGATCCGGCGGGCAGGATACGCGGCGCGCATAAGAAGACGCATCTCGTCCCTTTCGGCGAATACGTTCCGCTGCGCGGATATCTTGAACCTTTCTTCGGCGTCTTGAACAACCTTGGCGATTTCCGGCGCGGCATCGCGCCCGTCGTGCTGTCTGGTGAAAACTGGCGCGCGGGCCCTTCGATCTGTTCCGAGAACTTTTTCGGAAGGGTATCGCGGTTGAACGCGGCTAACGGAGCCACGGTCATCGTCAACCAGACGAACGACGCCTGGTTCTTCCGTACCGCCGCTCCGTGGCAGCATTTCACCATGAACGTGTTCCGCGCCATCGAGACCCGCCGTCCGGTGGCTGTCTGCGGCAATACCGGGGTCACAGGGGCTGTCGCCGCGTCCGGCGCGGTCACTTTTGCCGCGCCCGTGTTTGTCGAAGACTGTTACGTGGTTGATATAACCCCTCACAAGGAAATAACGTTTTATACCCGTTTCGGCGATGTTTTCGCCCGGTTGTGCGCGCTGATATCCCTGATACTGTGCGGATGGGCTTTTGCCGTCAAAAAGAACGCGGACACCGCCTGCTGACCGGAAGCGCCGCTTTCATTAATGGAGGGCTTTATCATGTTCGACGAACTTGATCGGAAACTCTCGTTCCTCAGGAGGTCTCTTTGATATAGACCGCAAGAAGGCCGAGATAGCCGACCTTGAGCTGAAGGCGGCCGCTCCGGACGTCTGGAACGACCCCGACAAGGCGCGCCGCGTCATGGCGCAATTGAACGGGCTGAAAAGCACCGTAGAACGGTGCGAAAAGCTCCAGAAAGAACTTGACGAGCTCAGCGCGTTGTCCGACATGGCCCGCGATGAAAAGGATTCCTCCATGGAAGCCGAAATAACCGCCGGTTCCCGGAAGCTCGCCGGCGAACTGGAGGCGCTTGAGATAGAAACGAAACTTTCGGGGGAGCATGACCGCAGCAACGCGATCGTCGAAATCCACGCGGGCGCGGGCGGCACGGAATCCTGCGACTGGGCCCAGATGCTGCTGCGCATGTACATGCGCTGGGCGGAAAAGAAGGGATTCGCGACGGAAATCGTCGACATGCTCGCAGGCGAAGAGGCCGGGATCAAAAGCGTCACGTTCATGATCAAGGGGGAATATGCCTACGGGCTGATGCGGTCTGAGCTGGGCGTTCACCGGCTTGTCCGCATCTCGCCATTCGACGCCAACAAGCGCCGACACACGTCGTTCTCTTCCGTCGACATCATGCCGGAGATCGATGACGATATCGAGATCAAGGTGGAAGACAAGGATATCCGCATCGACACCTACCGCGCCTCAGGCCACGGCGGCCAGTACCTCAACAAAACGGATTCCGCCGTCCGGATCACCCATCTCGCGACTAATATCGTCGTTCAATCGCAGAACGAACGTTCCCAGCTCAAGAACCGTGTCACCGCGATGAAGCTGCTGAAAGCAAAGCTGTATGAGCTCGAACAGGAGAAGAAGCGGCAGTCCGTTGAAAAGCATTATGATGAAAAGGGCTCGATCGCGTGGGGCAACCAGATCCGCTCGTACGTCTTCATGCCCTACCAGCTGGTCAAAGACCACCGCACCGGGCACGAAGTACCTCAGGTGGACCTTGTCATGGACGGCGAACTCGACAGTTTCATGGGCTCTTACCTCAACTGGAAACTGACGAACACAACCGGAGGGGCCGGGAAAACGTGACATTTTTGACAAGATAAGCGTTATTCGCTATAATCTAAAATGTTTATCAATTTTTAATGTGAATCACATAACTGGTCGTACACAGGCGTGTACATGCCCGAACGCTGTGAATCGGGCAACCGGGTGTTTTCACCTAACCGCATTGACGGATCCCCTTTAGAGACTTTCTGTGGCATACCCGCAATTATTGCTTTATCGTCGATAATTGCCCCTCATCCCGGCCTTCTCCCACAAAGGGAGAAGGGAATCGAGGGTAAGACACAGATAGAGACTTTCGGGGATGACATGCGCGTGCATAACATCAGCTGCAGAAGGAACCTAATCCAATGAATGAAAACGCCACTCCGCTTGAACAGATCATCGCGCTTCGCAGGGAAAAGCTCGCCAAATTGAAGGAAGCCGGGATAGCTCCCTACCCGCCGCGTTATACCGTCGGATCGACGCTGAAGGCCGTGCAGGAAAAATTCGCTTCACTGCCCGTTGGCGGCAGTACGGAAGACAAAATATCCGTCGCTGGCAGGCTCATTTCGCGCAGGGAGATGGGCAAGGCATCCTTTGCCGACATATCTGATATCTCGGGTAAACTGCAGCTCTATTTCAAGGCCGATATTCTGGGCCTGGATTTTTTCCGATATTTTAAGGATCTGGCAGACATCTCCGACTTCATCGGGGTAGAAGGAACTCCGTTCCGCACCCGCACCGGAGAGCTCAGCCTGAAAGTGGAACGCTGGACCATGTTATCCAAGGCTCTGCGTCCCCTGCCTGAAAAATGGCACGGGCTCAAGGACACGGAAACCCGTTTCCGCCAGCGGTACCTGGACCTGCTCGCGAACAACGAAGTGCGCGACACTTTCGTCAAGCGAAGCGCAATTATCTCGGCAATTCGATCCGAACTTGGAAACCGTTCTTTCCTTGAAGTAGAGACGCCGATGATGCAGGTTATACCCGGCGGGGCCGCCGCGCGGCCGTTCGTCACGCACCACAATGCCATGGATATGCAGTTATTCATGCGCATTGCACCTGAACTTTTCCTGAAAAGGCTGGTCGTCGGCGGGCTGGACAGGGTCTATGAGATCGGGCGCAATTTCCGCAACGAAGGCATCGACCGGAACCACAACCCGGAATTCACCATGCTGGAACTGTACCAGGCGTACGCGGACTATAATGAAATGATGTCACTGTGCGAACAGCTGATTTCCGCCGGAGCCCGGGCGGTGGGCGCTGAGATCGCCGTGCCGTTCCGGCGTGCCGCTTTTTTCGATCTGCTGAAGGAAGCGACCGGCATAGATTTCCTGTCCATCCTCGGCACGGGAAAAGCCGCCGCCGCGGCGAGGGAAATGCGTATCGGCCTGCCGGACGACATGTCTGAAAAGAAGGTCCTCGACCATATATTTGACGAAAAAGTCGTGCCGGCGCTGACCAGCCCGACCTTCGTGATGGATTATCCGTCCGAATACTCGCCGCTGGCCAAGCCGAAACCCGAAAACCCCGCGCTGGCCGAACGTTTCGAGCTGTATATCAACGGCATGGAGATCGCCAACGCCTATTCGGAGCTCAACGACCCGCTGATCCAGAAGAAGAATTTCGAAAGCCAGATGGAAGCGAAGCGCCAGGGTGACGACGAGGCCCAGCCGTACGACGAGGATTTCATCACCGCCCTCGAGCACGGGCTTCCTCCGACCGGCGGCCTCGGCATCGGCATAGACCGCCTGGTCATGATCCTGACGAAGACCGATTCCATCAGGGAAGTTATCCTGTTCCCGTTGATGAGGCCGGAATAACTATGTCTCTTGAACTATTTATCGCATGGCGGTACCTGATGGCACGGCGGCGGGGCGTATTCACGCTTCTGACGACGCTTATCGCCATCGGCGGCATTACGCTGGGCGTCGCGAGCCTTATCATCACGCTCGGCGTCATGAGCGGGTTCCACCGCGACATACGGGAGAAGATCCTCGGTGTGCAGCCGCATCTGACGATAGTCAAGGAAAGCGGCGTGCCTTTCTTTGAATATGGACGCGTCGCCGAAGAAGCGGCGCGTGATCCGGAAGCCGCGGCGACCGCTCCCTTCATTTACGGCCAGATCCTCCTGCGCACGCGGCATTCCACCAGCGGTTCCGTCATTAAAGGCATTGACCTCGCGGCGGAGAACCGCCTGGTCAACCTGCGGCGCATCGTCGCGCGCGGCGGCCGGCTTCCCGAGGCGCTGGGCGACAGGGATATCATGATCGGCCAGGAGCTTGCCGCAACCATCGGGGCGAAAGCGGGCGATGAGATCATCCTCATGGCGCCGGGCTCAATGGACCTTGTGCCCCGGATGGAGAAATTCAAGCTCGTCACGCTGTTCCATTCCGGCATGTATGAATACGACGCGACCCTGGCCTATATCTCGCTTGCCGCCGCTCAGCGGCTGTACGATATGGAGAACGCGGTGACCGGGATAGGAGTTTCCGTAAAGGACTGGGAAAGCGTTTCCGCAGCCGAAGCGTCTCTTCAGGAACAGCTCGGCTACCCCTACCAGGTCAGGTCCTGGGAGCGGATGAACAGGAACCTTTTCGCGGCGCTGAAGCTTGAAAAGATCATGATGTTCATCATTCTCGGGCTCATCATACTGGTGGCGGCCTTCAACATCATCTCGAACCTGCTGCTTCTGACCGTTGAAAAAGCCAGGGAGATCGGCATCATGTCGGCTCTGGGGATTCCACGGGGACGCATCGCGCGCATATTCTTTTTCGAAGGTCTTATAATCGGTTCGAGCGGAATCTTCATGGGACTGGGGCTCGGGACGGGCATCTGTTACCTGTTAAGCCGTTACCAGTTCATCCATCTTCCGGCTGACGTTTACTATCTTGATACCCTGCCGGTGCGTATCATCCCCGGCGACGTCGCGAGCGTGATCGCCGCCACGCTGCTTATAACGCTGGCCGCCTCTCTTTACCCCGCGTACCAGGTAACAAAGCTCGATCCGCTGGAAGCGATAAGGTACGGTTAGAAGAAAATTTAAAGTGTAAAATGAGAAATGAAAATAACCACTGAAAAACTTTCAAGGAACTATTCCATAGGCCCTGCTTCGACTGTCGCGGCGGTCAACGATGTCTCTTTCGATGTCCCTTCGGGCGAAAGCGCGGCCATTGTTGGGCCGTCCGGCGCGGGGAAGAGCACGCTGCTCCACTTGATCGGCCTCATGGACAGGCCGACGGGGGGAAAACTCTTTCTCGAAGATAAGGACGCGTCACTGCTTTCCGACCGGGAACGCGCCTCCACACGCCGGCATTCCATCGGGTTCCTGTTCCAGCTCCACTACCTGCTGCCTGATTTCACGGTGCTCGAGAACGTACTGATCCCGGCCTGGGACCGCCGCGAAGAAAAAAAGTCCGACGCCGCGCGTCTCCTCGACATGCTTGGATTGACGGAGCGCGCGGGCCATACGCCGCGGGAGCTTTCCGGAGGCGAACAACAGCGCGTATCCCTCGCCAGGGCTCTCATTAACGGCCCCGCCCTCCTGCTCGCCGACGAACCGACGGGCAATCTTGACAGGGAAACGGGCGCGGCCGTCGAGAACCTTATTTTTTCCGAATGCGCCCGCAGGCGCATTACCCTGATACTGGTAACACACAATCCCGAACTGGCGGCACGCGCCGGACGGATCATAACCATGCGCGACGGAAAACTGGCGGGTGCCCGCGCTTAAAGGCGGATAACAACGTGAAAAAACGGAACGCGAAAGCGGCACAGTCCTCAGGATCAATATACACCAACATAAAGGAGCGGGCGATGAAGATCTATCTCGATGGAAAACTTGTTGACAGGGAAGACGCGAAAATATCGGTCTTCGACCACGGTCTTTTATACGGAGACGGGGTTTTTGAAGGCATCCGCGCGTACAACGGCAGGGTGTTCAGGCTGAGCGAACACCTTGACCGCCTTTACAAGTCCGCTCAGGCGATAACGCTGTGCATTCCAATGACGCAGAAAGAGATGGAAAAAGCGACGCTTGAAACGCTGCGCGCCAATTCCCTGAAGGACGCTTATATCCGCTTAGTCGTGACGCGCGGCGTTGGCGATCTCGGCCTCGACCCGAAAAAATGCCCGAAAGCGACGGTCTTCATCATAGCCGACAAGATCAAGCTCTATCCCGAAGAGCTGTACAGCCACGGGCTCGAGCTGATCACCACGTCGACGCGCCGCAATATCCCGGACGCCTTGAGCCCCTGCGTCAAATCGCTGAATTACCTCAACAATATCATGGCCAAGATCGAAGCGGCCCGCGCCGGCGTCCCTGAAGCGATCATGCTTAACGCGCAGGGTTACGTCGCGGAATGCACCGGGGACAACATTTTCATCCTTAAGGAGAACGCGCTCATAACTCCGCCGTCGTGGGCGGGCGCTCTCGAGGGCATTACCCGCAACGCGGTGATGGAACTTGCGTCGAGCAAACTGAAACTCATAGTCCGCGAAGATCTTTTCACCACGTATCACGTCTACACGGCGGACGAATGCTTTCTGACCGGCACCGCCGCGGAGATCATCCCGGTCGTTAAACTCGACGGACGGCTGATCGGCGACGGGAAACCGGGCAGGACCACGTTCAAGCTGATCAGAGAATTCAGCGAGCTGACCCGTTTGACCGGCGTTCCGATCTATGAAAAATAAGTCTTGCATTAATTCGTTTTAACTATTATTAAATTGGTATAATGGGAATACTACGAATTGTGATCTGATCCCCGAGAGTTCACGTTTTCGCCTGACTCCTGTTTCCCCGCGCATCGGAAAAGTAACGATTGCCGTTCTTTAAAGGAGACCAGCTTATGTCAAACCGCTTTACCGACCGTGTACAGCGCGTAATTATCATTGCCCAGGAAGAAGCAAAACGACTGAACCATGATTACGTCGGGACCGAGCATCTTCTCCTCGGCCTCGTGGCGCTTGGAGAAGGAGTCGCCGCGAAAGTACTTCATACCCTGGGTATCGATCTGCGCAAGGTCCGGTCCGAAGTCGAAAAACTGGTCGGCACAGGCGACAACGTGATGCTTCTGGGAGAAATACCTTTCACGCCCCGCGCGAAAAAAGTGCTGGAACTCGCCGTTGAAGAAGCGCAATCGATGAACCACTCATACGTAGGGACGGAGCACCTGCTGCTCGGCCTCCTGCGGGAGGAAGAGGGCATCGCAGCCCGCGTCCTTGAAAACCTCGGCGTCCGCATAGCCGATGTGCGCGAGGAGATAATCAACCTGATGGGCGACGGCACTGAGTCGATGGAAACACCAGCCGCCGGCACCGGGAAAAAGACGAAAACGCCGAACCTGGACGAATTCGGCCGCGACCTTACAGCCATGGCCCGCGACAACAAGCTTGACCCGGTCATCGGCCGGGCCGAAGAGATCGAAAGGCTGATACAGATCCTTTCGAGGCGCACCAAGAACAACCCTGTGCTTATAGGCGATCCCGGCGTGGGGAAAACAGCCATCGTCGAAGGGCTCGCCCAGCGCGTCGCCGCCGGAGAGGTCCCCGAGATACTTTATTCCAAAAGGGTCCTCACGCTGGACCTCGCGGCTGTCGTAGCGGGGACAAAGTACCGCGGCGAGTTCGAACAGCGCATGAAGAACATCATGGAGGAGATCCGCAAATCGAAGAATTCGGTGATCCTCTTTATCGACGAGCTTCATACCGTTATCGGGGCCGGCGCCGCGGAAGGCGCGATCGACGCTTCCAACATGCTGAAACCGCCCCTTTCAAGAGGCGAACTTCAGTGTATCGGCGCGACCACGCTTGACGAGTATCACAAACATATCGAACATGACGCCGCCCTGGAGCGCCGGTTCCAGCCTATCGTCGTAGAACCTCCCAGCGTCGATGAAACTATCGAAATACTCAAAGGCCTCAGGGAAAAATACGAGGCGCATCACAAGGTAAAATTCACGGACGAAGCCATCGAATCGGCTGCCCGGCTTTCGGACCGTTATATCTCCGACCGTTATCTTCCGGACAAGGCGATCGACCTGATCGACGAGGCGGGCGCGCGCGCCCGCCTGCAGTCGACGCAGCCGCCCCAGAACATCAAGGACCGGGAGCAGGAGCTCGCGAAGATGACCGCCGACAAAGAAGCGGTCATCGCCAAACAGGACTATGAACGCGCCGCCCGTCTCCGCGACAGGGAACGCGAGATGCGCAAAGCGCTTGAGGACACGCGCAAGAAGTGGCGCGCGTCCCGCGAAGACATTCGCCCCTCCATAACGGCCGAAGAAATAGCCCAGCTGGTGGCAAAGTGGACCAGGATCCCCGTCACGCGGCTTACCGAGAAGGAATCCGAAAAACTGCTTCATCTGGAAGATGAACTGCGCCGCCGCGTCATTGGACAGGAGGAAGCGATAAAATCGATCTCGCAGGCGATCCGAAGGAGCCGCACCGGCCTTAAAGACCCCCGCCGGCCCATCGGCAGCTTCATTTTCCTCGGCCCCACGGGAGTTGGGAAAACGGAACTGGCCCGCGTTCTGGCCGAAGTCCTTTTCGGCGGACAGAACTCGCTTATCCGCGTCGACATGTCGGAATTCATGGAAAAATTCTCCGTCTCCCGCCTCATCGGGGCGCCTCCGGGATATGTCGGATACGAAGAAGGCGGACAGCTGACCGAGCAGGTGCGGCGAAAACCGTATTCCGTCGTTCTTCTTGACGAGATAGAAAAAGCGCATCCCGACGTTTTTAACATACTGCTCCAGATCCTTGACGACGGCGTCCTCTCGGACAACCTCGGCCACAAGGTCAACTTCAAGAACACTATCCTTATCATGACCTCGAACGTCGGCGCGCGCCTTATTTCGCGCGGCAAATCGCTCGGGTTCCTTGTTCAGGACGACCTTGCGCAGGAGTACACGACCATAAAGGACACGGTAACGGAAGAAGTCAAGAAATCGTTCAACCCGGAATTCCTGAACCGTATCGACGAGCTTATCGTGTTCCATCCTCTGGGCCGCCCGGAGATGAGAATGATCCTCGATCTCATGCTCGAACGCGGCATGGAGAAAATGTCCTCTCAGGGATACGACCTGGAACTGACCGACGAAGCGAAGGATTTCCTGCTGGACAAAGGCTTCGATCCTCATTACGGAGCGCGCCCGCTGCAACGCATCATCCAGCGCTACGTTGACGATGCCCTGGCGGAAGAGATCCTTTCGAACAGGGTCGTCCATAAGCCCGGTGATCCGCCCGTCAAAATACAGGCTGTCTTCAATTCAACGGCGTCAAAACTGGAACTGATAATTGTCGATACTACCGAAGTATCCTGAAATTGCATCGTGCCCGTTTTTGGTCGTCTTTAACAGAATTATTCTCGAAACAATTCCTGCGCAGCGTTGGTAACTGACAGCGAGCTGGTGGGTCGCGGAGTAAGCGGCTAAGAGAACGGCACGCGCCGTTCCTTGCCCGCTTATTCTTCGGATCCATGCTTTCTGCCTTCGCATAAGGCTCCCCCGTGTGGAAAAAGATCCGCATACCTCTGCTTATACTCATCATCCTGTCCGCCGCAGTCCTTTTCTTTTCCCTGAAGATCGACTTTCTTGCCGCGCCGGTCCGCATCGGCGTCCATAAAGCCACCGGCGAGAACGTGCGCGTCGGCAGGGTAGAGTACCGTCTTTTCAACCGCTTCACGGTTCGCGACGTTGAGCTGGGGGATTTCTTCCGCTGCCGCGCGGTGACCGTGTCCATCGACCCGGCCAGGATCATCATGTCTCCCCGGCATCCGCTGAACTCGCTCGCCCAGATACATTTCTCCAGCCCGCGGGTCGTCCTGACCCCTTCCTTCTTCTCGCTCGTCAGGCGGCTCGGAAAGCCCGGGCCTTCGCCGCGTCCGTCACGCCTTACCTATTTATGGGAAGATGGCGTCGTGATCCTGGGGAAAGAACGGATCGAGGACGTCAACGGCCGCGTGGTCTCCGGGACATCGGCGGGCGGAGCGATCGCCGCGGCGTTTGGGGGCCATCATCTCAGCGCCAGGTTCCAGTCCCGGTCTGAAAAGGATCAGACGACCGGGTCCGCGCGCGTCAAGATAGCGGGGCCGGACGCCAATGTTGAAGCGAACGCCGATTTCATCAGGCGCCGGGAGGGGATCCTTACGGCTACAGCCGACATCAGCCGGCTCTCCTGGAAAGCCATTTCCGCGGGGCGCTCTACATTCCGTCTGAACTCTTCGCCGCGGGGTTTTTCTTTCCTGCTTGACACGCCGGCGGGGACTTGCGGCGCCCGTGGGCCCTCATCAGCTCATTTCAGCGGCCGTGCCTTTTTCAGGCTTGATCCGCTGATAACCTCTTCGACCGGAACGGCGTCATCCCGGTTCACTTATGACGAAGGAGCGTTCAACTGCGATCTGAATATCGACGGGGCCGGATACCGTTCCTTCGACATCGGTTCGTTGAAGATGTCGCTGAAGGGCGCTTACGGAAGTTCCTGGAAGGCGGAGGGTGAGATACAGCCCGGCGGTTACCGTTTTAACGGCGAACTTTCGCCTTCGATGGCGCTGCTGGCTTTTCTCGAAAAGGGGAAAGGCTCCGGCATGCTCATGGGCCGGTTGAAACCGTTATCGCTCAATCTTGCCGTCACCGGTCTGCCCATGGAGAACACTCCCCTGCTGTCAAGCATCGTTCCTTCGCTGAAAGGCACGCTGAACGCCGAAGGAGCCATATCTTCCCGTGAGACGCGGATCCAGGCCCGCGGCGAGCGATGGGAGGCCGGCGGGACCGGCAGTTCCGGCTGGACGGCGTCATTGCTGCAGACCGGGGGCAGCTGGTTCTTCAAAGGCATTACATCCGGCAGGGCCCTTCAGGTGAACTGCCGCTTTTTTTCTGACGGGCAATGGGACGCCGCGGCCATCCTCCGCCAGGTCCCGATCGACAACGTCATGGTCTGGACGGGCATATCCGCCGCGCCGCACGGCATCGTTTCCGGCGACATTTCCTATGCCTCGCGTGGCAACGGCAAAGCGAAATTTCAACTGAAGAACGTTCAATGGCCCGGCGGATCCGCGGATTCCGCCGTCATGGACATCGCGCTCATGCCTGACCGCGCGGAGCTTGTTTCCTGCGATATACGCTCCGGCGGCGGCAGCATCGGCGCGCGGGGCTCAATGGAAAAAGCGAAAGGGAAACCCCTCGCGTTCGCTTTCGACCTGAATTTCAACAAATACCCATTTTACGGCCGTCCCGCCAGCGGCGCCGCCGCTCTTACCGGAACACTGTTCAAAGGCCTGTCGAACTTCGCAGTGAGACTGAATGGAAAGGATCTCGCCTGGGGCCCCTGGGCCGCGAAAGAGCTGGCCATCCCCCTGAACGCCGACAGTGACCGCCTGGAGATACAGGGATTCAAATGGGACCGCATGGCCCGCGGGAACGTCTCCTTCGCGCGAAACACCCGTGTTCTTGACGGAGAGATCTTCCTCAGCGGTGTCCCTGTTGAAAATCTGACCGATCAGGCCAAAGGAGACCTTTCGGGAAAACTGAGCATCCGTGGAGATCTGTCCCGCCCGTCAATCCTTTACGACTACTCGGCGGAAGACCTTTATTACCGCGGCGTGCCGGGAAAAGCCTCCGGGACGCTGTTTTTGAACAGGAACGCCATTTCGACACCCCGCACCACGCTTTCCGTCGGAGCAGGCACTGTCATAGTGAACGGGTCTATTTGGCCGAAACTTTCGGCCGCCGCTTCCGTCAAGGATGTGCCCCTAACCGTACTGCAGGCGGCCGGCGCGGGCAAAGACGATTTCAAGGGAACCCTGTCCGGCACGGTCGATGCGCGGGGGACGCTGAAAGACCCGCGGTTAACGGCCGACATCACCGGTAACGGCATACGCGCCGGCTCGCTGGCGGTGAACGACCTTGCTTCCCGTTTCACGCTGAGCGCGTCAAGCGCCGCGGTCGATTCGTTCTCGGCCAGGCTGAAGGACGCGGAATTCCGCGTCGCCGGAGGAAGTTCCGTTGATTTCAGGAAAAGGACATTTTACGTTAAAACCGACTGGAGGAACATCAACACCGGGCCGGCCGTTCTTTTCGGAGCCCTTTCTTTCGCAGGTTCCTGGAAGAACGGCAAAGACCGGGAGCCCGTGGTCTGGGGAACCCTTACCACCGATAATTTCTGGATCAATCAATACCACGCGGTGACCGCGTCCATCGGCCTGAGATACCGCTGCAAAACCCTTACTTTGGAACCGGTGAAGGGCCAGCCGCTCTCCCTCACCGGAGCGGCCGATCTCGATCAACAGGGCTCGGTCGCGCTGCGCGACATTGTTCTTTCGCGGGAAGGCCGGAGGGTGGAAGCGCGCGGGACCATCGGATCGAAGAAGTGGGACGTCAGAATATCAGCGCGCAAAGCGGACGCCGGAGCGCTGGGCGAGATATTCGATCTTCCGGTCTCCCTTACCGGGGACATAGACGCCGATATAACGGGGCGCGGTTCAGTGAACGCTCCAGACCTGGGCGTTTCGCTGTCGGTAACGAACGGAAGCATCGGAGATCTCCCGTTCGACATGCTGAGTATAAGAGGTACCGCGCGCGGTGACGATCTTGTTTTGGAAGAGGCCCGAATGACCAGGAAGAACAAATATTCCGCCGTCGCGAGCGGCACCGCGCCTTTCTATCTTACCCGGGACATCAGAAAACGGGTGCTCGGCCATCCCATCGACCTCTCGTTCCGGCTGGAACAGGGAACGCTCGACCTGCTGACTTTCCTGACCGGCGACATACGTTCCGGCGCCGGCAAGGTGAACGCTCAGGCGCATGTCACCGGAACGCTTGCCCGCCCGCTGACCAACGGTTTCATCAGGGTCAGCGGAGGAGAACTGTCCGGCCGCCGGTATTTTTCACGCATCAGCGGCATGGACGCCGATCTTCTCTGGAAGGATACCGACCTCGAGGTCCGGGAGCTTTCCGGAAAGATCGGCCCCGGAAGGCTGAACGTCTCCGGTACCATCGGGTTCGACGGCTTTGTGCCGTCCCGTTACAACCTTTCCTTCAAGACCGAAGGCCGCAAGGGTATAGCCGTCTCGGTCCCCGAACTGCCGATCCCCTCGGCCCTCATTAAAACGCAGGACTGGGACATCATCTCCAATCTTTCACACGGTGAACCCCGGGTTGATATCACTTTCTCCGGCCCCGCTTCCCATCCCGTCCTTGCCGGATGGATCGAGCTGGAGAACAGCAGGTTCACCTACCCTTCCCTCGCGAAGCCCGGCGAAGGGGACAGCATCCTCGACCCCATATGGCCTAAAATGTCCTGGGACCTTGAACTGCGATCGGGGAAGAACACCTGGTATGACAACGAGCTGGTCAGCGTCATGATACAGGGAGGCATACGCCTGACAGGGCGCGGCCTTGTACCCTGGGTCCACGGCAAAGTCGAAGCGATGCGCGGAACGATCAACTATCTGGGCACGGAATTCCAGATCAAACAGGCTCACCTTGAGATCGTCAAGGATACCGCTTACCTCGAAGGGGAAGCGTCAACGGACATTTACGAAAGCAAGATGCCCGGGCAGACGGACACCATCCAGATGTTCATCGATAAATCCGAGATCGGAAAGATCACTCCCCGTTTCGTTTCGAAAGGGGATCCGGACCTTACCCCTGAGCAGGCCCTTGCCCGCGCGACCGGCATCAATCCCGAACGCTATTCTTCCATCGACCGCGATTACATGCTGCGCCAGCAGCTCATTCGCCTTTTTGACTCCACGCTGACAACGCCGCTGGCCCGCACGCTGCTGAGGAAAAGCGGCCTGGTCGACACGTTCAGGGTCAAATACGTATCGCAGGAACCGATCAAGCCGCTCAATCCGGGAAGCCCCACGCTGACAGAACTGCTGTACGGCACCAGATACTCGCTCGAGAAGTATCTCACCACTCAGATGCTGTTCGGTTATTCGATGACCTTCGACCAGCTGCAGAACAAACTGGACCTCCGCCATGAGCTGGAACTGTCCTACCGGCTGAACCGCGGACTTTTCGTGCGCGGATCCTATGAGCTGGATACCAGCAAAAACCCTTTCCGCCAGTACGACCGCCGCATCACCCTTGAACAGCAGTTACGCTTCGATCTTTCCCGCCGCAGGAAAAAGAAAACGCCGGCAAAATGACCGCCTCCGTCCCTCCACGCGTTTTTGATTCTTTACCATTTTTTTACTATAATATTTCGAATTCACGACACTTTCATAATAGAGGCAAAAACAGCATGAAACGCACTGTAACGGTTTTACTGGTCTTTCTGGCGGCGTCGTTGCCCGTTTTCGGACAGAAGGTCGCGTCGGTCTCCATTGAAGGGCTCAAGAACGTAAAGGAAAAAGCGGTGCGCGGCCAGCTGAAGACCAGGACGGGCAAACAGTACTCCGAAGATATCGTGACCGGCGATATCCAGAACATCCTGGGCCTCGGGTACTTTGACAACGCAGAGGTGACGGTCGATTCGTCGACCTGGCGCATCACGTTCAAGGTCATGGAAAAGCCTTTCATTAAGAAAATAGCCGTCAAGGGGAACAAGAAGTTCTCTCAGGGAAGGATCAAGGACGAGATGCTTCTCAAGGAGAAGGAATACTACGATCTTTCAAAAATGGAAGAGTCGAAAACAAAGATCGCCACTCTTTACGGGGACAAGGGATACGCGGACATGAAACTGGAGGTGTATCCTACCGTTGACGAAGCTACGAACCAGATGACGGTGTCCTTCCTTATCACGGAAGGGAACCGCATTCTTATCGGAGACGTCATTCTCGAAGGCGTCAACTCTTTCAAGCCGAAAAAGGTCCGCAAGCTGATGAAGACCCGCCGCAGCAAGGTCTACAAGGAAGAAACCCTGCAGGAAGACCGCAGGGAGATCGAAAAGTTCTACAAGAACAACGGGTATAACAACGTCAAGGTCAGCGAGCCGGAGATCGAATACAACGCCGAACGAACACGGATGGTCGTTATCGTAACCGTTAATGAAGGCCCCCGGTACAAGATCGGAACGATCGGTTTCGCGGGCAACACGGTGTTCGGCGAACAGGAACTCCGCAAGCCCATGGCCATCAAGTCCGGTGAGATATTCAATGATGAACGGCTTCAGGAAAGCCGCCAGTCAATGCTGGAAATGTATTCAGACAGAGGCTATCTGCACGCGCAGGTAGAGCCACAGTACGATGAAGATCCGCAGAAAGGGATCATGGACATAACCTTCACCATCGCCGAGGACGCGATCGTTTACATGGGCAACGTCTTTATCGACGGCCTTGTTTCGACCAAAGAAAAAGTCATCCGCCGGGAGATCACCCTGAAGGAAGGCGACGTGTTCTCGGCCGCCAAGGTGCGGCGCAGCCTTGAAAAAATTTACAACCTCGGTTTCATCGATGCCGTGGAACCCCAGATAATGCCGACCGAAAAGCCCGATGTCATGGACCTCGGTCTTAACGTAACCGAGGGGAAACCGGGCATGCTTTCCGCCGGGGCGGGGTATTCCTCGGTCGATCAGTTCGTCGGCACCCTGCAGGTGCAGCACATCAACCTTTTCGGCCGGGCTCAGCGGCTGAACCTGACCTGGGAGTTCGGAGCGCGCAAGCAGAACTACGAGATATCCTGGACCGAACCCTGGTTCCTGGACCGCCCCATGAGCTTCGGGCTCAGCGCCTTCAATACCGACCGCCTGCGCGATTACGGCAGCGTCACCAGCGCGTACCATGAAGCGAGGAAAGGCGGATCGGCAAGTTTCGGCCCCCGCCTCAGCGATATTCTGAGCCTGCAGTTCACCTACAGCTACGAGCAGGTCGAGATCTACGATATTGATCAGACCGTCCTGGCCGCCATCCAGGCCGAACAGGCCAACGCGAACATCCTTTCCAACGGTATCACTTCCAGCCTCTCTTCACAGATAGTCCGCGATACCCGCGACAACATCTTCGACGCGTCGCGGGGGAACCGCCAGTCGCTTTCAGTCCAGCTCGCGGGCGGCCCTCTGGGAGGCACGGAAAACTTCGTCAAACCGATCGTCCGTACTTCCTGGTTCTTCCCGACTTTCTGGAAATTCGTGTTCTCACTGAACGGGACGGCCGGGCTGGTACAGAATTTCGCGCCTTCGGACGACGTGAAATCGTGGGAACGTTTCTACGTGGGCGGCGCCGATACGGTGCGCGGTTACGCGTACCGGGACGAAATAGGCCCCGACCGCGGCGGAAAGATGATGGCCGTCTTTAACGCGGAATACAAGTTCCCGATCGTGCAGGAGCGCAAGCGGACCATACTTCAGGGCGCTTTCTTCGCGGACATGGGCGGATCGTGGCTTGATCCGCAGGATTTCCGTTTCACCGTCGGCGAAGGAGAAACCGACATGAAGGTGGGCGTCGGCTTCGGCATACGGTTCACCACTCCGGTCTTCCCTCTGCGGCTTGACTGGGGATACGGATTAAATCATAAGCCGGGAGAAGACCTTAGCCAGTTCTATTTCACCATAGGCAATATGTTTTAAGGGGAATCATGAAACTCAAGAGATCGGCCATTATTTATCTCGCGATCACGGGGGCGTCGGCCCTTGGATGCGCCGCCGGCGCCGTGGAAATACCGCTGGGCGCGGCTACGGTGAACGTCGCAGCCTCTTCCGAAACGGCGCAGGGCATGACGGGCGCCGTCGGATATGTCGACATAGACCGCGTCTTCCGGGAACACCCGCTGACGCAGCGTTCCCGCGAAGAGTTCAAACAGGAAGTGGAAAAACGCCGCAGGGAAATTGACGGGATGCGCCGTGCCATAACGGACGCCGAAAGCATGATCGTCTCTTCAACTACGATCATCGAAGGGGAACGGTCGGAGATCGAATCTCTCCGTTCGCGCGCCGTTTCCGCGCCCCTTACTCCATCCACCACCGCACAGACGATCTTTCCGGAAGCCGCCGGCGGCGCGGCGCCCGAGATCATTGCCGAAAAGGAAACCGCTCTCAAGGCCGGTGAATCGGAACTCGAGCTGATGAAAAAGAACCTCGCGTCCATGAGATCGGACCTTGAAGCGCGCGTGCAGAAAGACAAGGAAGGCCTTGTCAGCCTTGAAGAAAAACAGACCTCTGACGTCATGGCGGACATTTATCATATTCTTGAAAAGATCGCCAGGGAAGAAGGCATCACGGTCGTCTTCGACAAGAACAATATCCTTTACGGCAGCACGGTCCGCGACGTGACCGAAAAAGTGCTGGAACGCCTGAAAGGCCGCTGATCATGCATTTAACCGCGCAGGAGGCCGCCCAGCTGGCCGGAGGGACACTGGAAGGCGTTTTTTCCGGGCACCTTTCCGGTGCGGCAGGCATTGAAGAAGCCGGCCCGATGGACATATCTTTCCTCGGGAACCCGAAATATGCCGACCGCGTCGCCTCTTCGCGCGCGGGAATTATTTTCGTTCCGGAATCCACGCCCGCCCAGAACAGGCCTGTCATCAGAGTAAAGAACCCGCAGCTCGCGTTCGCTCAGGTACTCGGCGTCATTGAAAGGGAACGCGCGTCGGCGCGTCCGCGCGGTATCCATCCCTCGGCCGTAATCGCCGGAAATGTCACTCTCGGAAAAGATGTCGCCATAGGCGCCTGCGCAGTCATCGAGCATGGAGCCGTCATCGGCCCGGGCACGACCATCATGCCGCACTGCTACATCGGGAATTCTTCCGTTATCGGAGAACAGTGCCTTCTCTACCCGTCAGTCACTGTCCGCGAGAATGTGCGTGTCGGCTCTCGCGTCATACTGCATTCCGGGGCCGTCCTCGGATCGGACGGTTTCGGGTTCGTCCCGGGACGGCAGGGCCATTATAAAATACCTCAGATAGGCACGGTCATCATCGGCGACGACGTGGAAATAGGGTCCAATACTACTGTCGACAGGGCGACGACCGGCGCCACGACGATAGGCAAAGGCACGAAGATCGACAATCTGGTGCAGATCGCCCATAACGTCCGTATCGGAGAACACTGCTTCATCGTCGCGCAGGCTGGCATCGCCGGTTCCGCCCGCGTCGGCAATTTCGTCACCTTTGCCGGCCAGTCCGGCACGGTAGGCCACATAGACATTGGTGACGGAGCGACGGTCGCGGCCCGCGCCGGCGTCATGGGGCCCGTCAAGCCCGGAGAGACGGTTTCGGGGTATCCGGCGCGGCCCCACCGCGAAGCGCTGAAGATCGAAGCGTTGATCAGGCGGCTCCCCGAGATCTACGCCTGGTTCAGGAACGAGAAAAGATCGGAATAGCAACCTGAGATCGGAGAAACGGTATAACATGGAAAGACAGAGAACTATTGCCAGAGAGACTAATTGCAGGGGGATCGGGCTTCACACCGGGAACACCAGCGTTGTTTCTTTCAAACCCGCGCAGGCGGGCCACGGGATCACTTTCACCCGCGTCGACCTCCCGTCCAGGCCGGTGCTGCCGGCGCGCTACGATCAGGTGCCGGGCACCTCGATACGCGGCACAACGATCGGGACCCCACCGGAATGCGTCCATACTATCGAGCACATCATGGCCGCCTGTTCAGCCCTGGGCATCGACAATCTTGAAATAACCCTGACCAATAATGAACCGCCGGTCCTGGACGGCAGCGCTCTGCCGTTCGCGAATGTCCTCTCGGACGCGGGGATCGTTGAACAGGAAGTCGAACGTTCCTTCATAACATTGAAAGAGCCGGTTACGTATGAAGCGGGGCAGACGAAGATAACCGCGTATCCGTCGGATTCGTTCATCGTCGACTGCACGGTCGCCTACGACCATCCTTTCCTTTCCAGTCAGCATGCCCGGTTCACCATAACCAAGGAAACATTCATTAAAGAGATCGCTCCCGCCCGGACCTTCTGCTTTGATTACGAGATCGAAGCCCTCAAGAACCGGGGCCTCGCGCGCGGAGGGGACCTGACCAACGCGATCGTCGTGGGGCTCGCGGGCATTCATAACAGCGATCCGCTGCGCTTCCCGGACGAGTTCGTGCGCCACAAACTGCTCGACCTCATGGGCGATCTTTACCTTATAGGGAAACCGCTGAAAGCGCGCATCGTTGCCGAGCGCTGCGGGCACAACCACAACGTCAATTTCATAAAGGCGCTTCTTGCCGCATCAGAAAAACAAAACAAAGCGACGTCCTCTTCCACCACAAAACAAACACCGGAGGCAATACCCATGACACCAGCCGCAGCGACACAGGGGAAGACGTACGATATCAGGGCTATCCAGAAGGTAATACCCCACCGTTATCCGTTCCTGATGATCGACAGGGTGACGATCACGGAAGAATCTAAATCGGCGGTCGGTTATAAATGCGTAAGCGGCAACGAAGGATTTTTCCAGGGCCATTTTCCCGGACAGCCGATCATGCCGGGGGTGCTTATAGTAGAGGCCATGGCTCAGACGTCCTGCGTGCTGATGCTTTCGAAACCCGAGATGCGCGACAAGCTGGCGTATTTCATGGCGATAGACGGCGTCAAGTTCCGCAAAACCGTCGTTCCCGGCGATGTGCTGGAACTGCGGATCGACGTGCTGCGCGCCCGGGAAAAAGGCGGCAAGGTCAGGGGCGAGGCGTTCGTCAACGGCGAGCTTACCACCGAGGTCGAATTCATGTTCGCG
>CAZNYG010000022.1:27718-29633 GCA_964577205.1 uncultured Elusimicrobiales bacterium | reverse complement strand
GCCCGTTGTCTTATGTCGATCGGAACACTGGACGGATTGAACTGATCGAAGGCTGACCGGGACACCGTCTCGTAAGCGCTGCCCGGAATCCTCAGCGATTTAACGATCTCGTCATCATTGCTCAGCGCCAATGCCGCCATCACGGGATTGCGGGTCACCATCATATTCAGGCCGCGCCTGATCAACTCATCTCTTTTTTTCTGTCTATTATCCAAGAACTTCTTCAGCGTCTCAGGATCCTTCCGGTCTTCCTCGGAAGGGACTTGCGACGCGGCGGCAGCCAGGGAGGGATTATAGAAAGCACCTGTTTCGTATGCCGCATTTATTATTTCCGGTTGCAGCTCCTTGACCGCAGCTGTTGCTTCCCCTTCGTTGATCTTTCCTTCCTTCAGAGCGCGGGCAACATCACTCACGTTCGTTTCAGCTTTCATAACCATAAGTTCACCCGCGAACTGGCGTGAAGAAAGGGTCGGCAGAATAAAATCCTCAAGCGACTTTAATCCCTCCACAAAATCGTATATCGTCTGAGTCTTATCAAGAGCGATTTGTTTTGGTTTAGCCGTATTGTAGTTTCTTTCCGCGTAATTCAGGTCTTTCATATGGGTTTCAATGAAAAGCCTGCCCTGTTTGTTCCCCATCTTTTTCAGGTCATTGCACATCTTCATGGCTTCGTTGTAAGAACTTCTGAACGAGTTCTCGATGACTTTCGCGGGATCGTCCGCTGTTTGCGTGCGCATGACGATATCGGCTTCTCCGAGAGCGGGATTCGCTATTTCGTCCAGTATTCGCAGGACCATGTCACGATCTGCCCCTCTGGGCAGCATATCAAGCAGCTGCCTTAACGGGCTTAAGACCATGCGGTCACGGCAAGCGTCGGGAACTTTGAACCTGGTGGAACTATTCATTTCATGCAGGTCCTGGATCTTGGCAAGCAGGATGATGCTGTCTTTTCCTTCCAGCCGCCCTTCCCGCGCTTTATCTAATAATTCAATAGCTTCCTTATCCGCTAAAAATTTTCCACCGGTAGATCCACTCCATAATCTTTCGGCAGCGTCAAGGAAATCATTGTTCGCTGTCATGAACTCTTTGATATGCGAGTCAATAGCTTTACTGTTCTCAATAATGTACCGCTTTGCATTCCAACGGGAACCTTTGGGCCCTGATTCATTCGGCCGGCCGACGCGTTTGATCGCCTGAGCGAGATCGATCTCCGACATCAGTTCGGTATCAAACATATACTCCGTGAAACGTCCCTGATAATCAATGCCCGTCATGCCCATTTCACCTGCCACTATGAACCGCTTTTCAGTGGTCCTGTCTTTAGCGATATCGGTTATTCCGGGGGCTTTTTTCCAGCCCCGCTCATTTTGAAGAGATTTATCAGAAAACGACCTGAAGGCGCCCTTTTCGTCATATATTCCCTGGCGATTCGTAAACTCATAAACAGTGTATCCTTTGAGTTCGCCTTTTTTTATCATATCTATAGCAATTTCCCGTATCCGTTCCTGGCTGGCGACTGTTTTGGCGAGGCATAAGATCTCATCATTTTTCGCGAGTGCATTTTTGATACTTTCCCTGATAGCCGTATCATTGTTCATGTCAAGGCGCTCAAAGTCCTGCGAATTAACTCTCTCGGCGCTGATATTGTACACTTTGGAACCTGACAGCGAACGGATCATTTCCTCTAAACCGCGGGTTGTCCCGGATATACCCACCATGCTTGGCGCCATACCATTGTAGATAGACGTCAATGAAGTTGAAATGCTCGTTCTGCTCTTTTCCGTATGTGACTTTGCATAGTCCGCCAATGCTTTGCCCGTCAGCGCTTCCCTCTTTTCACCGGCTTTGATGTTGTCCCCGCCTTTCAATCCTTCACGAATGGCAAGACCAAGTTGAAGATAAATATCGTGCAACA
>CAZNYG010000022.1:1461-27708 GCA_964577205.1 uncultured Elusimicrobiales bacterium | reverse complement strand
ACCATGTTAATTTGAGGGCCATCATCTCCCACAGGTTTTACCTTCCAGCTTGTTGTGCCGTCAGCCGCCGTTACTTCGGCCATTTGAACGCCGCCGAGAGTCGGTTCCGACACAAGGCCGCGCAGAACACCGCTGATCTCATAGGATTTGAATCCGGCTTTGGTCAATTTCACGTCAGCGCTTTTAGTAATGAATACCCGCATACCGGTACCTCTTCCTGCGAGGGCGATAATGTCTTTGTTTATGTTACCATCTTTCATAAACTTTCTGGCATCATCAGGAGTCTCGAACCTTCTTATTTCAAATCCATTTTCTAATTCGATTGATCCACCGTCTGTGGACAATTTCCTCAAATTATCTTCTTTAGAAATACCCTTAAATTGTTCGGCCATCTTTATAGCCTGTTCCACCTCTTCGTCTTCGGGAGGCGCGCCCCCGTCGCCGATGACCGCGGCAGTGCGTGTCAGAGCCCACTTGTGTATTTCATCCACATCCACGCGGTTGACGCTGTTAAGCGCATCGGCAAGCGCTTTGTCTCCATTTTGCGCGGCGGAATTGACAAGATGGCCTCTGGTCGTCGGATCGATCGCGACAATAACAGTCCAATCGTTATACGCATCTTTGATCTGTTGAAGCGCTGATTCCCGGTCTTCGGGATTTTTAGAATCTTTTGACGATTCATATAGTGTTTTTACATCGACTATCTTCAGGCCCAGGAATTTTGCCATTTTTTGAGCGGGGCTGTTCTCGCCGGCATAATTGCTGGTGTCTCCATTGCCGACGAGTATTTCAACGCGGGCCTTATCGCCAAGCATGAGAATATGCAGGATAACATCCGCGCCGGCGGAGATGGTCTTGCCGCCGCCCATGGCGAAACCGATGCTTTCTCCTCTTAACATGGCGCTGATCATTTCTACCTGGCCCACGCGGAAACTATTGCCGCCATACCCGCCCGATTGTTTCAGGGCTTCAGAGATGAACATGCGGTAGATCATATGCGCTTTTTCGGATATTGTCTGTTCAGTCATAAGACTGCGTATACGATTGAGATTCTCCTTCCCTTCTTCTTTGCGGGCCTTTTCAAGCGCATTGATCTCTCTTTTTATTTCTTTTTCCCGCTGCTTAGCTGCCTCAGCATCCTTTCCTTGTTCATTTGCCTCATTGATCGTTTTTTGTATGTCAGCCAATTCATTTTTCTTCGTATTAATATCTTTTACAATTTCTGTTGTCATGTTAAGCGCTTCCAGAATGCGCAGATCTTCGATCTCAAGAGTTACTTTTTTAATCGTCGCTGCGTCGGCGTTTTTCGCGCGGAGGTTATTCAATTCCTCATTTTTTATGTTCAGTTGTTCTCTGGTCCGCTGTTTCAGTTCAAGACGGGCATTGATCGATTGTACCTGTATTTTCCTGTCAAGTTGTTTGATCTTTTTCTCGGCATCTGCTATTTTTTTTGCTTTAGCTTTTCTGTTCTGTGTGTTAATTTCATTGCTATCCAGTTGTTCCAACTCTATCTTCAATAGATCTACTTCTATCTCTTTTGCTGCCTTGTCATTGTATGCTGTTTCCAGTGCTTTGCCCGCAACAGTTCCCGTTTTACGTAAAGAATCAAAACGCAGATCTGCGACTGCTTCCGCGAATCCCGCATATTCATTCAAAGCAATTCTATTGGCATTGATAACCAGTGCTCGATCAATTACATATTTCGTATAATCATCATATGTTTCTTTATCATTGGTAACCTTGACCGGATCTTTTGGATATCCCATCTTTTCACTGAGTATATTCCTTATCATGTTTTCTTCACCGCCGCCAAGCAATTCCTTCTTTAAGCTTTCAGTATTAATCGTACCATCTTTATTTATATATCTCTCAATTAAGCTTTCAATATTAATCGTACCATCTTCTTTTGAATATTTCTTAATGTCAAGCTCTTCATTGTTTTTAAAAATCTCATTCCGGGTTCCTTCGTTTTCAAAAATCTCATTCAGGGTTTCTTTAAGTGTTTCAACAAACTCATACATTTCAGGCGTGTTCATTTCCACATCATTGCCTTTGACGCTGTAAGACTTAAATATGCTTTCAATCGCCGCGCGGCCCGCAGCAGTGCTTCCCAACCCCTGGGATTCCAATTCCAGCCGCTTTAAGAACATTTTCGGCTGGATCATTGCTCTTTGTATGACCGCCATGCGGGCAGAACGTTCCCGGAAAGCATTGCGAGTTTCCGACCACATTTTTACGATACGGCTGAACGTGGACGGCGCACCGCCGCCTGCTTCGGAGCTCTTTCCACTATCTGCCCATTTCTGCCCGATCGACTTAAGGATGCCGCTCACTGAACTGATTTTTTCCGTTGCTATTTCAGTTTTCCTGTACGACGGGTACCATTTCTTGACCATTCTCTTGTCAGAGAGCAGTTCCATATCCTCTTTGGAGTTGATCTTGTAATCTTTAATTACCTGTGTCTTTCCATCGGGCAGTTTGATGGTGACATCGATCCAACGCTCGCCTTTGTCATTAGTTCCAATATCTGAGGGATCCTTTCCAGCCGGTTCTTTATAACCAAACTCAAAAAACTCGATGCTGCCTCCCAGCTTTTGGACGTCAGAAAGAGAACCTTCCTTCAACTCAAGGATCCTGGTCTCTCCGTTTACTTTCACCTCGGCCCTGATAACAAAAGAATTGTGTCCCCTATTTGAGCCGGCCGTTTCGGCGTCAGTGGAAAGCGGCTGGTTGTTCGTTTCAACAGATAAGATCCTGGCGTCCCTGGGCAGCATGGCGACGCTGAAACCGTTTCCATGATCATTTATCGCTTTTTCAAGAGACAGCATTTTCCTGTATGTCTCAAGGCTCATGCGGGCATCGCTCTCGGCCGGTTTTTCCAGATCTCCCAGATCTTTCTTTGCTTCGGTGACCCGTTCTTTCAAGTAATCTTCAGGAGTCATTACGGTATCTTTCGCCCCTTCTTCTTTTGCTTTATCGGCACTGCTGTCGCTTCCCACTATTTCGGTATTGTTTATGATCCCATTCTCGATATCACGCGCGCTATTAAGAAGCCCTGCTTTTGTTTTTTTAAGCTCAGCGTTCACATCTTTTACTGTTTGTGCGTCGTATGTTATCCTTTGGCCATCTATCACAACGGTCCCGGTTTCCCCTCTGGAATTAAGGCACGATTCGATCATTTCAGGTCTTGAAAGCAGGTTCTTATTGACTAATCGTGCCGTTTCGCTTACAAGTGAGTAGGTATTTTTTGAATCTTTCGGAATCCCTTCGGTATTCTTTATTTGCTCAGCCTTTTCCGCGAACTCCCGTTTACCCTGCATGCTGTCGATGGAACGCATACGGATCTCGGTAACGGCAGAGACCATGTCCACGTCCACAGTAATAGAGTAGTCACCGTACCGTGCGTCGCTCAATTTCTCACCAACGGTAATGGGACAATCTCCCCCTTTCTGTGCCCACTCCGCAGCTTTTACGTGAGTATACTCGGAACGAATCTCCGCCCGGGCGATATTCCTTATCTCTCCGTAAGTATTTCCCTGCATTTCGACAGGAAGGTTCCTGAAAGCGCTGTTTCCACCTAATATCAGCGACGCCTGGGTCCTGCTCACATCCGGAGATAAAGTCTCAGCCATACGCAGTTCTGAAAAGTCGGATTCACTTCTTAACGTGTCCAGCACTGACGACGTTCTCGATAGCAACTTATTTGCGCCGGGCAGGAAGAAAAGGACGGCGAATTTCGCATGGTTATAGAACGACTCGTCGCTGTGCAGTTTCATAACTTCGCGGAAACCTTTATTCAGATCATACCCTTCGGGAAGAGTATAACCAGCTTTTGCAATGTAAACGCGTTTTTCAGCATCGCTCATACCGCTCATGCCATTCAAGGCATTGTTGATTTGCCACTGCTGCAACCCATCCAGCGGAGCCTGGCCGATCTTCATGACGGTGGAAATAAAGGACGCGTTGTCCAGCGCTTTGAAAAATCCGCCCTGGTGAGCCGTTGCACTTGCCGCATCAGCCGCCATTTTGGAAAGGGCTTGCGTATTGCCTCTTGTCATGATAACACGGCCGAGGTTCGACCACGTATGGCCTTTAGCGCCAAACGCCGAAGCCCGGTTCCCGATCACCTTTCCGGGCAATTGCATGATGCCCAGCATGGGCATAAGCGTTATGGCGTCTTTCGCAAATTTGGCAGTATCTTTGAGAAGATACTGAGGCAGACCTGTTCCTTCCTGATCCCACGGGGTTCTAAAATCCTGATGCACGCCGTCTTTATAATTGAAGTCCGTATTAAAAACGCTGTCAAGCCCTTCCTTTGC
The DNA here is from genome assembly GCA_964577205.1 of uncultured Elusimicrobiales bacterium. Lineage (GTDB taxonomy): Bacteria > Elusimicrobiota > Endomicrobiia > Endomicrobiales > CAIRNS01 > CAZNYG01. The sequence continues at coordinate 23,389 of CAZNYG010000022.1, read as the reverse complement.
CCAATATATCCCGGCATCAATACCGGTCCCCACCAGAGTGAACACCGGGCCGATCTTGGCAAACGATGCAATATTTGTGAAAGTCACTACCCCATTACTGCTCATTTGCAAGGCCGCTTTGGCACCGTTATCAACCCATTTCAGCGCTCCGACCGCTACACGATTGTCGAACCTGGATCCAAACCGGGTGATTTTAGAATGTTCCACACCTTCAGTTACCGTAATGATTTCTTTAGCTTTGATCAACCTGGCAATGCCTTTTACGGCAAAGGTCGCAGCGCCCGCCCAAGCACCGCCTGCCCTGAAACTCTTAGCAGCGTCTCCCGCTGAAAGGAAATTTCCTGTATCAACTAACGATATGGCCTCATCAGCAACCATCATTGTAACACCGCCGGTGACATACCCTTTAACGTACGAGCCCGGCACCCTGCTCCATGCGGCTCCAATGCCTGTTTTTTCAGCCATTATACCGACAGTATCTTTAGCGGAGTTGTATGCGCGCAAGGGTCTCGAGTTTGTAACCCATTTGTTGGCGCTGGAAGCTTTTTCAATTGTCTTCTTCGCCAAATCAGATTTAGGCGCCCAAACACTTTTCTCGCCTTTTAACACTATTTGTGCGGCATCATCTCCCGAGTTTGCGGCGGCTGACTGCGCTACATTGTCAGTAGCGCTCCCCGCGCTCTTTGCTGCAGTTTCTACCGCTTCATCCACCGAGCCGCTGACCATACGACCATTATTCTTGAGCGATTCCTTCGTAGCCCTGATCCCACTCCGAATCGCATCTTCTCCGTGTGAAACTCCCTGACTGGCAACATTGTCTACCAGTCCCGAAGCTCGTCCAGCGGCTGACTGCACTACATTGTCGGAAACACCCCCCGCGCTCTTTGCTACAGTTCTCGCCGCATCATCAACCGTGCTCCTGACTCCTCTCGTCATAAGACCGGTTTCTCTGAGCGCTTTCTGCGTCTCAATGATCCCCCGTTCGATTGCAGTGCCGGCGGTATCTTCAATTCCCTCGCGCGCTCCTATTTTCGCCAACCCCGACATTCTGCTGCCAACCTTGCTGCCCCCTTTTGCAATAGCCGATCCAACCCTGGTTACACCTACCTTGGTTGCGGCACCTATACGGGCAACCCATCCACCGCCACGGGCTGCTACTGCGGCAGTAGTCGCCTGTCCGGCGGTAGCGACATCAAGAACTAGCGTACCCACGGATGCGATATCCATGAAGGCATCAAGCTTGGTGTACTGGTTTCGCTGGAAGGAAACGCTGGCAGCGTTCGATCCCGGCTTGCCGGCGTTTTTCAGCAGCGAATATCCGTCCGACGAAGTGCCTGTCTGTTTATTGTTATTAAGAACCTGTTCGACATACCTGGAGAAAACGTCAGTATAATTGCCCTGCTGTGCTTCCTGCACAAAGCCCGCTCCGAAAATGTTTCTAACGAGGCTGCCTTTCGCGCTTCCGTGATAAGACGCGCTCGCCCTGATATCATCTTTGCGCAACGCCTGGCCGGATACCGCCATCTGTTCTTCCGGAGACAAATCATAATACCCGGATGCCGCTCTCTGGCGGTCCAGCGCCGAAGCCTCTGCGGCTCTGGACGCATCGTAATCCGCTGTTCCGCTTCTAATGACGCTCAGGAGTTTATCGGTATGCATCTTGTCGGTGGATTTGAATAATCCGGAAATCCATCCGGGGAAGTTCCCTATACCCTTTTCTCCTTCTGTTTTCTCAGTGCCATCCGCCCGGTAAATATCGGAGAACACTTCGGTCTTCAATGTAGCATACGCGATATCGATCTGCGTTCTGAGGGCATTAGCTTCATTCACCCGTCCCGAGTTTTTCAATTCATTATACCGGGTTTCCATGCCCTTAAAACCTTCGGCCATTTCATCGCCATTCTTATATTGATAAGAATACGACCTAATGCCTCCGTTAAGGGACGATATTTCGATACCCTGGCCCGTTATACTCATTTCCATGAACGTCTCGAATATCCCCTTCTCGGGATTCTGTACAGGGCCTTCCGTACCGGGCTTTACGAATCTGATTTGAGTGTTCCCTACGTTGAAAGTAACTTCTTTCAGCGAATCTCCCTCTTTCAGTTCGAAGACTTTGCCTCCAACTTGAACGTCGCGGAGTTTGCTTATTTGCTGAGTTCCGCCAGTGATGGCGGGAATATCAAAAACTTTCAAAATCTTTTCCATTCCTGCCTGATCTTTGGCATCTAACGCGTCTTTTGTCACCGAAGAGATCTTGTGGACTTTCAGTGAACTGTCAAGCTCAACATACTGGTCTTTATCGTAAACGCGGTAATTCCCATTCTCCATTTTCTCAAACTGCAACGGATTCTTATCATAACCGGGTATGGACGTGATAAGCTGTTTGAACTCGTTGTACGATACGGAGTTTCCGTCCCTGACAAGGCCGACTGTTTCGTTATTTACCATTATCGGAGAAGAAACGGAACCCTTATTGATCACTTTCGGAGCATTTGTCTGGAAGACGTTGTAGTTAAGCCCTCCATCAGCGTTTTTGGAAATCCTCAGCTCTTCATTCTCTTCCACTATACGGACAGACATGCGTGTGCCTTCGCGACCCACAGTGCCTGCTGCATCCACAAGAAATCTTCCGTTTGCGATGGTTATCGTGGCACGACTCTTGCTGTCACTGTTCACCCGATACGATTCCGCTTCCTCATTAATGACACCATTGGTATGTGATACTGTTTCGTCTTTCGAACCTTCGGTGGATGTCGTCGCCCCTTTGCTTTTAGGAGCGTTCACCTGTCCATAGTAGGTAAAGTCGGCTTTGGATACTGACAGCGTGTGCGAATTTCCCTGCGTCTTGATCAGGCCTTCCGTCAAAACATTGTTCAGTGTCCCGTCCCGGGTTACCGGGGCGCCATTTTCAACGCGGTTGGCTCTCATTCCCTGGATCATGCCGCTGGAATCCGTGCGGCCTCTGACCATTCCATCGGCATCCGGCACGAGTTCGAAAGAACCAAGCTCATCCTGGTTGAATGCCAGAGAACCCAGTTTGCTGGTATCAAGAGAGTGAGCCGTATTACCGAAATTCCAGGAAAGATATTTTGTACCGTTGTCAGCCGTTTTCTCGGTGATCCTGAGAACCGCGCCGTCTCCTCCGTGGAATGAAAGCGGCGAAGTGTAATCGTCTCCGTCCTTCATTAAGGCGCGGTCGAGCAGGCGGTATTCAGCGCCGCCCACATTGAACAGAAGAGAACCGTCCCTCAATTCGATCTGGTCGGTGTCTTTCTGGAACAGGAAAACTTTCCCGTTCTCATCGGCTTTTTCAATAGCCGCCCGCGGGGCGATCTGAGACTTTGCCGGGCCGCCAGCTTTCCCGCCATCGTTCTTCACCATCGGGTCGTAATACCTGCCGATATCGTTCGTTCCCTTGTAAAGAATGCCCGAGTGGCTGCCCTGCCAGCTTTGAGAATTTCCGTCGTAGTTAAACCCGAGTGTAAAATCCTTACCCGCGACCGTGCATCTGTTACCCTCGCCATCGGTGGTAAAGACCGTAGTGCGGCCGAGATTGAACGTTATCTTTCCGTCAATCTGCGTTCCGGAAGGAACCAGCGTTTTGCCTTGTATCGTGAAGGTGACATCCAGCTCTTTATCATCAAGGCGAACAGTACTGAAGATGGTGCCGGCCATGCTGCTCTTGAGATTCGCCGCGCTGCTGGCGTCAAGCCGGGTCGGCAGTAACCCGCCTTGAGGAGTTCTCAAATCGGCATTTGCGATATCGCCGTTTTTATCGTAGGTGATCCTGAGACGGCTCGCTCCGTCCCCGCTGAACGACATCTGGCCGTTGCTGTCCCTTGAAATATTCACACCTGCATATGTCACATCGTCTATAACTTTCCCATACAGACCGCGCGTGACAAGTGCCACCGTGTTCTTTGTCCGATCGTTGAACGAATAGGTGGAATCGAGGAGATCCTTATCGCTCTTAAACCTCACGTTGCTCGTCATGAAACGCGTCTGGGCGCCGGTGCGATCCGTCTGGTCGGTCGAGACCGTGTTATTGCCGCCCCGGTTTATTTTCCAGTCGTTGCGCCAGTCGTTGCCCGTGATTATCGTGTCGGCATTGTAGGTGAAATTGGATTGGCCGTCTCTGACGGTCTGCTGAACGCTGCCTTTATTAGTGCCGTCATAAACGAAGGTACGTACCCGTGAAGAATCGATGTTCTGGCTGTTGAATGTGGACATCTGGTCGTACGTACGCCCGGTCAGACGCACGCCCAAGCCTTTTAAGCTTGCCTCTGCGCTGCGGATCCCCAGGATCGCCTCGTTCGTTTCACCTGACCCTTCGGCTCCCTGCTGGCCGGATGCTTGACCGCCGGCGCCCGCGCTGCCGCCGCCGCCCGCGCCATCATTGCCGGATAACTGCTGAGTTGCGATCCTTCCTCCGGGTAAGTACTCGTATTCGGTGCGCTTGGTCGTGTATTGAATTCCTTTGCTCTTGTCCTCGCCCTTCATTTCCGTTTCTTCGGTAGCCGACACCCTGCCGCCGCTGTATTCCCAACTCGTCAAAACCGGCGAACCTTTTTGGCCGGTTGTCCACATATTCTCTCTTGTGCATTCGCCGATCGTCCCCTGCACCCGCACCTGCATGCCGTTTTCAGTCGTGTACGTTTTTGCCGCGCTCCCCGCATTTCCGCTGTACTGGTAGACCGAGGATCCTTTAGCGCTTCCGTTCTGGAAACTTTCCATGCTAACAACCGATCCGCCGGCCTTGACGGATCCGACATCCGGGCCCGAGTATCCCTTAATGCTGGTATACACTATACCATTAGTACTCGTTCCATCGCCGTTGTTTTTATACCCCGCGGAATAAGCGGTATAGTCCGCCTTTGTTTTGCCGTACTGGTCGTATTCATTGTATGTTTCTTTCTGGAAGGTGCCATTGGACTTGGTATAGTCCGAGAGATGTCTCATGCCCTCGGTGCCGCCGCCGTTTTCAATGAAAATATTCGTCTGTGCATTCTGATCGGTGGTCGTCTGCAAACCTCTGTTGAAAGTTAATCCACCGGCAGCAGACATTCCCTCTTGCGAAGCTCCGCTATTATTGATAACAGTCTTGATCATTCCCGAACCGGGCTTTGTGGGATCGATGTCATCAAGAATATATCTCTGACCGTCTTTCAATTGAAATACTATCTGTTGAACTTCGTTACGGTTCTTATACCCATCGACTAAGCCCATTAAATAGTTATACGCTCCTTTAATTTCAGAATCTGAACGGCCTTTGGGATTCTTTAGGATTTCACAATTCCGTCTGATAAAAATGTCTTTTGTGGCCGCGTTCAAAACCGAGGGATCGTTAAGATCAACGGTCGCACTCTTAGGAGTGGCAGGGGCGGTCACGGAAGGTTTGGATGAACCGGTGCCGAATGCGCTGGACATGGCGCTTTCGACGAGGTCCTGTTTGCCGAGCTGCTCGTTCATCGTCTGGCGCAGAATGCTCTGCTGCTCGGCGATCTGCCGTTGTTTTTCGGCATCGGTAAGGCGAGAATCGTTTTGTATCCTGCTGATGTTGTTCTGAGCATTCTTCGTGGCGCTTTCGACTATCGGATTCGCGTTGCCGGTTGTGCCGTTCTTGCCAGCGGGATTGCCGTTCGCATCAAGCCTGACCAGGATCGTGCCGGTGTAGTCGGGGTCGTTGGATTTGACGCGTTTATATTTTGTACCGTCGGATCCGGTTATGATATCGCTGTTGACTTCTCCTGACTGAGTGTTTCCGCCGCCTGTGTAATCACCGTCGGACGGTTTTTTCTTCGTAGTACCGTCTCCAAGCCCGGTCGCGCCCGCGGCAGCGGAAGCGGCCGCTTTTGCCGCCTGCGCCAAAGCCTGACGGTTCAGGTTTTCAACAGCCATATGCCCCTGATTGACCAGGGCATTGTTATTGCCTCTGATGTACTCTATCCGTTCGGCCGCGTCCTTGTCGCCATTCAGCGCTTTTTTGGCATTTTCCATAAGGGACGCGCTGTCTTTGCTGATCACGTCTGCACGAACGGAACCTCTTTCCGCGGCCCAAAGCTCATAATGCAGGTTCATATACAGGTTGCGTGCCTGTTCCACGGACAGGTTCTTGACCTGCTCCACCGTCATGCCCAGTTGTCTCGCCACTTCTTCGGTAGCCAGAGAATCGCGTTCTTCCGTAGTCAATGAAACATTGGATCTCGCGATGCCGTTTTCATCGACGTCATTGGCATTCGCTTTGCCGTACGCGTATTTATACAAGGTGTCTTTTGCCTGGGCGACGCCGGCACCCAATTTGTCGGCGTTTATTTTTCTGACCTGATTGTTAAGGTCGTATTCGCATATTTCCTTCGTCGTGACCGAGCCGTCTGGATTGGTAATCCTGACCTCAAACCATCTCACATCCGGATCGTCGCCGTCGTTGCTGTTTGCGCCGTGGGAGTTCCCATTCTGATCCCCGTATTTGTAATTGACGTTCCCGGTGAACTGGAACTGGGAATATTTTTTCTGGACATCGAGCCAGTCGGAGGTTTTCATTTTTGCCGCTATGACACCGCTGTTCAGCGTGCTTCTTTCTTCCACCGCGCGAAGTGGTTGTCCGGAGATTTGATCGAGATACTGCTGATTCGAATTTGTGCCATTGCCGCTGCCGCCGGCCGTATTTCCCACGCTTGGAGACTGTTTTTCTCCAACCGTTGCTTTCCGGTCCTCATAAATAAGCACTTTGTTCGCCATGCCCGCGGCGGAGGATTGGTCGGACGCGATCAAGCCGGCTTTCTTCAATTCGTTGTACGCGTATTTTATCAGAGCGTTGTTGGACCCAGCCATGTTGGCGGCGAATAGGGGATTGGTCCTCATGGCGGATATCAAAGCGGCGGGTATTCCTCTGCCGGGAACGATGCCGTCCTTCGCTTCCTGCGCCGCCACCGCTTCGATCAGCGCCTTGTACTGTTTCAGCGCAGCCTGCTGGTCTGCTTCCCCAATTCCTTTTGGTGCCTGATCGACATCATTGACCGCGGGGACATAGGTGTTTATCACCGAGGACTTACGGTCGTTGAACACTATCGTTCTATTCGCGTACGCCTGCGCCGCCGACTGGTCCTTCGCTATCAGCCCGTTCTTCTTCAGCTCGCTGTACGCCGCCCTGATCAGCGCGTTGTTCGAGTTCGCCATCTGCGCCGCGAGCAGCGCGTTCGTTCTCATCGCGGAGATAAGAGCGATCGGCAGCCCCTTCCCGGGGGTTATGCCGTCTTTCGCTTCCTGCGCCGCGACCCTCTCGAGCATAGCTTTGTAGCTGTTCAGCGCGGCGGTGTCCACTGACGGCTGGGCGGGGGCTTTCGGGCTTGCGGTCACAAACTTCTTTTGCGCCTGCGCTGCCTGCTGTTCGGGGGTCATGACCGTGGTTTTGCCCTGCTCGAACTGAAGTATCTTGTTCGCGGTACTGGCCGCCGTCACAGTTTTAGACGGGATCAATCCGTTCTGCTTCAAAGAGTTGTACGCCGACCTGATCAGCGCGTCGCTCGAGTTCGCCATCTGCGCGGCAAGGTTGGGATTCGTCCGCATCGCCGAGATCAACGCAATCGGCGTCCCCTTGCCCGGAACTATCCCGTCCTTGCGTTCCTGCGCTGCCACCGACGCCAGCATCGCCTTGTATTTGTTCAGCGCGGCGGTGTCCACTGACGGCTGGGCGGGGGCTTTCGGGCTTGCGGTCACAAACTTCTTTTGCGCCTGCGCTGCCTGCTGTTCGGGGGTCATGACCGTGGTTTTGCCCTGCTCGAACTGAAGTATCTTGTTCGCGGTACTGGCCGCCGTCACAGTTTTAGACGGGATCAATCCGTTCTGCTTCAAAGAGTTGTACGCCGACCTGATCAGCGCGTCGCTCGAGTTCGCCATCTGCGCGGCAAGGTTGGGATTCGTCCGCATCGCCGAGATCAACGCAATCGGCGTCCCCTTGCCCGGAACTATCCCGTCCTTGCGTTCCTGCGCTGCCACCGACGCCAGCATCGCCTTGTATTTGTTCAGCGCGGCGGTGTCCACCGTCTTCACCGCGCCGCCGCCGGCAACGGCAATTTTTGACGGAGCCGCCGTTTTCGAAGGCTTTTTTAAGTCCGCTGTGTTGACGACGGAAGATTCTCCCTCGGTAAAGACTATGGTTTTCGTGACAGTCCTGACCGCGCCGGCCTTATCCGCGGCGATCAGGCCGCTTTTTTTAAGCTGGCTGTACGCGAATTTTATAAGCGCGTTGTTGGACGTGGACATGTTGGCGGCAAGGACCGGATTGGTCCTCATCGCTGAGATCAGCGCTACGGGGATCCCCTTTCCGGCCGTTATCCCGTCTTTCGCTTCCTGCGCGGCCACACTGTTCAGCATTGTTTTGTATTTGTTCAGGGCCGCCTGATCAACCGTGCTCTTTACCACGACTTTTTGGGTGACGGTTTTTGTGATCTTCTTCTGGGCGAGAACGGGCTTGCCTTTTGTCCCGCCGCCGGCGGCGGGAGATTTGACCGCGGGCTTTGGATTTTTGACATCGGCTTTATACTGGACCAGCATCTTCTGATCGCCGGGCTTGGACACTTTGGACGAGGATTTGCTTTTCTTCGCTTCCTGCTGCGCCCGCTGTCTTGCAGCGGCTTCCGCGGCTTTCTGTCTTGAAGCGGCCTCAGCCTTCCGGCGAGCTTCTTCGGCTTTCCGGCGCGCCTCTTCAGCGCGTCTGCGGGCCTCTTCCGCTCTGCGGCGCGCCTCTTCAGCGGCTCTCTTCGCAGCTTCTACGGCAGCCTGGCGGGCGCGAGCGGCCGCTGCGGCGGATGCCTCTGAGGCTGATGAACTGGCGGGAGTTTTTTGAGGAGCGCCCGAACTCCTGTACTTGCCTGCCCAGTTATTCGTCGCGGGAGCAGCCCGGGAAAAACCCGCTCCGCGCACGGACTGCAGTTCGCTGGAGGACATCTCGCGCACGCCGGTCACCCCGGACGCGCTCGACATCGCTGTTTTTGTCCAGTATTTGCTCCACTCTTCAGCGGACATGGACTTCTGTACCTGCTTGCCGGAGCTGTCTTTATCGGTGTAGTACACCATTCCGTTCTTAACACCGGTCACGGCAACAAAGTGGCCCTGGCCGCCGCCAAGGTCAAGATGCGCCACTACCGGGCCCGCCGCCGCCAGTTTTGCAAGGCCGGCCATGTCCGTGGCGTACCCTTTAAGGTTGATGCCGTACGTATTGCCGGCCTTCTGGATGGCGTACATACTCAACTGCATCTGGCTGTCGCCGGTGTTGAAGTTCCCTGTTAATATATCAACGAGTATCGCCGTTGAAGCGACATCGGATTTTGAGTGTTTTACCAGGCCCAGCGTAAGTATCTTGCTGAGCGATTCAACCGCGCAGTTGATGACTTTTTCGCCCTGGCCCTTTAAATAGGAAATGATCTGTTTTGCCTTGTCCGCGGTCAGGCTTTTCAGCTCCGACGCGGCTATCCCCAGCTTTTGCCCCATCGCTTTCAGCAGTTCCTGCTGTTTGGCAAGGCCCGCTTTCGCGAACTGTTCCAGCCAGCCGGCCACCGTGCTGATCGCCTTTTGCGCCTCACCCGCCACGCCGGCCGTGCCGGTTTTCGTGTTCTTCGCGGCCTGGCCCGCGGAAGTGTCTTTCTCCGATGCGGCTACGGCTTGTTTTTTTACTGCCGATCCAGGCGCTCCCAGCTTCTTCAGGAGCAGCTGATCGAACAAGCCTTTGGTCCCCGTTTTCGTGATGCCGTCCAGCGAATCCCTGTCCCCAGCGCCCTGCGCGCCCTGCAACACCTTCCCCGTCCATTCGTAGTTCGCGCCCGCGCCGTCACGGAACTGCGCGAGCGTCGTTGTCACCACATTGCCGTCTTTGGCCCCGTACGTTACCGTCCCGTCGTTGCTGACCGCCGCGAACATGTCCGCGCCGCCCTGCTTGTTTTTCAAGTGCGCTACGACAGCGCCCTTCTTAAGCGCCTCGTTCAGCCCGCTTTCCGGCACAGACTTCGCTACCAGCCGGACTCCCTGTTTGGCGCTCAGTTCCTGAACCCGCGCCAGTGTCACGACCGCCACATCGGCAGACTCGTCCAGCTTTTTGCCGGCCGCGGCCTGCTTTTCGATGTCCTCTTTGCCTTCCTTGTGCTCGGAAACGCCCTCATTCTTCTGTCCGGTTTCAATGTTCCCGGCCCGGGCCTCAGCCGCTTTATCCGTTTTGGGGGCGCTTATACCCAGCTTCAGGTCCGGCTTGCCGGCAGGCGCCGCCTGCGGGCCCTGTCCGGAGGACGGAACTGCCTGAGGTTTTACGGCTGTTGATTCGGCAGCCATACGCGCTTTCTGCTGTTCGTAGCTGCCGCGCGCGGGCGTGGAAACTTTTTTCCCGTCGTCTTTTTTACCGCCGAAGATCTTGTCTGTGTATGCTTTGTCGAACTTGAAACTGCCGTCGGGCTGGACCACGAACACTTTTTTCGCTTTCTGATCGGCGTAACCGATCGACTGGCCGCCCACCTTCACCGTGTTCGTCTTATCCACACTGACCGGCTGGTTCATCATCGCCGGGCTGACGCCGCCGTTCGGACGAAAGACCGCGATCTGAGCGTCGCGGTCTTTTTTGATCTTCTGCATATCGTCATACTGCGTTTCCGCGGCGATGACGCTCAAGTCGGCAACGTTCATCAGCAGCGCGGCCGTTAAGGACAGAGCTATCCCTTTCTTCAGTTTTTCGGTGAATCGGAATATGGTAAAGGGTTGGGGGGTTTCGTGAGTTTTACGACGGAAGAGAAGTGAGAATGGCCCGAACATGACACCCTCCTTACCAGGGAGAAACAAGTTTGAAAATTCGTTTTAAACACAACCGGAAGCTCTAAACCTTAGTAATATAATAGTGTACAACTGTCGTTTTCTCAAGGAATATTTGTGAAAAAGTTGAAAAAGCAGGCAATTGAAGAAAAACGGCATTTATAAATTCCCGATTAAGATCCCGGGACACCATGCGCGCAACGTCAGTGGCCCAATCAGACAATTCCTTCTCCCGCTGCCGGGGATGTATAAACGACAGATCGTCCGGGTTACACGCAGCCATTACCTGTACCGCCTGCTGACGCTGCCCGTCCGGACCGCGGCTCCTGTACCAATCATGAATAGTGCTGAATAATCCCAAAAAACAAATTTTCAAAAAACAATTGACAGAAATGGGGGTTTCATGTATACTTGTAACGGTTGTTATTTTTCTGCCTGAAAAGAAAACAAATTATGCGATTTCCCGGCACCGCTTCGCTGACCATAAAGCACAAAAAACTCTTTTTGTTTTTTGTGTTCATTTTTTTGCCTTCCCTGGCCGCCGCTTCGGACCAGTATCTGGACACCTGCCTGAAGATCGCTGAGGCCCGGGACCGGAAACTCGCCGTCGCCGAAGAACAGATCAACCTCGGCAAGGTGAGAGTGTCCCGTTCCGCGCGCAATTTTTTCCCCTTCATCACCGCCCAGCGCCGCTTCACCCGCGGCAAGACCGTCGACACAAAGATCAGCACCGTCACCATTCAGGGCGATGCCTATGAAGCCGAGGAGATCGGGCTCCGCGGCTCTCTTTCCCTGTACGAGGGCGGCCGGCTGCGCGCGGCTTATGCTTATGACCGCATGATGGTGGACGCCTCAAAATACAATTACACCAAGGCGCGCGAGGAGCTTTTCTTCAACGTAAAGCTGACCTACTATGAAATGCTTACGCTGAAATCCGAGTATGCCGCGCTCAGCAAGGCGTTCGACGACGTCGACCGCCTGCAGAACAAGGTCCGCATCGAATATAAAGCGAAGGCGATCGCGGAACTCGACCTGATCGAAGCGGAGAACTTCCGCGACAGGGTCGAAGACCTTTTAAGAGCCTCCGAACTGAACCTGCAGATATCGATCAGGAAGCTGCTCACGCTGCTGAACGTCGATTCCATGGAGAATATCCCCGCGCTCGTGCCGGAAGCTCTTGCCGACGACGTGCCTGAAATAACCTTTACCCTTGAGGAGTGTTCGGGTTTCATCGCGATCAACAACGTCGATCTGAAGCTCAACCAGCTGCAGATCCGCATGGCCAACGAGAAAAAGAAAATAAACCGGTCCAAGGTCATTCCCCGGTTCTCCGTTGAAGGCTTTTACGGGCAGAGCGGAGAAGCCTTCGTCACGGAGCCGCTGGACCTGGCCACCGTATGGAGCGTCATGGGGCGGATGAACTGGAGCCTGTGGGGCAATTCGTTCGAGGTGACCCAGAATTCCGACAAGACGTCCCCCGCCAGCGTTACCGACGTCTCAACCCGCATAGAAAGCAGCTCGCTGGAGGCGAAACTTTCTTTCTTCGACGACATGAGCTATTACGTTGACGCGAAAGAAAGCAAAGTGAACTTTCACCAGGCGCAGGCGGAGTATAACGACGTCCTCAGTAAAAATCTTATAGCCGTGCAGAAAGCGTACGGAGAGTACGCGAACTCGCTCCGGAACGCGCGCACGCTGCGCAAGGAAATGACGCTGAAGAAACGCAAACTTGAACTGACGCGGAAACGGAACGACCTTTATGAAGTCCCGACGGTGCAGTTGATGGAGGAAGCCTGGAAGTACGCGGAAACGATCTCTTCCTTCGCGCGTTCCGTCTACGCCAATTACGCCTCCGTGGCCGAACTTGAACGGCTGACGCTGATGCCGCTGAGATAGATTGGCTCATAGCACGTAAGCTCATGAGCTCTTAAGCAAAGGCGGAAAAGACAAAACAACAGCATAGTGGTGTGGTAGCGCACGGGCTTCAGCCCGTGCTGAAGGCTTAAGCGCCGGCTGAAGCCGGTGCTTACAATTTTGGATTCATGGATCCCCGATAGACTCGGGGATGACAACCAGGCAAAAAGCATTTGAGTTTGTCGTTGCTGATGAGCTTATGAGCTCATGAGCTGACGAGCTTGTTTCTTGGAGGATCTATCTTGGACGTGATAAAAAGGCTGTTGAACAACGCTTGGAAATTCATCTCTTCTCTGACGGAGAAGATCATACCGGCGCTGAGCCCCCTGCTGAAAAAAGCATCCCGTCTCGCCGCGCCGCTCAGAAAAAAAGCATCCCACTACCATGAGGTCATGGAATATCATTTCCCGTGGCTTCTTACCCGCAAGGCGTTAGTGGCCGCGGGCGTAGTGGCCGCGCTGATCATCGGCATCGTGGTGATCAATAAGGTATTCTTCCCGGAAAAGAAGGCCGTGGAAGGGCCGGACATGGTGCAGGTGAAGACCCAGAAGATACGGCGCGAGAATTTCGTCGACACGTACATGGTCATGGGCACGATAAAGGGCGCGATCGAGAACGAAATGCGTTTCGAGATCGACGGCGTGATATCCTCTTACAATTACAAGGAAGGCGACCGCCTGCAAAAGGGCCAGACCGTGTGCTCGCTGGACCCGAAAGACGCCTTCACCAAGGCGGATTTCGCCCGCAGCAAGTTCTCCAGCGAACAATCGGCCTATTATTCCGCTTCGCAGCGGCTGAAAGTGTACGAAGACCTGTACCGCATGAAGGCCGTTTCCGAGAGTAAGTTCAAGGAAATGCAGTACGAGACGGCATCGGCGGAGGCGCGCATGAAGGCCGCCCGGTCCGAGCTTGAACTGGCGCAGTCCAACCTCGCGAAAACGAACCTTCTGGCGCCTTCCGAAGGCACGCTGGCCGAGGTCATCATCAAATCGGGCGACTACGTCACCCCGCAGGACGTCGTGGCAAAGTTCATCAGCGGCGGCCAGACCAACTTTGAGGTGGACGTTCCTGAAAAGGACGTTAATAAACTGAAGACCGGGCTGCGCGTGAAGATCAACTGCGATTCTTACCAGAACCGCGACTTCTACGGGACGATCTCGGAGATCGCCCCGACGGTAAAGGAACGCACGCGCACCACCACGATCAAGATAAGCGTTGAGAACAACGAGGGGACGCTCCGCTCGGGCATGTTCGGCAGGGGCCTGGTGTACCTGATGGAAGTGCCGAACGCCATCATTATCCCGTCGGACAGCATCGTCTCCCTCGGCGACGCCACGTTCCTGGTCCCGCTGGTCAAGCCCGACCCGCGCATCCCCGGGGAAGGCACCGTCGAGATGCGCACGATCAAGCCGGGTATGAAACTCTCGCAGAAGACCATCATTGACGACGGCCTTTTTCCCGACGAACAGGTCATCATAGAGACCCAGGGACAGCTTTCCGACGGCATACGCGTCAAGTTCACCGAAGCTGAACCAGACAAGAACAACCCCCAGAACATTAACCTGGAAGGGTCCGCTCCGACATCCGAAGAAGGCGGCGAAGCGTCGGGGAACTCTCAGCAGTAGCCGGCGCTCCGGTGTCCTCCTCTGCCCCCTCACCCTGCCCTCTCCCCGAAGGGGCGAGGGTGATTTCCTGTCTCCCGCGCATACCGCGGAGCAACTGCTGAAACAGACAGGCGCGGACTTCAGCCCGCTTTCACTGCCTTTAAACATTCAGCGCGAGGCCTGCGCACCGGCTGAAGCCGGCGCCTACCGTAGACGTAGATCAATAGTGTCGCTTAACAGTCCGGCAATGACAAAAAGCATGCGTTTTCAACGGGCCATCCGATGATAGAATTAGGCATAAAGAAACCTATCGCGACGCTGATGATGGTCTGCGCCATCATCCTGTTCTCCGCGGTCAGTATCGTCCGGATCCCCGTTGAACTCTATCCCAACGCGGATTTCGGGGAGGTCAGCGTAATCACCCGCCTGCGCGGCGGCATCGCCGCCTCCGAGGTGGAAAAGCACGTCACCCGCCCGCTGGAAGAAGCCTTTTCCGAGATCAACGGCCTCAAAGAAATAATCTCCTCGTCGCGCGAATCCGAATCCACCATAGTGCTCCGGTTCCACCATAACATCGACACGGACTTCATCGTTATCGACGTGCGCGAGAAACTCGCGATGGTCAAGCACCTCCTGCCGAAGGAGGTCGAGAAACCCATCATCGCCAAGTTCCAGCAGTCCGACACGCCGGTCATGATCCTTTCGCTCGGGTCGGACACGCTGTCGTCCGAAAAGCTGCGCGAGATAGCCGAGGACAAGATCAAGGAAAAGATCATGCGGATCGCGGGCGTCGCCAACGTCGAGGTCGGCGGCGGCCGCGAGCGCAAATTCCTGATAGAGCTCGACAATTCCCGCCTCGCATCTTTCCGACTTCCCATCCTGCAGGTAGTGCAGCGCATCAACCTGAACAACATATCCATCTCGGCGGGCGAGATAACGCAGAATGACGAGAAATTCATCATCCGCGCCACGGGCGAATACAAAAGCATCAGGGAGATCCAGAACACCGGCGTGGCGATCACCCCGTCGGGTTCGGTCATCCGGCTGAAGGACATCGGGACGGTGCGCGACTCCTTCTATGAGCCGACATCCTTCGCCCGGCTCAACATCCGCCCCGTGGTCTCTCTCTACGTCCAGAAGGAATCCACAGCGAACACGATCACGGTGTCGAAAGAGATCGAGAAACTGGTCAAAGAGCTGCGGCTCCTGTATCCCAAAGACGTAATTATAACGATCGTAAAGAACGACGCGGAGTTCATACGCAAGGCCATCTCCTCGCTTGAGGAATCGCTGGTCGTCGGCGCGCTGCTGCTGGCGGGCATCCTTTTCCTGTTCATGCGCAACATGCGCAGCATCATGATAGTCGTGACCACGCTGCCCCTGAGCCTGCTCATTTCAGTCATGTTCTTCTATTTCTCGGGGCTGACCTTCAACGTGATGACGCTCTCCGGGCTCGCCATGGGCATCGGGAACGTGATGGACAACGCCATCGTCATCCTGGAGAACATCTCGTTCCACCACTTGCGCAGGACCTTTCCAGACAAGAGGACCATGATCGTCGAAGGGACAAGGGAGCTGGCCCTGCCCATCCTCGCCTCCACGCTGACCACTATGATCGTGTTCCTGCCGCTGGTCTTCATCGAACCGGAGATCCGGCAGATGTACGTTCCGTTCGCGCTGACCATCACGTTCGCGCTCGTCGCGTCGGTCATCAGCACGCTGATCTTCCTGCCGCCGCAGTGCTACCGGTGGCAGAACAACTTCGAACCGGATTTCATGGACTGGTACCGGAAGCTGCGCCACGGCTACCAGCGCCTGCTCAAGTTCTCGTTCAACCGCCAGAAATGGATCTGGGCCGCGGTCATACTGCTTTTCGCCGCCTCGATCTTCGTCATGAGCAAAAGAGACTCGGAATTCATCGATCCCGGCGACATCAACACGTTCCGCGTCGGCATCCAGTTCCCTCCCGCGACGCGCATCGAGATATCGAACGAAATCGTCAAAAAAATGGAAAAAGCCCTTATCGCCTATCCCGTCGTGGACCGCGTCTCGTCCAAGGTGGAGAAACTTCATACATTTATCGAGGTGCGTGTCAAGAAGGATCCGGAGAAGTTCAAAAGCGAGTTCCGCAAGCGGTTCAACGAGTTCTCTCCAGCGTTCGTCTATTTCCAGGAGTCCCAGTCCACTGGCTCCAGCGAGATGTTCGTGGATTTCTACGGTTTTGATTACGAAGTGCTCAAGCAGCTGGCATTCGCCTCTTCCGGGCGCCTTTCGCAGATGAAAGGGCTTACCGATATCAAGATCCGCATGCGCGAAGACGAACCCGAGGTCAACGTCAAGGTTGAACAGGACAAGGTCGCACTGTTCGGGCTCACCACCCAGTATCTCGGCAACGTGCTCCACTGCCAGCTCCGCGGGCTGGTAGCCACGCACTACCGGGCGGAAGGGAAACAGATCGAGACGATCTGCCGCCTGATCCCCGGCTCCGTGCAATCGGTCAAGGAACTGCCGTTCCTCGGGCTGGTGTCGCCTTCGGGCGATGTCCTGCGCCTCGGGCAGCTGGGAGAGATAGAAGAGGTCAAATCGACGCAGGAGATATGGCATAAGAACAAAAAACGTTTCATCCAGATAAGCGCGAACCGCGCGCAAATGGGGCTCACCGCCGCCGCGGAGAAGATCACGGGCGTGCTGAAGGGCGTGGCCTTCCCCAAAGATTATTCGTTCACGATCTCGGGCGATTACGAAAAAACGCTGCGCAACAGGAAACAGTTCGCTCTCGCGATCGCGATGACGGTTATCCTTATCTACCTGGTGCTCGCTTCTCTCTTTGAATCCTACACGCAGCCGCTGTTGATCATGTGCGCGCTGCCTTTGAGCATTATCGGCGTGGCGTTTTCCCTGTGGGCTTTCGACAAGCCCATCAGCCTGGGGGTGTGGATCGGCATGATGATCCTGTTCGGGTCGGTGGTGTACAGTTCCATCATTCTCGTCGAAAAGATCAACACCCGGCGCAAGGGCCGCGCGAACCTTCTGCGCGTTATATTCGAGTCCTGCAACGAACGGTTCCGCCCGGAGATGATAACCATGCTCATGAAGACCCTCGGCCTTGTGCCGATGGTCTTGAGCAAGGACGAAGCCGCCGCCATGTGGCGTTCGCTGGGGCTAACGATCCTGTTCGGCACCATCACCGGGACCCTGCTGACGCTGCTGATAGTGCCGGTGGGATACCTGACACTGGAACATTATAACGACTATCTGCAAAAACGGATACCTGAAATAAAGGAACAGCTGCGCGATATGACGCGCGGCATCAGGGAATTCGCCGTTGAAAGATACAAAGCCTTCCGCGACCGCAACAAACCGATGGAAGAAGAACTATAAAGGCAATGAAAAATGTAAAGTGTAAAATGTAAAATGAAAAGCAAAGGCAAGACTATAGTATGAGACAGAGGCGGTATTGGGGGTAGGCGACGGCTTCATCCTCCCCAGATTTGCAGGACAAATCTAAGCGGGGAGGGCAGGTCCGGCGCGGATATGAATTCGCGTAAGCACGGGCTGAAGCCCGCGCGCTACCACGACTTCTCCCGGAGGGAGAAGGGAAGAGTTTTTCGATTTTCGTTTTTCACTTTACATTTTTCATTTTACATTGTCTTTCTAAACGAGGTTTCTAATGAATCTTTTCAGGCTTCCTATCGAACGGCCGGTCACGACCGTCATGATGTTCGTGGGTGTCGCGCTGCTGGGCATCATCTCCTGGACGCGCATTCCCCAGGAGCTGTTCCCGTCAATGGAGTATCCACAGATAACCATTGTGACCAAATACGAAGGCGCCGGGCCGGAGGAATCCGAAAAGCTGATCAGCAAGATCATCGAGGAGACCGTGGGCACCGTCAAGAACGTCAAACGGGTCAGCTCCGTCTCGCGGGAAGGCGCGTCCATCGTCACCTGCGAGTTCCGCTGGGGCACCAACATGGACCTGGCCGCCATGGACGTGCGCGAAAAAATAGACCTTATCAAGGAATCGCTTCCACGGGACTGCCACGACCCCATAGTGCTGAAGTACAATCCCATGCAGGTCGAAGCGATGATCCTTTCCGTCAATTATAAACAGGCCGAACCAGACGCGTGGCGCATGGCCGAGCTCCGGTATTTCTGCAAAAAGAACCTGAAGGACGAGATCGAACGGCTCGACGGCGTCGCGAAGGTCGATATCCGCGGCGGCGAACAAAAAGAGATCCTTGTCGAGATAGACAAGGGCCGCCTGCTCGCCAACCAGGTGTCCATCACGGATATCATAAGCTCGCTGCGCGACGCCAACATAACCTATCCCGCCGGCAACATCAAGGACGGCCAGTCGGAATTCCTGGTAAAGACCGTAGGCGAATTCCAGTCCATCGGGGACATAGCGGCGCTTTCGTTCGGCAAGCAGGAACAGAACGCGTCGTCGCGCAGGGTCACGCGGCGCGTCCGCGGCGAGACAGTGCGCAACGACAAGATCGTATATATCCGGGACATCGCCGACATCCGGGAATCGCTGAAAGACCGCACCGGGCATTCCCGTTACAACCGCAAGGAAAACGTTTCCCTGGGCATTTACCCCCAGTCCGGGACCAACCTTATCACGATGTCCAAAGGCATTCAGAAGAAGCTGAAAGAGCTTGAAACGAAACTGCCGCGGGACGTCGAACTGAAGGTCATCTACGACCAATCGGAATTCGTCGAGAACTCTCTGGACAACATCTACATGAACGCCCTGCAGGGCGCCGCGCTCTCATTCATTCTCCTCTACTTTTTCATGAAGAGCATGACGGCATCCGTCATCATCAATATCGCCATCCCCATCACGATGCTGGTAACGCTGAGCCTGATGTATTTCGGCAACATATCCATCAATACGATGTCGCTGGGCGGGCTTACCGTGGGTATCGGCATGGTCGTGGACAACTCGAACGTCGTGCTGGAGAACATACTGACCAAATACCACAAGGATCCCGGCCGCGACAAAAAAGAGATAATTTACGAAGCGACGACAGAATTGATATCCCCCATCATCAGCTCGACACTGACCACCGTGTCGATATTCCTGCCCTTTATTTTCGTCGCGGGCATGGCGGGGCAGCTGTTCAAACAGCTGGCCATGACGATCACTTTTTCGATGATCGCGTCGGTGTTCGTGGCCATATTCCTTGTACCGCGGCTCGCCATGAAGGTCAACCTGGCGAAACAGTCCATTGCCGCGGGCAAAGACCTGACCGACAAATTCTTCGTACCACTGCTAATCAAAGTCCTGAAATGGCCCATACGCAAGATGTTGTTCTGGACGGGCGTCTACGTTGGCGCCGGGATACTGGTGTTCATGCTGATACCAAAGGAGTTCATGCCTAAGGTAGATGAACGCCGTTTCGTCCTGAACATCTCCATGCGCCCGGATACGCCGCTTGAGTTGACTGACGATATGACGAAACGGGTCGAAAAATACCTCGGCCGTTTCACAGAGATCAAGGACCTTGCAGTGACGGTAGGGTCAACCGGCGACACCGGCGGCGCGGCAGCCGTTGAATCACTGGGACAGTATCAGTCAAGGATCATCGCGCGCCTTGAAAGAAAAGGAATGTCCACGAACAGACTGGTCGCGGAGGTCAGCGAAGAGATCAAAAAATGGAACGTTCCGGGCATGGAAACCGAGTTCATCACCCAGCAGGGCCTTTTCGGTTCGAATATCGGGGCCTCTTCGGGCGTGACCATAGAGGTCAAAGGGCGCGAACTGACGGAACTGAGAGCGCACGCGGAAAAGATCAAACAGGCTCTGAACGAGACGCCGGATTTTTACGGCATAAAGATAAACCCCTCGGACACCGTGCCGGAGCTCAAGGTCAAGATCGACCGCGAACGCGCCTCTCTTTTCGGCCTGTCCACCCAGGACATCTCCGCGATGTCCCTTGCCGCCATCAAGGGATACGTGGCGACGAAGCTGAAACTGAAGGATGAAGAATACGATATCCGCGTGCGCATGCGTCCCGAAGACCGCGACACCTTTGAAAAAGTTACCGAAATGACCGCCTATTCCCCCTGGGGCATGACGATCCAGCTCAAGCAGGTAAGCCAGGCATTGTTCGTCAAATCCCTGCCCGAGATCCGCCGTTACGAAGGGGAGCGCACGTACCTGGTGACAGCCAATATCAAGAACAGCTTCTCCCGCGGCGTCAGCAAGCTGAAAAGCGTGCTGGCCGACATCCCGCCCTCCGGGGACATAACGACGAACATAGGCGGAGAAATGGTCGCGCTGCGTGAATCCATGCAGGCTTCGGTCTTCGCCATGGTGCTGGGGATCATCATCATCTATATGATCCTCGCCTCGCAGTTCGAATCGCTGCTGCAGCCGCTTATCGTGATGACCGCTGTCCCGCTCGGGGTCATCGGAGCCGTATTTACACTTTTCTTCACGTTCAAGTCAATAAACTCAATATCCATGCTGGGCATGATAATGCTTATCGGCAACGTGGTAAGCATATCCATCATGCTCGTGGACCGCTATAACTTCTTTGCGGCAAAAGACCAGGCCGCGGACATTGAGCAGGTGGTGATACACTGCACCGCCGAACACATACGCCCCATCATGATGACAACGCTGACCACCATAATAGACCTTTTTCCACTGGCGTTGGGCCTGGGCGAAGGCGCCGAAGCCACCTCTCCCATGGCTATCACGGTGGTAGGCGGCCTTTCTTTTGCTCTCGTGCTGACACTGTTCTTTGTGCCGTTCGTTTACCTGGTCGCGCGGGGACGGATAAAGGCGCGCGAGCAGCAGAACTGGGCCGACCGGCTCTCTCTGGACGGGGACGTCCCATGATTTTTCATTTTTTTCACAACATTTTCCAGTGATTTCCCAATTAACTGCCCACTATTGGACAGCAGTCGGTAAGGTACATCTGATTAAGGAGGCCGTATCATGGTAAGAACATTGATGTCGCTGATGCTGGTACTGTCGTTAGTCCCCTGTGGTTTCGCGGGTACGATAACTACGGGAAAAAAGAACACCAACATCTCTCCTTCCACGCAAACAAGGGCGACAACTCCCAACAAGAATGTTGACGCCAAGGCGATCCAGGCAAAGAACGCCGAGATCGCAAAACAGCGCCAGCTGGCCAACAAGCTCGCGGGCGAAGTGCAGAAACTGCAGAAGTCCAAAGCGTCCGCGAAAGCAGTTGCGGCCAAGAGAAATGAAAAGAACCAGGCTGTCGCGGCGTTCAACAAGGCGCTGGCAGAACAGAAGGCCCTTGTAAAGGGAAAAACCGGCACGGCCAAAGAGGCTGTCGGAACGGACAAGGAAGTTGTCCTTAAGGACAAACTTGTCGCCGTGGAAGCCAGCACTCCCAAGGGTGTCGCTGAACACAAAGCGTACGGCGCTTCCGATAAACTTGTCACGAACGGCGCCACGCCTCCTTCCGAAGCAGTAAAAAAGCAAGCCGGCAAGAGCAAACTCGCCATAGCTGCCAGCACCCCCAAGGGCACCGCTGAATACAAGGCTTCGGGAACCGTCCAAAAGACTGCCGTCAAGGGTAAACTTGTCGCCGTGGAAGCCAGCACTCCCAAGGGTGTCGCTGAACACAAAGCGT
>CAZNYG010000022.1:0-1361 GCA_964577205.1 uncultured Elusimicrobiales bacterium | reverse complement strand
ACGGCGCTTCCGATAAACTTGTCACGAACGGCGCCACGCCTCCTTCAAAATGAACCTGACACGGGTTGTTGGCAAACGCACAGGGCTTGTCAAACAAATCCAGGCAGTGTAAGGATCCTGCCACTGGCATTTTAAAGCGGCGCTTTTCCCGGAATCGTGCGCGCGTGCCGCGCGCACAAGGAAAAGCGGCAAAGAGGAGGCAATCAAAATCAATGAAATGCGCGCGTGCCGCGCGCACAAGGAAAAGCGCCGCTCTCACAAGACAGGAGGTTTTTATGAAACGCGCATTGTTCGTCTGTGTTATCTGTGTTGTTTCGTTATGCATGCCGTTGATCGCCGGGCAGATTGAAACACCATCATCTCCCAATGGAAAGAATGCCCCTGTTTTAAAAAATGTTCCCAGCAGCAAAGTAAGCGAATCGGTAAAGACACAATTGCCCTCAAACCTGAAAACCGTAACAACCGCCATGGCAAAAAGCGTTCTGGACAAGATCGAGAAGAACCAAATCAACAGTTATACCGCCGAAAAGCTTATGCTGACATTGACCACCGGAAAGGGCGTCAGCGACAAAGTGAAACAGTACTGTGTAAGCCGGATCATAGCCATGGCAGGAAAAACGTCATGGGCAAACGAGAACGCTCAGAAAGGCTACTATAACATTTCCAGCGTATCCCGCGTCTTATGGCAGCTTGTCGCGTCCAAAGATAAAGCAATTTCGGCGAAAACAAAACAACAGTGCCTGCGTATTGTCGCCGATAAGATCTGGGGGAGCAGTAACCATAAAGCCCAGATCACCATGCTGGAAGCCATCTCCTATAACTCCCAGGTGCTGAAATCCATGACTACACAGCAAAAGACATTTTTTGAAGGCGTCCTCCGCGGAGTGGCAACCATGGAAAAGGACGGCCGGGTTAGAAACTGCGCGATCGTAGTGTATAAGCAATTGTTCCCGAAAAATGAGATATAGTACTAACCACTGTAAACGCTTCGCGTTCGTAAAAAAGGAAACCGTCCACAACAGACGGTTTCCTTTTTTTATGGAATTAGTCCCCAGCCTTTCTTTGAAAAGAAGGGGCGAGAAAGTGTATTGAATATCAGCTGGCTTTTAACAACGACTCCACGCCCAGAGGTTCGAATACCGCGCGCAGATCGCTGATCTCTTCCCAGCTGGTCAAAGGATCCAGGAACAATTTATGATCGCGCGCCGCGCGCGCCATTGCCCAGTCTCGCAGCGCCGACGCGCCTTCGCCGGATGAAACGGGCATGCTTCCGGCCGCCCTTTCCATAGCGGTCATAACCCTTGAACGCAGTTCAGGCATGGACGACTCTCCCTTTCGGCCGCGCCCCGCGTGGTACAACG